>CAYOJM010000038.1:0-37662 GCA_964404295.1 uncultured Sedimenticola sp. | reverse complement strand
GGCCAAATCGAGGCAGCCTGGCAGGGCCTCGGTGACCAACACTCCCCGCTGGAACAGGCCGAAACGGCGCTCCAGGCCGAAGGCCACCAGCGGGGCCGTGGGAATCCCCATTCTGTGAAACCATTGGAGGTTGTGCCATTCCCGCACCGCTCGGTTGTGTCCCGGCAGGCGCTGGTGGAAGCGTCGAGGTGTAGTGTAGCGTTTCAGGTAGTAGGACTGGTCGCCGCACCGGAAACGGATCACCTGGTCGTTCACCCGCTCCCCCTGCAGCCGCCACGCGGCTTCGAGGTCGGGAAGGAGCCGGGCCACGGCCGTGTGGCGGTGGGAAGGAGTGACCGTCCAGTGTCGACGCGGCATATGTGACAAAGAGATGAATGATAGAGGCAAAAGCGCTCCCGGGGGAGCGGATCATAGCATGACGTCCCGCAGCGCAGCCGCCGCCGCTCGGCCGTTTTCCTCCAGGAGGTTGGATTCCTGGTTCGCCCGGCTGGATCATTGCATGTTGGCCGACCGCCATCCCCTGCGCCGGCGGCTGCGGGGCATCGCCCGCCGGGCGCGGGAAGGCCACGCGCCCGAAGAGGCGCTGGCGGCGGTGGAGGCGGCCATCGAGCGTTCCGTGGCCCTGGCCGAACGGCGGGCGGCGAGCCTGCCGACGCCGGAGTTTCCGCCCGAGCTGCCCATCACCCAGAAGCTGGATGAGATCCGCGAGCTCATCGAGCACCACCAGGTGGTGATCCTCTGTGGCGAGACCGGTTCGGGCAAGTCCACCCAGCTGCCCAAGATCTGTCTCGACCTGGGGCGCGGAATCTACGGCCGCATCGCCCACACCCAGCCGCGCCGCATCGCCGCACGCAGCCTGGCCAGCCGCATCTCCGCCGAGCTCGGCACCGAGCCGGGCACCGCCGTGGGCTACAAGGTGCGCTTCCACGACCGGGTCTCTGAAATCACCCACGTCAAGCTCCTCACCGACGGCATGCTGCTGGCCGAGATCCAGGGCGACCGCTGGCTCAGCGAATACGACACCATCATCCTCGACGAGGCCCACGAACGCAGCCTCAACATCGACTTCCTTCTCGGTTACCTGAAACGGCTGCTGCCGAAACGGCCCGAGCTCAAGCTCATCGTCACCTCGGCCACCATCGACCCGGAGAAGTTCTCCCGCCACTTCGACGGCGCGCCGGTGATCGAGGTCTCGGGCCGCACCTACCCGGTGGAGGTGCGCTACCGGCCGCCGGAGGAGGCGGGCGGCGAGCGCGACGACGCCATGCAGCAGGCCATCGTCGACGCCGTGGACGAGCTCTCGCGCGAGGGCAGGGGGGACATCCTGGTCTTCCTCTCCGGCGAGCGGGAGATCCGCGAGACCGCCGAGACCCTGCGCAAGCACAGCCTGCGCGCCACCGAGGTGCTGCCCCTCTATGCGCGGCTGAGCCCGCAGGAGCAGGCGAAGATCTTCCGCTCCTCGGGCCTGCGACGCATCGTGCTGGCCACCAACGTGGCCGAGACCTCGCTCACCGTGCCCGGCATCCGCTACGTGATCGACACCGGCTTCGCCCGCATCAGCCGCTACAGCCCGCGTAGCAAGATCCAGCGCCTGCCGGTGGAGGCCATCTCCCGCGCTTCGGCCGATCAGCGCAAGGGGCGCTGCGGGCGGGTGGCCGAGGGCATCTGCATCCGCCTCTACGCCGAGGAGGATTACCTGGCCCGCCCCGAGTTCACCGAGCCCGAGATCCAGCGCACCAACCTGGCGGCGGTGATCCTGCAGATGAAGGTGCTGGGCTTCGGCGAGATCGGGAAGTTCCCCTTCGTCGATCCGCCCGACAGCCGCCAGGTGAAGGATGGCTACCGGGTACTGGAAGAGATCGGCGCCCTCGATGGCCTGGGCAAGGTGACCCGGCTGGGGCGCAAGCTGGCCCGCCTGCCGGTGGACCCGCGCATCGGCCGCATGCTGCTGGAGGCGGCCCATACCGGCTGCCTGCGCGAGATGCTGGTCATCGGCGCGGCCCTCTCGGTGCAGGATCCCCGCGACCGTCCCCTGGAGAAACAGCAGCAGGCGGACGAGGCCCACAACCTCTTCCGCCACGAGGAGTCGGACTTTCTCGGCTACCTGAACCTGTGGAACTTCCTGGAGGAGAAGCGGCGCCATCTCACCCGGCGCAAGTTCCAGCGTCTGTGCCGTGACCACTTCCTCTCCTGGACCCGGGTGCAGGAGTGGCGCGACATCCACACCCAGCTCCGGACCCTGATGCACGAGATGGGCTACCGGGACAACCAGCAGGAGGCGGACTACGAGACCCTGCACCGCGCCATCCTCTCGGGCCTGCTCAGCCACGTTGGCTTCCGCGACAGCGCCAGGAAGAAGGAGGGCTACCTGGGCGCGCGCAACCGCCGTTTCCACCTCTTTCCTGGCTCCGGGCTCTTCGAGAAGGCGCCCAAGTGGGTGGTGGCCGCCGAGCTGGTGGAGACCACCCGGCTCTACGCCCGCACCTGCGCCCGCATCCAGCCCGAGTGGGTGGAGGCCCTGGCCGGCCACCTGGTGAAGCACAGCTACTCCGAGCCCCACTGGCAGGCGCGGCGCGGGCAGGTGGGCGCCTACGAGAAGGTGACCCTCTACGGCCTCACCCTGGTGCCGCGGCGGCGGGTCAACTTCGGCCCCATCGACCCGAAGCAGGCGCGGGAGATCTTCATCCGCTTCGCCCTGGTGGAGGGTGATTTCCACACACGCGCCCCCTTCTGGCGCCACAACCGCGAGCTCATCGACCACGTGCGCAACCTGGAGGCACGCACCCGCCGGCCCGATCTGCTGGTGGACGAGGAGCGCATCTACGAGTTCTACGACCGGCGCATTCCCGAGGGGATCCACGACCAGCCCCGCTTCGAGAAGTGGCTGCGCCAGGCCACGAAGAAGCAGCCGAAGCTGCTCCACATGCGCCTGGAAGATGTGCTGGCGCGGGAGGTGGAGACCGAGGCGCAGTACCCCGGGGTACTGGAGCTGCACGGCATGGCGCTGCCCCTGGAGTACCGCTTCGAGCCGGGACACGAGGCCGACGGCGTCACCCTGGTGGTGCCGGCGGCGGTGCTCCGGCAGGTGAGCCCCGGCCGCCTCGACTGGCTGGTGCCCGGCCTGCTGGAGGAGAAGATCACGGCCCTCATCAAGGGGCTGCCCAAGTCCCTGCGGCGCCACTTCGTGCCCGCGCCCGACCACGCCCGCCAGGTGCTGGCGCGTCTGGAGCCCTCCGACACGCCCCTGGTGCAGGCCCTGGGCCAGGCGCTGAAGGCGCTCACCGGGGTGCAGGTGCCCGAGGAGGCCTGGGATCCCGACGGGCTGGACGACTATCTGAAGATGCGGGTACGGGTGGTCGATGCCGAGGGCAGGACCCTGGGCGCGGGGCGCGACCTGCTGGCGCTGCAGCGGCGCTTCGCGGACCGCTCGGAGGCGGCACCCGTGGCCGGTGGAAGGCACCCGCTGGAACGGGAGGGGATCACCCGCTGGGACTTCGGGGAACTGCCCGAGCGGGTGGAGAGCGGCGGCCGGGGGATTCGTCTCACCGGCTGGCCGGCGCTGGTGGACCGGGGCGACAGCGTGGCGGTGGAGGTGCTCGGCTCCAGTAGCGAGGCGCAGCGCCATCACCGCGCCGGGCTGCGCCGACTGGTCATGCTCGCCCTGCCGCAAGAGATGCGCGCCCTGCGCAAGGGGCTGCCCAACCTGCAGCAGATGCGCCTGCAGTACGCCAAGGCGGCGCCTTCCCCCCTGCAGGGCGTGCAGGATGCCCGACGCGACCTGGAGGACGAGCTCCTAGCCCTGGTCATCGACCGCGCCTTCTTCGAGGGGGTGGGGGAGGTGCGTGACGCTAGAGCCTTCCGCGCCATGCTGGAGGCGGGCCGTCCACACCTGGAAGCCGTGGCGGGGGAGGTGTGGAGACTGGCCGGCGACCTCCTCGGCCGCTACCAGAAGATCCGCAAGGCGCTGGCCGGCATCACCCAGATCCACTGGCTCGCCTCCACCGCCGACATGCAGGGGCAGCTGGACCGCCTGGTCTTCCGGGGATTCTTGCAGCAGGTGCCCTGGGAACGGCTGAAACAGTACCCCCGCTACCTGCGCGCCCTGGAACTGCGGCTGGAGAAGCTGCGCCTCGACCCCGCCCGCGACCAGCGCTGGATCCGCGAGCTCAACCCGATCCAGGAGGAGTGGCTGGCCCGCTGGAACGCCGTCAACGAGAAGGGGGTGGTGGACGAGCGCCTGGAAGAGATCCGCTGGCTCATCGAGGAGCTGCGCATCTCGCTGTTTGCCCAGGAGGTGCGCACCGCCGTGCCGGTTTCTGTGAAACGGATTCGCAAGCGATGGCAAGAGCTGGGGTTGTGATCCCCGTTGGCATCGGCGCGGCGGTGTGCGCCCGGGGCTTGGGGCTCCTATAATTCGCCGACCATACTTAATGATGTCGGTAAACATCCATGGGTGATTGCTACTGCGGCTCCGGCCGCCCTTTCGACGACTGTTGCGGCCCGGTACTTTCCGGCGAACGCCCTGCGCCCACGGCCGAAGCCCTCATGCGTGCCCGCTATTCGGCCTACCAGGCGGGCAACATCGCCTTTCTAGGGAAAAGCTTGCATCCCGACGCTCGCCACGACTGGGACGAACCGGCCACCCGCCGCTGGGCGCGGGAGGCCGCGTGGCTGGGGTTGGAGATCCTTTCTGTGGAAAAAGGGGGCGAACAGGACAGCGAAGGTCTCGTGGAATTTGTGGCCAGCTACACGGAAAAAGGGCAGCTCAAGCGGCATCATGAACTGGCCCTCTTCCGCAAGGAGCGCGGCATCTGGTACTACCTGGACGGAAAGATGCCCAAGCCGCAGACGGTCAAGCGCGAGGCGCCCAAGGTGGGGCGCAACGATCCCTGTCCATGCGGCAGCGGCAAAAAATACAAGAAGTGCTGTGGTGCGAATTGAAACCGCCTTTCTCAATGGAACGACGATCCGTCGTCTGATTCCCATCGGTGCGCTGATGGCGGCCTTGGCGCTCGCTCCGGCACGCGCCCTTCGTGCGGAAACCATTTATAAGTTCGAGGATGCCGAAGGGCGCATCCTTCTCACCGATGATCCGCGCAAAGGGCGTGAGATGCGCCTGCTCAAGCGATTCCATTTCAGCTACCGCACCCCGCGCAGCGGCGGACGGGCGCCGGCCCTGGCCCAATTGGAGGAGCGCATCCGCCGTTACGGCCCCCTCATCGAGGAGGCCGCACGCCGTCATGGGTTGGATCCGGAGCTGATCCACGCCGTCATCCTGGCCGAATCGGCCTATCAACACCATGCGCGGTCCCCCAAGGGGGCCATGGGTTTGATGCAGCTCATGCCCCAAACGGCGCGGAGGCTGGGAGTGGAAGACCCTTGGGATCCGGCCCAGAACATTCAAGGCGGAGCGGCTTATCTCAGGTGGCTTCTCGACAGGTATGAGGGTGATGTCGAGCTGGCGCTGGCGGCCTACAATGCCGGGGAGGGGGCGGTGGACAAGTACGGGCGCGCCATTCCCCCATACAAAGAAACAATAACTTATGTTGAGAAAGTAAAGGAGTTCATGAAAAAAGGGCGAATGGCCTTTCTCAATTGAAGTGCCGTCATCCCACCGCTAGGCAGTCCTTGCCCGGGCGGTAGCCCATTCCCTCCAGCTCTTCCAGGATCTCCTCCCGCGCACCGTGGTTGGTCACGTAGACCAGCACGAAGGGGCGGCCGTTCTCCTCCAGCCAGCGGGAATCCACCACGGGGATCCCTTCCACCCGGTTGCCGATCTTGCGCGGGTCGATGTCGATCCAGGCCCGGGGGCGGAAGCCCTGTTCCAGCAGGTGGTCGGCGCGGCGGCGGGTCTTGCGGCCGGCGCCCCAGACGACGAAGTTTTCCCGGTGCGCCAGGAAGCGGGGATCCCGGGCCAGGTAGATCGCCCGCAGGCGGTCGAAGGCTTCGCGCGAGCAGCGCGGATCGGTGCGGGAGAGGCGCCGGGGATGGTCGCGCCAACGCAGCAGCGCCCGGGGGATCTTCTCCATGCGGTGGCCGGCGTGGAAGAGGCGCAGCCAGAGATCGTAGTCCTCGGGAAAGGGGCCCTCGCGGTAGCCGCCGGCGTCGAGCACCACCCGGCGGCGGAAGGCGACGCTGGGGTGGGCGAAGGGGGACTCGATGTAGAGGTCGCGCGCGATCTGCTCGTGGGTGAGACAGGCGTTCTGCCAGCGCATGTATTCCCGGAAACCGGCCTGGATCTCCTTCCGGGGGAAGAGCTCGGCCTGGGTGGCGGAGAGGACGAGGCCGGGATCGCCGGCGAAATGGGCCAGGTGGGCCGCCAAGCGCTCCGGGTGCATGAGGTCGTCGGCGTCCATGCGCGCCACCAGCTCGCACCGGCAGGCGTGCAAGCCATGGTCGAGGGCGGCCACCAGGCCGCTGCCGGGATTGCGCACCAAGCGGATGCGGGGATCTTCACGGGCCATCGCCCGGACCAGGGCCGGGGAGGCGTCGGTGCTGTGGTCGTCCATCGCCACCAGCTCCCAGCGGGATTCCGTTTGCGCCAGTATGGAATCCAGACAGTCGGGCAGGGTGGCGGCGGCGTCGCGGAAAGGGAGAAGAATGGAGATCCGGGGCCGCGGCGGCAGGGCTTCAATCCTCGTTGATGATGGGCTGCCCCTCCCGCGGAGTGGTGAGCAGCTTCTCCGCCTCCACCTGGCTCTTGGCGAACACCAGTCGCACCTGCCGAGTATCCGTCGGCGGATTCGCCTCCCGTTCGGCCTTCACCCGCTGCTTGGCGTCGCGGTACTTTTCGTACACGTCCATGAAGCGGGCCTTGCGGGCGTCGTTGGTCGGATCCACCGTGATTTCGAAAACGAAATAAGGCATTGTGGCTACCTCATGGGTCTGGTGTCGAGTACCGGGCTTAGTGGGTCACATGGGCTCCAGCTCGGAGACCGGGGAGCCGTTCTTGGCCTGCACTTGATGGTAGAGGGCGTTGAGGGCCGCCTGCAGCGCCTCCTCCATCACCGGATGGTAGAAAGGCATCTGCACCAGCTCGCCCGCGGTGACCCCCTTGCGCATGCACCAGGCAAGCAGGTGCCCCAGGTTTTCGCCACGGGGCGCGCACATTTCGGCACCCAACAGGCGTCCGTCGGCCTTGTCGGCGTAGACGCGTATCACACCGCGGTTGCGGCCCATGATGAGCGCGCGCCCCACGGGCGCGACTTTCATTTCTCCCACGGCGATGCGATCGGGATCGAGTGTCTCGAACCGTTTTCCCACCACGACGATGTTGGGGTCGCAGAAAGTGATGGCCAGCGGCACCTTGCGTTTGAAGGCACGGACTTCGGGCCAGTGGGCGGCGTTGTATCCAGCGATCTTGCCTTCGTCTCCGGCTTCGTGAAGGATGGGGCGGTCTCCATCCACGTCGCCGGCCAGGAAGAGGGGCTGGTCGCCCACCTGCATCGTGTGGGGGTCGTAGGTCGGGATGCCCCGCTCGTCCAGCGCCAGCGCCAGGTTTTCCAGCCCCAACCGATCCAGATTGGGGCGGCGACCCATGGCGACGAGCACTTTGTCCACCACCACCGAGGTTTCGCCGTTGCTCACTTCGAGGCGCCCTTCATCCGCTTCGTGGATCTCCACCGGATGTCCCAGATGGAGAGGAAACTCCTTGCCGATCACGTCACGCGCCGCTTCGACCACCTTGGGATCGGTGGCCCCACCGATGCGCTCGTTCAGATCGAAACCGGTGACCGCCACCCCCAACCGCGCGATGGCTTGGCCCAGCTCCAAGCCGATGACGCCGAGCCCCACCACCGCCATGGAGGAAGGCAGGTCTTCCTGTTCGAACAGCTCGTCACTGGTGAGGATGCGGTCGCCGAAGGCCTTCCACGCTTCAGGCACGATGGGAGTGGAACCGGTGGCGATGACCACCCGCTCGGCGCGGATACGACTGCCGTCTTCCAACTCGAGGAGCCCAGGCTCGACGAAACGGGCGTATTGCTGAATGAACTCCTCATCGCTCAGGTGGTCGGTGCTGTTGGAAAGCACCCGGTCCACGAAGGTGTCGCGCAGCTCGCGGACGTATTCCATCACTTCCGGAATGTCCACCGACAGCTTTTCGCCGCCCACGATGCCCATGCGGGAGTAGAGGGTGCGGCGGTGGAAATCCTCCGCCACTTGGATGAGCGCTTTGGATGGCATGCATCCCACGCGGGCACAAGTGGTGCCGGGCTCGCCGCCGTTGATGAGGACGAAGGATTTTTTGGCCCGACGCACCCGCCCCATGGCGTTGAGACCGGCGGTGCCGGAGCCGATGATGGCCACTTCCACTTCTCGCACGGACACGGAACACTCCCGGAAAACTGGTGTAAAACGGAGCGTATTCTACCGGTTGGTAAGGGCGGGCACACGCTCAATCGGTGGGGAAATGGCAAGGCCGGGCGAGTTCAAGGGGTGGGTCGCCAGCGGAACGGCCTCGAGTCCGGAGGCGCCGGGCGCCGCCGGTGGCGCCGTCCCAGGTAGCCGTCCACCGGAGGTGCGGTCAACGGCGGGGGAGACGTGGGCGGCGTTTTCGACGCCGGGCGGCTCACCGGCCGCCTCTTGCCGCGCCGACCACCGAGCAGGCAGAGCGCCGCCCGGGCTCCGGGCGGGGCGGACAACCCAAGCAGCGCGAGCAGCAATCGACGTCTGCGGTTCATGCCAATGAGTATGGCACAGCGGTAGCGGCTTGAAATTCCGGTGCCGCATCCCCATTTGGGGGGCGGAAACTCGATCGTGGAATGAGGACGCCCATGACCGTGGAAGCACACAAAGAGACCCTGGAGTTCCAGGCTGAAGTGAGCCAGGTGCTCAACCTGGTGATTCGATCCCTTTACAGCAACAAGGAGATCTTTCTGCGCGAACTGATCTCCAACGCTTCGGACGCCATCGAAAAATTGCGGTTCGAAGCCCTTTCCGACGACGCCCTCTACGAAGAGGACCCCAATTTGCGGATCCGGGTGTGGGTGGACAAGGAGGCCGGCACCCTCACGGTGGCCGACAACGGCATCGGCATGACCCGTGACGAGGTCACCGAGACCATCGGCTCCATCGCCAGCTCGGGCACCCGCAAGTTCCTGGAGAAGATGACCGGCAACGAGGAGGCCGACGCCCGCCTGATCGGCCAGTTCGGCGTGGGCTTCTACTCCGCCTTCATCGTGGCCGACAAGGTGACCCTCACCACCCGTCGTGCCGGTTTCGGCAAGGAGCACGGCGTTCGCTGGGAATCCACCGGCGAGGGCAGTTACACCATCGAAACCATCGAAAAGGCCGACCGCGGCACCGAAGTGACCTTACACCTGCGCGAAGAGGAAAAGGAGTTCCTCGACGGCTGGCGACTGCGCTCTATCATCCACAAGTTCTCCGACCACCTGCCCATTCCCATCGAGATGCCTAAGGAGGCGACGGGCGAAGAAGAGAAAAAGGACGAGGTCGAGTGGGAGCAGGTGAACAAGGGCACCGCCCTGTGGATGCGCAACAAGTCCGAGATCTCCGACGAGGAGTACAAGGAGTTCTACAAGTCCATCACCCACGACTTCGAGGACCCCCTGGCCTGGACCCACAACCGGGTGGAGGGCAAGCACGAATACACCTCGCTGCTCTACATCCCGTCCAGGGCGCCTTGGGACCTGTGGGATCGGGAGCAGAAGCACGGCGTCAAGCTCTATGTGCGCCGCGTCTTCATCATGGACGAAGCGGACAAGCTGATGCCCCACTACCTGCGCTTCGTGAAAGGGGTGGTGGATTCGGACGACCTGCCGCTCAATGTCTCGCGCGAGCTGCTGCAGCACAACAAGGTGATCGACAGCATCCGCGCCGCCAACGTCAAACGCATCCTGGGGCTGCTCGAAAACTTGGCCAAGAACGAGCCGGACAAATACAAAACCTTCTGGGCGCAGTTCGGCAAGGTGCTCAAGGAGGGGCCGGCGGAGGACTTCGCCAACCGTGAGCGCATCGCGGGCCTGCTGCGCTTCGCCACGACCAAGTCGGAGGGCGACGAGCAGACGGTGTCGCTGGACGACTATATCGAGCGCATGCCCGAGAAACAGGAGAAGATCTACTACATCACCGCCGACACCCTGGCCGCGGCACGCAACAGCCCCCATCTGGAAGTGTTCAAGAAGAAAGACATCGAAGTCCTGCTGCTCACGGACCGGGTGGACGAGTGGCTCATGTCCCACCTCACCGAGTACAAGGGCAAGCCCTTCCGTTCGGTGGCCAAGGGCCAGCTCGACCTCGGCGAGCTGGAGGACAAGGAGCAGAAGGAAGAGCAGGAGAAGATCGCCGAGGCCCACAAGGCGCTCTTGGAGCGGGTGAAAAAGGCCCTGGGCGACCTGGTGAAAGAAGTACGCGTCTCCAGCCGCCTGGTGGAGTCGCCCGCCTGCCTGGTGGTGGACGAGTACGAGATGAGCCAGAACCTGGCCCGGGTGCTCAAGCAGCTAGGGCAGGATGCGCCCATGCCCACTCCCATCTTGGAGCTCAACGTGGAGCATCCCCTGGTGGCCCGCATGGAGCAGGAGGAGGGCGAGCGCTTCGACGAGCTGGCGCGCCTGCTCTACGACCAGGCCATGCTGGCCGAGGGCGGGCAGCTCGAGGACCCGGCCAGCTTCGTCCACCGGCTGAACAAACTCATGTTGGAGATGAGTGGCGGAGGAAAGACCCAGGCCTGAATTTGCAGCGGGTGTTTCCCTTGGTAAATCTGGGGCACGGACGCCGGCGGGGTGCCGGCGTCTTTATTTTTTCGCCCGCGGCATAAACGGGGTCAATCCGCCCATTGGCAGGCTCGAATGTTCCTTTTCACCGGTGATGTGGCACACTCGGAGCACTTTCCGCAACCGCTTGAAGGGGGTAGACGATGCGAATCATCCTGCTGGGCGGCCCCGGGGCCGGCAAAGGCACCCAGGCCAACTTCATCAAGGAGAGGTACAACATTCCCCAGATTTCCACCGGGGACATGTTGCGCGCCCATGTCAAAGCCGGAACCGAGCTGGGCAAGGCGGCCAAAAAGATCATGGACGAAGGAGGGTTGGTTTCCGACGACATCATCATGGGCATGGTCAAGGAGCGTATCAAGGACGACGACTGCAAGAACGGCTATCTGTTCGACGGGTTTCCCCGCACCATTCCCCAGGCGGAAGCCATGAAAGAAGCAGGCATCGATATCGATGCCGTGGTGGAGATCGACGTACCCGACGAGGAGATCATCAAGCGCATGTCAGGCCGCCGGGTGCACCTGCCTTCGGGGCGTACTTACCACATCATCTTCAATCCACCCAAAGAAGAGGGCAAGGACGACGTCACCGGTGAGCCCCTCATTCAGCGTGACGACGACAAGGAAGAGACGGTGCGTGAACGCCTGCGGGTCTATCACGAGCAGACCGAACCGCTCATCGACTTCTATCGGAAGGAGGCGGAACAGGGCAACGTCAAATACGTGAAAGTGAACGGCGTGGGCAGCGTGGAAGAGATCCGCGACGCCATCTTCGCCGGCTTGGAGGGCTGAGCCCGCGACCGCCGGCCCCGTCGCCGGCGGTCGCCTCTGCTATACTCGCCCATGGTTCATCCATCATTGCAATTCCCGGAGGCCCCGCGTGGCTGTTACAGAACTGACCAAGGAAAACTTCGAAGACACCGTCAATAACAACGCGTTCGTCATCATCGACTTCTGGGCGCCCTGGTGTGGGCCATGCAAAAGCTTCGCCCCCACCTTCGAAAAGGTCTCCGAAGAATTTCCGGACATCGTCTTCGCCAAAGTCAACACGGAAGAGGAGCAGGAACTGGCCATGCACTTCCAAATCCGCTCCATTCCCACCCTCATGATTTTCCGCGATCAGATCATCATCTATGCGGAAGCAGGGGCTTTGCCCGAGGGGGCCTTCCGTCAACTCATCGAGCAGGCCCAGGCCCTGGACATGGACGACGTCCGCCGCCAAATCGCCGAGAGCCAACAGCAGCAAGGAGGGGAACAGGCCTGACGCCGGCCCCGACCGACGGCAGACACCGGACCGGGGGCCTGGAGCCCCCGGTTTTCGTTCGAGCCCATGCGCCTTCCCTGGATTCCACAGCTCAGGCGACTCCTTTCCCAACAGCCCACCGTGGGGCAACTGCTGGATCTGTGTGAAGAGAATTACCACCAGTTGATGGAGATGGCGCCCGATTTGCGGCGCGCCCGAGGGCTATTGTGCTCCCGCCGGCCGGGGCAGATGGATCTGTACCTCGAAGTGCTGGAACAGACCCCATACACCACGGTGGTCCACCTCACCTATTACTTCTCCCACCGGGAAGGCCAGGTCCCCGATCCCGATGCTCTGTTGCGTCTTTATCACGACGCCGCCCAGGTGGAAGTGCTCAGCTTGCGCCAGAGCGCCTTGCCGCTGCCCAACGGCTATCACCACCCCAGCCTGCGCAACCGTTGGAAAATCCAGCTGTTTTTATCCAAATGGTTCGCCTACTGCCGACATCAAGGGCACCGTTTCGACCGTTCGTCGGAATTGTTGACCGAAACGGAGGGTTAATGGTAGGCTTAATTACCGAGTAAAACACTAAGTTAATGGCCTCGCATAGAATCGAGGAGGAGTGAAGAGCATGAGACTATCCACCAAAGGCCGTTATGCGGTCACGGCCATGTTGGACCTGGCCCTCCACGGCCAAGACGGCCCGGTCACCTTGTCGGAGATCTCCGAAAACCAGGGCATCTCCTTGTCTTATCTGGAGCAGTTGTTCGCCGCGCTTCGTGGCCGCCAGTTGGTACGCGGTGTGCGGGGCCCGGGCGGGGGTTACTTCCTGGGGCGCCCCGCGGACGAAATTTCCATTGCCGACATCATTTGCGCGGTGGACGAATGGGTGGAGTTCACCCGGTGCCGGGGCAAGGAGGATTGCCGGGGTGGTCAGCGCTGCCTGACTCACAGCTTGTGGGACGACCTGAGCCGGCAAATCTATGAATTTCTCACCGACATCACACTGGCCGACCTGGTGGCCCGTGGTCGGGAAAAAGAGGATCCCTGTGCCGGCAAGAAGCGCTCCGCCACCTTGGAAACCCGCGCCGCCTGATCTCGTTTGGGGCTTTCGCCGCCCGTCACCCCTGACCTGGGAGGCGGGCGGTTTCTCTTTACCTCGATTGGGATATTCCCTATCATACGCGGCTTATGGCGCGCCCCGTCCCAGAGCGCATCGACCCTTGGTTGCTGTCTGAACAGGAGGCGGTCCTGGAGGGCCGGTTCGACCTCTCCGCCCTGCCCAGGCTGGCCCCGTTGTTGCGCGACACGGCCGGCGAGGTGCGCTATCGGTTCCGTTTCGGGCGGGACGATCACGGTCGAAGCCTCATCCACACCACGGTGGAAGCCGTCCTGGATCTGGAATGCCAGCGCTGTCTCGAGTCGATGGCGCACCAGGTGCACGCGGTGGGTACGCTCGCGTTGGTGCGCGGTCCGATGGAAGCGGAACAGTTGCCCAGAGCGCTGGATCCGCTGCTCCTGGACGAGCAGGAGCGGGTCACCGTGATGCGGCTGGTCGAGGACGAACTGTTGCTCAGTCTGCCCGTGGTGCCGCGCCATGCGTCGGACCAGTGCCCGGGACACCGGGCGGAGCCCGAGTCCTCCGATCTCCCGGAGGCGTCGGAACGGGAAAACCCCTTTGCCGTTCTCGCCGGACTGAAGAAAAAGAGCGGCGGGAACCCCAATTGAAAGATTGCAGGAGAGACCTCCATGGCGGTACAACAAAATCGTAAGACCCCATCCAAGCGCGGCATGCGCCGCTCCCACGATGCCCTCAAGCCGGAAACGCTGTCCATCGATCCCACTTCCGGTGAAACCCACCTGCGCCATCATGTGACGCCGGACGGTTTCTATCGGGGCCGCAAGGTCGTCGACAAGTAACATCGCTGCCGTTTCCGTCGGATGGCGCCATCGGCGCCCGATTTCCTGACCGGCTGCGTTTCGCCAGGCCTTCCGCCGGAGCCGTTCCGAGTGGTCGACAAGATAACCATCGCGCTCGACGCCATGGGGGGGGATCACGGCCCCTCCGTGGTGGTGCCCGCCGCGCTGCGCCATCTGGAGGCGAATCCCCATCACGAACTGATCCTGGTGGGACGCAGCGAGGTGCTGGAGACCCACCTTCCCGCCGGGTCCTTGCCGTCGCGGTTGCGGGTGCACCACGCCGCTCAAGAAGTGGGTATGGACGAACTGCCCTCGGTCGCCTTGCGCAAGAAGAAAGACTCTTCCATGCGGGTGGCCCTCAACCTGG
This sequence comes from uncultured Sedimenticola sp., assembly GCA_964404295.1. GTDB lineage: Bacteria > Pseudomonadota > Gammaproteobacteria > Chromatiales > Chromatiaceae > Thiolapillus. The sequence continues at coordinate 23,400 of CAYOJM010000038.1, read as the reverse complement.
TGAAGGAGGGGCAGGCCGACGCCTGTGTGAGCGCCGGCAATACCGGGGCGCTCATGGCCACGGCCCGTTTTGTCCTCAAGATGCTGGCCAACGTGGATCGGCCCGCCATCATCACGGCGTTGCCCTGCGTGGGCGGACGCACTTGGATGCTCGATCTGGGTGCCAACGTGGACTGCAGCGCCGAGCACCTGTTCCAGTTCGCCGTCATGGGTTCTGAGCTGGTGACGGTGCTTGACGGCATTCCGCGTCCCAAAGTGGGGCTGCTCAACATCGGACAGGAAGAGATCAAGGGCAACGAACAGGTGAAACTGGCGGACCAACTGTTGCGGGGCTCCTCCTTGAACTATGTCGGATACGTGGAGGGTGACGACATCTACCTCAACAACGAGGTGGACATCGTGGTCACCGACGGCTTCGTGGGCAACGTGGCGCTCAAGACCAGCGAAGGTGTGGCGAAGATGATCCGAGGCAACTTGCGCGAGGAGTTCACCCGCAATCCGTTCCGCCGCATGGCGGCCCTCTTGGCGCTGCCTGCACTCAAAGGATTGAGCCGCCGGATCGATCCGCGCCGTTACAACGGAGCCAGCCTTCTCGGTCTACGCGGGGTGGTGGTGAAAAGCCACGGGAGCGCCGATGCATTGGCTTATGAGCACGCCATCGACATCGCCGCCAAGGCGGTCGTCGCCGACGTTTCGAGCCGCATCGAGGATCGCGTGGCCCAGCAGCTTCAACGAAGGGCCATGGCATGACACTCTGGTCCCGCATCGCCGGCACCGGCGGCCATCTGCCGGAGAAGGTGCTCACCAACGAAGATCTGGAACGGATGGTGGACACCTCGGATCAATGGATCCGTGAGCGCACCGGCATCCGCAAACGACATATCGCCGCCGATGGAGAGACCACCTGTGACCTGGCGGAGCCCGCCGCCCGCCGCGCCTTGGAGGCGGCCGGCCTCGAGCCCCGGGATCTGGATCTGATCATCGTCGCCACCACCACGCCGGACAAGATCTTTCCCAGTACCGCCTGCCTGCTGCAACAGCGCTTGGACACCCACGGCTGCGCCGCTTTCGACATCCAGGCGGTTTGCACCGGATTCATCTATGCCCTGGGTGTGGCGGACCAATTCATTCGCACCGGCACTGCCCGGAATGCACTGGTGGTGGGTGCGGAAACCCTCTCCCGCATCGTGGACTGGCGTGACCGCGCCACCTGCATTCTGTTCGGTGATGGTGCCGGTGCCGTGGTGCTCCAGGCCGCCGAGACGCCTGGAATCCTTTCCACCCATTTGCATGCCGACGGCGCTTACGAAGAGTTGCTGCACGTGCCTGGCGGCATCTCCCGAGGGTTCGACGTGCCGGTGGAGACAGGAGATCCCCATTACCTCCACATGAAGGGCAACGAAGTGTTCAAAATGGCGGTCAACACCCTGGGGCGCATCGTGGACGAGACCCTGGCCGCCAATGATCTGAAGAAATCGGACATCGACTGGCTGGTGCCCCACCAGGCCAACATCCGCATCATCCAGGCCACGGCGCGCAAGCTGGGCATGTCCATGGACAAGGTGGTGGTGACGGTGGACGAGCACGGCAACACGTCCGCCGCCTCGGTGCCCCTGGCGCTGGACGTGGCGGTGCGAGACGGGCGCATCCACCGGGGTGAAACCTTGCTGCTCGAGGCCTTCGGCGGGGGGTTCACCTGGGGTTCCATATTGCTCAAATACTGAACCGGACCAAGACCATGAGCCGAACGTTCGCCGTCGTGTTTCCAGGACAGGGTTCCCAATCCCTGGGCATGTCCGACGCCCTCGCCGAAGCGTTTCCGCAAGTGAAAGCATTGTATGAGGAGGCCTCCGACGCCCTCGGCATGGACTTGTGGAAACTGGTCCACGAAGGCCCGAAGGAGGCACTGGACCGTACGGAGAACACGCAACCGGCCATGCTCACTGCGGGGGTCGCGGTTTGGCGGGTGTGGGAGGCGCAAGGCGGTCCGCGTCCGCAAGTGATGGCCGGCCACAGCCTGGGTGAATACAGTGCCTTGGTGGCCGCCGACGCCCTGGCTTTCGCCGACGCGGTGCAGTTGGTGGCCGCCCGCGGTCGTTTCATGCAGGAAGCGGTGCCCGAAGGCAGCGGCGCCATGGCCGCGATTCTTGGACTCGACGATGAAACGGTGCGCGAACTCTGTGCTCGGGCCGCCGAAGGGGAGGTGGTGGAAGCGGTGAACTTCAACGCCCCCGGTCAGGTGGTCATCGCTGGAGGAAAAGCGGCGGTGCAACGGGCCATGACCTTGGCCAAAGAGGCCGGCGCCAAACGGGCCCTGCCGCTGCCGGTGAGTGTTCCCTCGCACTGTTCCCTCATGGCGCCTGCCGCCGAACGGCTGGCCGAACGGCTGGCGGACGTGCCGTTGAGGCCGCCCCGGCCTCCCGTATTGCACAACGTGGACGTGGCGTCCGCCCGAGAGCCCGAAGCGTTGCGCGACAAACTGGTGCGCCAGCTCCACAGCCCCGTACGCTGGGTCGAAACCGTCCAGGCCATGGCCGGGCAAGGGGTGGATGCGGTGATCGAGTGTGGTCCCGGCAAGGTGCTCACCGGGCTGGGACGCCGCATCGACAAGAATCTCACATTCCTGCCGGTTTTCGATCCGGCATCCTTGGAAAAAGCTCTGGAGGAGATCCATGCCTGACAAACGCATCGCCCTGGTCACCGGTGCCAGCCGCGGGATCGGTCGCGCCATTGCCGAGCGGTTGGGCGCGGAAGGTCTCGTCGTGGTTGGCACGGCCACCAGTGACGGCGGTGCCGACGCCATCACCGCTCGCTTCCAGGAAGAGGGCATCGAAGGTGTCGGCATGCGGCTCGACGTAACCGACGACGACTCGGTTGCATCGGTGGTCGATGCCGTCGAAAAGACGTTCGGCCCGGTGAACGTTCTGGTGAACAACGCCGGCATCACCCGAGACAACCTGTTGATGCGCATGAAGCCCGAGGAGTGGCACGCCGTCATCGACACCAACCTCGGCGCCCTCTACCGGCTCTCCAAGGCCTGCATTCGTGGGATGATGAAGGCCCGTTGGGGGCGTATCGTCAACATCGGCTCCGTGGTGGGTGCCGCAGGCAACGCCGGACAAACCAACTATGCCGCGGCCAAGGCGGGATTGGTGGGGTTCACCAAATCGCTGGCCCAAGAGATCGGTGCCCGTGGCATCACCGTCAATGCGGTGGCGCCCGGTTTCATCGACACCGACATGACCCGCGAGCTGCCCGAGGCCCAACGCGAACAATTGTTGGCTGCCATTCCCATGGGCCGGCTCGGACGACCGGAGGAGATCGCCGCCGCCGTGGCTTTCCTGGTCTCCGACGACGCCGCCTACATCACCGGCGCCACGCTGCATGTGAACGGCGGAATGTACATGGCGTGAGCCGGGCTCCTTGTTGGAACCGTGCTGATTTGTGCATAAAATACCCCCCGCGCGGCGTTGGATCGCGCTCAAATCCTGGAGGAAATCAAAGCAATGAGCAGCATAGAAGAACGAGTGAAGAAAATTGTCGCCGAACAACTCGGAGTGAGCGAAGACGAAGTCACGCCGGATGCCTCTTTCATCGACGACTTGGGCGCCGATTCCCTGGACGCCGTGGAGTTGGTGATGGCCCTCGAGGAGGAGTTCGAGTGCGAGATCCCCGATGAGGAAGCCGAAAACATCACCACGCTGCAACAGGCGGTGGACTACATCAACGCCCACACCAGCTGATCCTGGAACCGTGCCAGTCTCCATCTCCCCCTGATCCGAAGCCTCTCTCCGGCCGGACAGGCCGGGAGATGTTCCGGTCGACATCAAAAGAGGGTCTTCCCATATGTCCAAGAGAAGGGTAGTGGTCACCGGCCTGGGCATCGTGTCGCCGGTGGGGCTCGATGTGCCCAGCGCCTGGGAAAGCATCTTGGCCGGCCGCAGTGGCATCCGCCCCATCACGCACATGGACATCGAGCCGTTCAGTGTGCGCTTCGGAGGGCCCATCTACGATTTCGACGTCACTCAATACATTCCGAAAAAGGATGCCCGCAAGATGAATCCCTTCATCCATTACGGCATCGCCGCCGCCCACCAGGCCATTGCGGATGCCGGATTGGAGGTGACGGAGGAGAACGCCCACCGCATCGGCGTGGTGGTCGGTTCGGGCATCGGCGGTATCGGCGGCATCGAGGACAACTACGCCGCCTACCTCAAAGGAGGGCCGCGCAAGATCTCGCCTTTCTTCGTTCCAGCCAACATCATCAACATGGTGGCGGGGCAGATTTCCATCATCAATGGTTTCAAGGGCCCCAACTATTCCATCGTGTCGGCCTGTTCCAGCGCCGCCCACTGCATCGCCGACGGCATGCGGCTGATCCAGTATGGCACTTCGGACGTGGTCATCGCCGGCGGGGCCGAGATGGCCACCACCCCCACCGGGCTGGGCGGCTTTGCCGCGGCCCGAGCGCTTTCCACACGCAACGACGCGCCGGAGAAGGCGAGCCGTCCCTGGGATCGGGACCGGGACGGGTTCGTGCTCAGTGACGGCGCCGGCGTGCTGGTGATCGAGGCGCTGGAACACGCGAAGGCCCGCGGCGCCGAGATCTATTGTGAGCTGGTGGGAGCGGGCATGAACTCGGACGCTTACCATATGACCTCCCCATCCCCCAACGGGGAAGGGGCGGCCGAATGCATGCGCCTCGCCTTGGAGGATGCCGGCCTGAACCCGGAGGACGTGGACTACATCAACGCCCACGGTACCTCCACGCCGGCCGGTGACATCGCCGAAACCATGGCGGTCAAGCGGGCATTCGGCGACCACGCCTACCGCATTCCGGTCAGTTCCACCAAGTCCATGACCGGTCACATGCTGGGAGCGGCCGGCGGGGCCGAGGCGGTCTTCACCGTGTTGGCGCTGCGCGATCAGGTGGCGCCGCCAACCATCAACCTGGACAACCCCGACCCGGAGTGTGACCTGGACTATGTGCCGCACACGGCGCGTGAAATGAAGATGGAGGTGGCGCTGTCCAACTCCTTCGGTTTCGGCGGTACCAACGGCACACTCGCCTTTCGCCTGCTCAAGGATTGACCTTGCTGCGTAGCCTGGTCAATGGAGAGCCGGAGGATCGCCTCTCCCTCGACGACCGGGGACTTCAATTCGGCGATGGTCTTTTCGAAACCCTGGCCGTGGTGGATGGGCGTCCCTGCCTGTGGCAGCGCCACCTGGAACGGCTGGTGCTTGGATGCCGGCGGCTGAGGCTGCCGGCGCCGGACGAAAGACGGCTGTGGGACGAGGCGCGACGACTCATCGGCGATACGTCGACGGCGGTGCTCAAAATTCTGATCACCCGCGGTCCTTCTGAGCGGGGATACCGTGCTCCGGACGAAGTTCGGCCCACCCGCGTCTTGCAACTTTTCCAATGGGCAGGTCCCGGTTCGGAACCGGTGTCCAACCTGGTCGTCTGCCGCCAACGCCTGGGCGGCCATCCTGGACTGGGCGGCATAAAGCATCTCAACCGGCTGGAGCAGGTGCTGGCGCGTTTCGAGTTCGACGAGGGTGAGGGGCTGATGCTGGACGAGGAAGGCTATGCGGTGGAGGCCACGTCGGCCAATCTCTTTCTCCTCCTCGATGGACGTCTCCATACCCCTCTGGTGGACCGATGCGGTGTCGCCGGCGTGGTCCGATCGCTGGTTCTGGACACTGCGCGACGCAAAGGCCATCCTGTGCGGGTTGGCCGCATCCCCATCGAGGACGTGAAAAGAGCCGAGGGACTCTTCCTCACCAGTTCGCTGTTGGGCATCCGTTCGGTGCGTGCGTTCGACGGTGAGGCGCGGAAAGTTCGAATCGATCACCATCCGGTACTGGAGGCGGCGGCGCGCCGCGTGTTCACATTCGATGGCTGACACCAAGAGACGCGCGTGGATGGCCGTTTTGGCGCTCGTCTTGTCGGCGGCGGGCATTGGCGCCTGGATGCTCTGGCAGGAATACAGGACCTTTTTGAGCACGCCTTTGTCGCTTCCGCCGGAAGGTGTCGTGCTGGAGGTGGCGCCGGGTACTTCCGCCTTGACTCTGGGCCGGGAGTTGGAGAGGAAAAGGTGGTTGAAGGGGGGCGGGTTCCTGCGTCTCATGTTGCGTCAACGGCCGGAGCTCGCCGCCATCAAGGCGGGCGAATACCGGCTGGAACCCGGATTGACGCCGGTGACCCTGTTCGAACTGCTGATTTCCGGCCGCACGGTGAGCCACAGCATCACCTTTCCCGAGGGTTGGACCTTTCGTCAGTGGCGCCGCGCCATGGATGACCACCCGGCGCTCCAACACCGTCTGCGCGATCTGAGCGATGCCGAGGTGATGCGGCTGTTGGGACATGAAGGGGAGCATCCCGAAGGGCGTTTCTTTCCCGATACTTACCATTTTCCACGGGGTTTTTCCGATCTGGAACTGCTGAAAAAGGCTTGGCGTCGCATGGAGAGGGAGCTGGAAGCCGCCTGGAAAGGGCGGGACCCGGATCTGCCCCTAAAGACGCCCTATGAATTGCTGATCCTCGCCTCCATCGTGGAAAAAGAGACCGGAGTGCCCGAGGAGCGCGCCCGCATCGCCGGCGTCTTCGTCCGGCGTCTGAAAAAGGGGATGAAGTTACAAACCGATCCCACCGTCATCTATGGCATGGGCGCCCGTTACCAAGGCAACATCCGCAAACGGGATCTGAGGGAGGACACCCCTTACAACACCTACGTGCATGCCGGCCTTCCGCCCACGCCCATCTGCATGCCGGGGCGGGACGCGCTCCTGGCGGCAGCCCATCCCGCACCCGGCCGCAGCCTCTATTTCGTCGCCCGCGGCGACGGCACCCATGAGTTTTCGGACGATCTCGAAGCGCACAACCGCGCGGTGCGCAAGTTTCAGCTCAAACGATGAGACGGGGCGCCTTCATCACACTCGAAGGCATCGAAGGAGCGGGCAAGAGCACCGCCATGACCTTGGTCGCAAAGCGGTTGGCCGATGCAGGCCATCCCCCCCTCGAAACCCGGGAACCCGGGGGCACCCCCTTGGGCGAGGCGTTGCGTGAACTGCTCCTGGGCCATCGTCACGACGGGATGGACGATGAGACGGAGTTGCTGCTCATGTTCGCCGCTCGCAACGAACATCTGGTCCGTCGCATCCGTCCCGCTCTGGCGTCGGGGCGCTGGGTGTTGTGCGACCGGTTCACCGACGCCACTTATGCATACCAGGGGGGTGGACGGGGACTGCCGACCGATCGCATCGCCGCTCTGGAGAGATGGGTGCAAAAGGGGCTTCGGCCCGACCTCACCTTGTTGTTGGACCTGCCTCCCGAGGTGGGGTTGGCACGAGCCGCCCGTCGGTCGACGCCGGACCGGATCGAAAAAGAGGCGCTGGCTTTTTTCGAACGGGTACGACGGGCCTACCTGGAGCGCGCGGCGGCCGAACCGGCGCGCATCCGCGTCATCGACGCCGATCAATCGTTGTCCCGTGTTCAGTCCCAGGTGGCTGAAATCCTCGAGGCTTTCCTCGAAACATGGAGCGAAGCAGGATGAATCCTGTCGAGCCATCAGAGAAGAACGGGGAAGGGCCCGCCCTCCAGGTGCCGCTGCCTTGGCAGGAGTCCGCCTGGCGGCAACTGGCCCGGGCCCGTCGTGAAGGACGGCTGCCCCATGCCTTGCTGGCGTTCGGACCCAAGGGGCTGGGCAAAGGGGCTTTCGCGGAGACCCTGGCCCGGGCGCTGCTCTGCGCCGAGCCTTTGGATTCCGGCCACGCTTGCGGCCGCTGCCGCGATTGTCGGCTGTCGGCGGCCGGCACCCATCCCGACCTGCACCGTCTCACCCCCGAGACCGAAGGCGGTGTGTTGTCCATAGATGCCATCCGCGAATCGCGGGAGAAAACCATCCTGGCGGTGGGCGAGGGTCGTCGGCGGGTCTTTCTCATCTTTCCCGCGGAGGCCATGACCACAGCGGCCGCCAATGCCCTGTTGAAGACGCTGGAGGAACCGCCGCCCGGCATCCACATGCTCTTGGTGAGCCACCAACCCGAAAGACTGCCCGTCACCATCCGCAGCCGATGTAATCTTCTTCCATTTCGCCCTCCGCCCGAGGGCATGGCGCTGCGGTGGTTGCAGGCGCAGGGCATCCCTGCGGAACGGGCGCAAGTCGCGCTGAGGCTGGCCGGCGGAGGTCCTCTCGGAGCGTTGGCGCGGATCGAATCGGGCGAGGCGGAGGCGGCGGCCCGCAGGCTGACGCAATTGGTTGCCTTGGTGCGCGGCGAAGCCGCGCCCTGGACGGTGGCGGAACAGTGGCTCGGCGAGCGTGCGCTGGCGGATCTGCTCGCTGAGCTGACGATCTGGCTCCATCTGCTGTTGCGCCGAATCCATGGTGGAAAGCTGTCCGATCCGCTGCCGGATATTGTGATACAACCTGCGAATTTGCATGAATTTCTTGACAAATTGTTCGAATCTCTAAGAAGATTGCCCCACAATCCCAACCCCCAGCTGACCCTGGAGGCACTGCTCGTGGAGTGGTGCCGAATTGCAAGAAGCCGATAGCCATGGCCCTGCCCGGTTTTCAACAAGGCATCATGAACCTCACGATCAAGGACAAGAAGACCTTGTATCGTGCTTACATGCCTTTCGTGGAAAACGGTGGTCTTTTCATTCCCACACTCAAGAAGTACGAGTTGGGAGACGACGTCTTCATCTTGCTGAGCCTGCTCGACGAGAAGGAGAAGCTGCCGTTCGCCGGGAAAGTGATCTGGATCACGCCGGTGGGTGCCATGGGCAACCGCACGGCGGGCATCGGCGTCCAATTCGATCCCCAGGACGAAGGGGCCACCCGGCGCAAGATCGAGCTCCACCTGGCCGGCATGCTGGAGCTCGACGATCCCACCGACACCATGTGACCGGCGCCCGGCCGGATCCGATCGATTCCGACGAGGAGATCTTCATGCTCGTGGACTCCCACTGCCACCTGGATCGGGTGGATCTGTCACCTTACGACCAGAGTTTCGAGCGCTTCATGGCAAGGACCTTGGCCGAAGGCGTGGGTCACATGCTGTGCGTGGCCATCGACCTGGAGAGTCTGCCCGCCATGGTGGAACAGGTGGCGCCCTGGCCCGAAGTCTCCGTGTCGGCCGGTGTCCACCCGAACGACAAGGATCGCGAGGAGCCGACGGTGGAACGGCTGGTGGCGTTGGCGCGCCATCCACGTAACGTGGCCATCGGCGAAACCGGCCTGGACTATTTCCGCAGCGAGGGTGATCTCGAGTGGCAGCGCCGGCGCTTCAGGATTCACATCCAGGCGGCCCTGGAAGCCGGCAAGCCCCTCATCGTCCATACCCGCGCGGCACGCGAAGACACCCTTTCCATTCTCGAAGAGGAAAACGCCCGTGATGCCGGCGGCGTGATGCACTGTTTCACCGAGGACTGGGAGACGGCCCGTCGCGCCCTGGACCTTGGGTTCTACATCTCCTTTTCGGGCATCGTCACCTTCCGTAACGCGGAACCTCTACGGGAAGTGGCACGCAAGGTGCCCCTGGATCGGTTGCTGGTGGAGACCGACTCTCCCTATCTGGCGCCCGTCCCCCACCGTGGAAAACCGAACGAACCGCGCCACGTTCGGCGGGTGGTGGAAACGCTGGCCCAAGTGCGGAGCATGGATGTGGAGGCGCTCGTCGAGCGCACCGGTGAAAACTTCTTCAATCTGTTTTCGGCGGCACGTAACCATCGGGAATGAGCACCGTCGGTCGGCGCTGCCGCTCGTCCTTGAAAGGAAAGTCTTTGTTGTAGTGCAGGCCACGGCTCTCGCGGCGGCGGATGGCGGACTGGATGATGAGCTCCGCCACGTCGGCCAGGTTGCGCAACTCCAGGAGGTCGTTGCTGATGCGGAAATTGCCGTAATACTCGCGGATCTCGTGCTGCAGCAGGTTGATACGCCGCTGGGCTCGGGCCAGCCGTTTGTTGCTGCGCACGATGCCCATGTAGTCCCACATGAAACGACGCAGCTCGTCCCAGTTGTGAGAGACCACCACCTCCTCGTCCGAGTCGGTGACCCGGCTTTCGTCCCAGGCTGGCAGCGCAGGCGACTCGGGCGCCGGCCGTTGCAGTTGTTTCGCCATGTCCTCAGCCGCCAGCTCCGCGAAGACCAGACACTCAAGGAGCGAATTGCTGGCCATTCGGTTGGCGCCGTGAAGCCCCGTGTAGGCCGTTTCACCCACCGCATATAGGTTTTCGATGTCGGTCCGCGCCCTCGAGTCGGTCATCACGCCGCCGCAGGTGTAGTGGGCCGCGGGCACGACGGGAATGGGTTCGCGCGTGATGTCGATGCCCAGCTCCAGGCAGCGGCGATAAATGGTGGGAAAGTGGGACTTGATGAACTCGGCGTCCCGGTGGCTGATGTCGAGATAGACGCAGTCGATGCCCAGCCGCTTCATCTCCGCGTCGATGGCGCGCGCCACGATATCCCGAGGTGCCAGTTCGGCGCGCTCGTCGTAACGCGGCATGAAGCGGGTGCCGTCGGGCAGCAGCAGCCGGCCTCCCTCGCCGCGCACCGCCTCGGAGATGAGAAAGGATTTGGCTTCGGGATGGTAGAGGCAGGTGGGGTGGAACTGGATGAACTCCATGTTCGCGACCCTGCAGCCGGCGCGCCATCCCATGGCGATGCCGTCGCCCGTGGCCACGTCCGGATTGCTGGTATAAAGGTAAGCCTTGTTGGCACCGCCGGTGGCAAGCACGGTGAAACGGGCGCCCAGGGTCCGCACCTGGTTCGCTTTCAGGTCCAGAAGATAGGCGCCCAGGCACCGGCGGGGCCGGCTGCCGTCGCCGCGGGGCGTGCAAACGAGGTCCACGGCGATGTGGTACTCGAACAGGTCGATGTGAGGATTGTTGCGCGCCTGCTTCTCCAGGCTCAGTTCCACCACTTTGCCGGTGGCGTCCGCGGCATGAACGACCCGGCGATGGCTGTGGCCCCCTTCGCGGGTGAGGTGGTAGCCCGATGAGCCGGTGGGTGGTGTGGCGGTGAACTCCACACCCTGCGAAAGCAGCCATCGGATGTTTTCCGGGCCGCGTTCGACCACCATCTTCACCACGGTTTCGTCGCACAAGCCGTCGCCGGCGCGGAGCGTGTCTTGGATGTGGGATTCGAGAGAATCGGCCTCGTCCAGCACGGCGGAGATCCCTCCCTGGGCGTAGTAGGTGCTCCCCTCTTTCAATTCGCGTTTGGAGACCACGGCGATGCGGGTGCCTTCGGGCAGGCGCAAAGCGAGACTCAGGCCGGCCGCGCCGCTGCCGATGACGAGCACATCATAGAATGCATTTTTTGACATAATAGCCGCCACTTGGGATGGGCCGGTCCGCCGCGCCGGCCGGTCAGCGCAAAGTATTCATGAAACAGAACTTTATAACAATACGCGTGTCACACTGGCATGGAGTGGAGGCGAAGGCCGCACTCCCCGGGGTAGGGCCATGAGCAACGACGCCCAGGCCGACCTCGAGCTGGTGGAGCGGGTCAAACGCGGCGACAAGAAGGCTTTCGATCTGTTGGTGCTCAAATACCAGCAGAAGGTGGCCAATCTGATCGCCCGCTATGTCAAGGACAGCAGCGAGGTCTTCGATGTGACTCAGGAGGCGTTCATCAAGGCCTACAGGGCCTTGCCCAAGTTTCGCGGGGACAGCGCCTTCTACACCTGGCTCTACCGGATCGCCATCAACACCGCCAAGAACCATCTGGCGGCCAAAGGGCGCCGACCGCCGGCGGACGACGTGGAAGCGGTGACGGCGGAGCAGTTGGACGCGGGCGAGCGGTTGCGTGACGTGGACACCCCTGAAGGGCTGCTGCTCAAGGACGAGATCGCGCGCACCATCCGCCAGGCGGTGGAGGAGCTGCCCGAGGATCTGCGCACCGCCATCACCCTGCGCGAGATGGAAGGCATGAGTTATGATGAGATCGCCCAGGCTATGGATTGTCCCATCGGCACTGTGCGGTCACGCATCTTCCGGGCCCGTGAGGCCATCGACAAGAAGCTGAAACCCCTGCTGGAGTGAGCGAGCGCTGACCATGAAACGAGAGGAACTGGACGAGCTGTCCGCCGTCATCGACAACGAGGCGGGCCATGAGGTGATGATCCGGGTGAGCCGGCGCATCAGCCGGGACGAGGAGTTGCGCAATACGCTCGTTCGTTACCAGATGATCGGCGATTGCCTTCGTGGGGAGACGGTGAATCCCGCCGCCATGGATGTGGTGGCGGCGGTCAGCCGCCGTCTGGAAAAGGAACCCACGGTGCTGGCGCCTCCACCGCGGAGCAACCGCAGCCGATGGCTGCAACCGGTGGCTGGCGCCGCCATCGCCGCGTCGGTGGCGGCGGTGGTGGTGATGTGGGCGCCGCGGTTCATCTCACCGCAACACCAAGAGCGCTCCGGGTCCGAATTTCGCGTGGTGGCGGAGCCGGCGCCGGCATGGACTCCCGCGCCGGCCTTGGTCTCCCACGAAGAGATGCATTGGAAGACGGTGGAAGAGCCGGACGAGGCGCGTCTGGATCGGTATCTGGAACAGCACAGCCGCTATGCCGGACAGAATGTGCTTCAAGGCATGATTCCCTTCACCACCCTGGTCAGCTATGACGGCACCCCCGGTGTTCAGGGCCGGTAACGCGCTGTGGTTGGGCCTGTTGTGGGGCCTCGTCTTCTCTTCCGTACCGGCTGCGGAGACCGATGGGCGTTCGCCGGACCATTGGCTGGCGAGGATGAACCATTCGGTCTCCCATCTCTCTTTCGAAGGCAATTTCGTCTACCTCAGTGGCCGTATTCTAGAAGCCATGCGGCTGCGCCATTTCATTGTGGACGGCCGTCCACGCGAGTCCCTGTTCTCGCTCACCGGCCAGCCGAGGGAGATCATCCGGGACGCCGACCGGCTGACCATCATCACCTGGGTGGATGGAAAACCCCACAGGGTGAGCCACCCTTCGAGTGGGCGCCTCTCTCCGCTCAAACCCTTGCAGGCCGAGGACCTCAAGCGCCACTACCGCCTGGTGATGGGCAAGAACGCGCGTATCGCCGGCCGTTCCGGCGTGGTGGTGGCGCTGGTGCCACGGGACGACCTGAGATACGGCTATCGGCTCACGCTGGACGAGGAGAGTGCGTTGCCGTTGGACCTGACGGTGATGGATGGTAACGGGGAGCTGGTATCGCGCATCATGTTCACTCAGCTCCACATCCACGACCACGATCCCGAATACCCGGCGCCGGATATGGATCGGCCGCCGGTGGCCCAGACGACCGCCCAGGCCGTCGCAGTGGAAAAAAGTGGCTCCGAAGCCTCCCAGTGGCGCTTCCGGGCGCTGCCCACGGGGTTTCGCTTGATGAGCCGCCAGTACCATCCCGAAGGGCGACAGGAGCACTTTGTTTTCAGCGACGGCCTGGCCACCATTTCCCTCTATATCGAACCCCTGGCCGAAGGAGACCGCCCCTTCGATGGTGAAACCAGCCTGGGTTCGGTCAACGCCTTCGGTCGCTCGCTCGGGCGCCATCAACTCACGGTGGTGGGAGAAGTGCCCCACAAAACCCTGCGCCTTCTGGCCGACGCCGTGGAGCGCCGTCGTCCTTGACCATGTTGGAAGAAGAAGCCATCGTCATCCGATTGCAAGGCGGCCTGGCCGAAGTGGAGGCCATGCCCCGTGCCGCTTGCGGAGGATGTGCCGCCCGCAAGGGATGCGGAACCTCTCTGGTGGCCGGGATGTTCCCGCAGCGGAAACGACGGTTTCTGGCCGGGAACGGCGCCGGGGCCCGTCCGGGCGATCGCGTGGTGGTGGGATTGGAAGCGCGTGCATTGCAGCGCGCCGCCATGCGCCTCTATCTGGTACCACTCGTGGGTCTCATCGGTGGCGCGCTGGTCGGACGTGCATTGACGGGCCTGCCCGCCGTTGCGGACGGCGAGTGGTTCAGTGTGCTGCTGGGAGCGTTTGGCCTGGGGCTGGCCATCAAACTGGCCGGACGGCTGGGCGGACAACCGCAGGCCGAGGTGCTGCGCGTCATCCAACCCGCCGTAGTGCTTGGGCACCCGGAGGTCTCGGCGTGAAAAAAACGGTATGGGGTCTGGTCCTGTGGCTGTGGACGTTCGGCGCGGCCATGGCGCACGACCTGCCCGATTTCACCCGACTGGTTAAAGAGAATGTCCCGGCGGTGGTGAACATCAGCACCATCTACCGGGAATCTTCGACGCTGGAGCGCTATCACCTGCCTGAAGGGTTCAAGCTGCCGGAGGAGGGGCCGCTGGCCGATCTGCTGCGCCGCTTTCTCGATGAGCAGGCGCCGGAAGAGAACTCCTTGGGGTCGGGCTTCATTCTCACCACCGACGGTTACATCCTCACCAACCACCACGTGGTGGATGAGGCCGACCGCATCCTGGTGCGGCTGCACAACCGAGACACCTATGAAGCACAGGTGGTGGGCTCGGACCCGGCCACCGACATCGCATTGCTCAAAGTGACGCCGCGCGAACCTCTACCCACGGTCAAGATCGGCGACAGCAGTGCGCTCGAGATCGGCGCCTGGGTGCTGGCCATCGGTTCGCCGTTCGGCTTCGAGGCCTCCGTGACCGCCGGCATCGTCAGCGCCAAGGGGCGCAGCCTGCCGTCGGAGAACTACGTGCCTTACATCCAAACCGACGTGGCCATCAATCCGGGAAACTCAGGCGGCCCCCTGTTCAACCTGGATGGGGAGGTGGTCGGTATCAACTCGCAGATCTTCAGCCGATCCGGCGGGTTCATGGGGCTCTCTTTCGCGGTGCCCATCGACCTGGCCATGAACGTGGTGCGCCAGTTGATGGAGGAAGGCCGGGTGCGGCGCGGTTATCTCGGGGTGCTGATCCAGGACCTCGACCAGCCCTTGGCCCGGGCTTTCGGACTGGAACATCCCCACGGCGCCTTGGTCTCCCATGTCCTGTCCGGCTCGCCCGCGGACGAGGCCGGGCTTGAAGTGGGAGACGTCATCGTCGGCTTCAACGGCACTCCCATAAGGGCATCCAGCGAGCTGCCGCCTCTGGTGGGGACCAGCGCGGTGGGTGAGACCGCAGATCTGGAGATTCAGCGTGAAGGGCAGCGGGTGCGGCTGCAGGTGCGCATCGCGGAGTTGCCCGAGGAGCCTGAGGAACCCATGGAGTCCGGGCCGGTCGAAGCGAAACCCCCCATGGGCGATCGGCTCGGCTTGGTCGTGGAAGCGCTGGACGCCGATGCCCGGGAGGCGAAGGGCTTGACCGACGGCGTGCGTGTCGCCCGGGTGTTGCCCGGCCCGGCGGCCGAGGCGGGCCTCGAAGCGGGTGACATCCTGGTGATGCTCGACGGGCGGACCCTGCGCGATCCAGCGCATTACCGGAAGCTGGTTAAATCCCTCCCTCCGGGGGAGGTGGCGGTCCTCGTGCAGCGACCCCAGGGGCCGCTTTTTCTCGCGCTCGAGATTCCGGACGGCTCCTGAAGCCCGTCTGCCGCCTCGAATTTTCCGGTGCGGCCAAGTATCATTGCGGCCTCCCTCATGCGCGCTGCCTTCTTGAATGTCCAAGCTCGATCACATACGCAACTTTTCCATCATCGCCC
Source organism: uncultured Sedimenticola sp. (assembly GCA_964404295.1). Classification (GTDB taxonomy): domain Bacteria; phylum Pseudomonadota; class Gammaproteobacteria; order Chromatiales; family Chromatiaceae; genus Thiolapillus. The sequence goes on along the minus strand of CAYOJM010000038.1, from coordinate 7,810 downwards.
ACATCGACCACGGAAAATCCACCATTGCGGACCGTTTCATCCAGCTCTGCGGTGGTTTGAGCGAGCGCGAGATGGAGGAGCAAGTGCTCGATTCCATGGACCTGGAACGTGAGCGCGGCATCACCATCAAAGCCCAGAGTGTCACCCTGAACTTCACCGCCAGGGACGGAAAGACCTACGAGCTCAACTTCATCGACACGCCGGGTCACGTGGACTTCTCCTATGAAGTCTCTCGTTCCTTGGCCGCCTGCGAGGGTGCGCTCCTGGTGGTGGATGCCGCCCAGGGGGTGGAAGCGCAAAGTGTGGCCAACTGTTACACCGCCATCGACCAGGGACTGGAGGTGGTTCCGGTGCTCAACAAGATCGATCTGCCTTCGGCCGATCCCGAACGGGTGATCCGCGAGATCGAGGAGATCATTGGCATCGAGGCCGAGGACGCCCTTAGGGTCAGCGCCAAGACCGGAGAAGGGATCCGCGAGCTGTTGGAGACCTTGGTGGAGCGCATTCCTCCGCCCGAAGGCGACCCCGACGCGCCGCTGCAGGCCCTCATCATCGACTCCTGGTTCGACCCCTACGTGGGGGTCATCTCCCTGGTTCGGGTGGTGAACGGCCGCTTGTGTCGTAAAGACAAGATCAAAGTCATGTCCACCGGTCGCGTCTATCAAGCGGAAAAGGTGGGCGTCTTCACCCCCAAACGGGAGGAGCGGGAACTGTTGGACACCGGTGAGGTGGGCTTCGTCATCGCCGGGATCAAAGAGATCGACGCGGTGCCTGTGGGGGATACCATCACTCTGGAAAAGCGGCCCGCCGACGCGCCGTTGCCCGGCTTCAAAGCCATGCAACCGCGGGTCTTCGCCGGTCTCTATCCGGTGAATTCAGACGACTACGAAGCTTTTCGGGAGGCATTGCAAAAACTCAAGCTCAACGACGCCGCACTCCATTTCGAGCCCGAGACCTCCAAAGCGCTGGGTTTCGGCTTTCGCTGTGGTTTCCTCGGCATGTTGCACATGGAGATCGTTCAGGAACGGCTGGAGCGGGAGTATGGGCTCGATCTCATCACCACCGCACCCACGGTGCTGTACGAGGTGGAGAAGACAGACGGCGAGGTGGTCTTGGTGGACAACCCCGCCGACCTTCCCGAGCCGAGCCGGATCCGGGAGATCCGCGAGCCCATCATCACCGCGCACATCCTGGTGCCCCAGGAGTACCTGGGCAACGTCATCAATCTCTGCATCGAGAAGCGGGGCGTGCAGAAGAACCTGCAGTATCTCGGCGGCCAGGTGCAGCTCACCTACGACCTGCCCATGAACGAGGTGGTGCTCGATTTCTTCGACCGCCTCAAATCGGTCAGCCGTGGTTACGCCTCCTTCGAATACGAGCTGGATCGCTTCCAGGCGGCGCCCCTGGTGAAGCTGGACATTCTCATCAACGGCGAGCGGGTGGACGCCCTCTCGCTCATCGTCCATCGTGACCATGCCGAGGCCCGTGGCCGCGAGCTCACCGAGAAGATGAAGGAGATCATTCCGCGACAGATGTTCGAGGTGGCCATCCAGGCGGCGCTCGGGAGCAAGATCATCGCCCGCTCTACGGTGAAGGCGCTGCGCAAGAACGTCACCGCCAAGTGTTACGGCGGCGACGTCACTCGCAAGCGCAAGCTGTTGGAAAAACAGAAGGCGGGCAAGAAGCGGATGAAACAGCTGGGCAAAGTGGAGATCCCCCAGGAAGCCTTCCTTGCGGTGCTCAGCGTCGGAAAAGACAACAAATAACACCATCCACCCGGGAGACCGCCTTGCCATGAATTTCGTCGTCGCCACCCTGCTCATCGGGCTTTTCGTCTGGATTTTGTCGGCGTTCGGCATCGAGCCGGCCTTGGCCTTTGCCACCGTGGCTTCCGGTCTCATCTGGGGGGGGTATGTTCTGTGGCGTCGTTACCGTGGTCCGGGGCGGGCCGAGGAGGAGCCGCCGAAGGAACCCATGGTGGTGGACTATGCCCGTTCCTTTTTTCCCATCTTCCTGTTCGTGCTGCTGCTTCGCGGCTTTCTGGTGGAGCCGTTCCGTATTCCTTCCGGCTCCATGATGCCCACTTTGCTAGTGGGTGATTTCATTCTGGTCAACAAATTCAGCTATGGGTTGCGCATGCCGGTGACCAAGACCAAGTTGGTGGAGATCGGCCGACCCGAGCGGGGGGACGTGGTGGTGTTCCGTTACCCCGAAGATCCCAAGGTGGACTACATCAAGCGGCTGGTGGGCCTGCCCGGCGACCGCATCGCCTATGAAAACAAGGTGCTCTATGTCAACGGCCGGCCCATGCCCCAGGAGCCGGTGGGCTGGTATCAACCCGAAGGGTCGGGCGAACGCATGCGCGGCGCCTACGAGCTCATCGAGAACCTCGACGGGATCGAGCACCACATCCTGGTCGATCCCCGCGCGCCTGATTTCGGCCCCGGTTGCCAGGTCCTGGCCGAAGGCGAAGTGGTGGTGCCCGAAGGACACTATTTCATGATGGGAGACAACAGGGACAACAGCAACGACAGCCGCTGTTGGGGGTTTGTGCCCGAAGCCAATTTGGTGGGCAAAGCCTTTGTGATATGGTTGAGCGTCGATTGGAACCGTCCTGGTATCGTCGATTGGAGTCGCATCGGGCAACGCATTCATTGAGAGGAAGGGGATGAACCTACCGCATCGCCAACGAGGGTTGGGCATCTTGGGCTGGATGTTCGTCATCGCCGTCGGGCTGTTCTTTGCCTTGCTCGGCATGAAGATGGTGCCCAACTACATCAACTACTACAGCGTGGTGAAGATCATGGAAGGAATGGCCAACGACCCTTCGCTCAAGGACGCCTCGGCCTTGGAGCTCAGGAAGGCTTTTCTGCGCCGGGTGGATGTGAACAGCATTTACAATTTTCCCAAGAACGGATTCAAGGTCGATCGAAGCCGTGGTGAGGGCACCGTGTTGAAGGTGGACTATGAAGTGCGCGAGCCCATGGTGGGCAATGTGGATGTGGTGATGCACTTCGAAAAGGAGGTCAGGCTGCGCCGCTGATCATGGCATCTCTGGATCTGGATCGGCTGCAGCGTAAGCTCGGTTACCAATTTCATGATACGGGCCTGTTACAACAGGCCCTCACTCATCGCAGCGCCGGTTCGCGTAACAACGAGCGGCTGGAGTTCCTGGGCGACGCCATCCTCGGTTTCGAAGTGGCGGAAAATCTCTATCGTCTCCACCCGGACGCCACCGAAGGGGAGTTGAGCCGGGCCCGTGCTCAGCTGGTCAAGCGCGAGTCCCTGGCGCAAGTGGCGCGCCGCCTCGACCTCGGTCGCCACCTGGTGCTTGGCGCCGGGGAGCTTCGAAGCGGCGGGCAGAACCGCGACTCCATTCTCTCCGATGCGGTGGAGGCGCTCATCGCCGCGGTCTATATCGATGGAGGCATGGCAGCGGCCCGGGCACTGGTGCGCCGTCTGCTGGGCGAGGAGATCGACGCCATCACCCCGCGGCAACAACCCAAGGACGCCAAGACCCGCCTGCAGGAGCTGCTCCAATCGCGCACGCTGCCTCGTCCCGCCTACGAAGTGGTGAAGGTGGAAGGGGAGGCGCACGATCAAGCGTTCACCGTCGCTTGCCGTGTGGAACGCCCCCCGGTGGAGACCTTCGGCCGCGGCACCAGCAGGCGCAAAGCCGAACAGGAGGCCGCCGCGGCCATGCTCGAACGGTTGGAAGGAAAGCTCAAATGACGCACAGAGCCGGTTACGTCGCGCTGGTGGGACGTCCCAACGTGGGCAAGTCCACCTTGCTCAACCGTCTGGTGGGACAGAAACTGGCCATCACGTCACACAAGCCGCAGACCACACGCCACACCATCGTCGGCATCGATACCCGACCCGAAGGACAGATCGTTTACGTGGACACCCCCGGTATCCACAAACGGGGCGACAAGGCGCTCAACCGCTATCTCAACCGCGCCGCCACCGGTGTGCTGTCGGGGGTGGACCTGGTGGTCTTCATCGTGGATGCCGGTCACTGGAGCGAGGAGGACGACCTGGTGCTGCAACGGGTTCGTGCCAGCGGGCTGCCGGTGGTTGTGGCGCTGAACAAGATCGACAAGGTGCAGCCCCGCGAGCGGTTGCTGCCCCTTATCGACGAGCTGGCGCGACGTACCGGTTTCGATATTCTGGTGCCCATCTCGGCGCGCACCGGTGAAAACCTCGACGCCTTGGTGGAAGAGATCCTCCCGCGCCTACCTGAAGGGGAGAACATCTATCCCGAGGACCAGATCAGCGATCGGCCCGAGCGTTTCTTCGCCGCCGAACTCATCCGCGAGCAGCTCACCCGGCGTTATCACAAAGAGCTTCCCTATGCAGTCACGGTGGAGGTGGAGACGTTCCAGGAACGTCCCCATCTGCTGCGCATCGGCGCCGTGGTTTGGGTGGAGCGGCCGAACCAGAAGGCCATTCTGCTCGGCCGCAAAGGGGAAGCCATGAAAGAGACCGCCACCCAAGCACGCCTGGAGCTGGAGCGGTTCTTCCGCAAGAAGGTCTTTCTTCAGATATGGGTCAAGGTGAAAAAGAGTTGGTCCAGCGATCAGGCCAGCCTGGCGCGGTTGGGCTACACGGAATAGGTGGATTCCAAACTACTCTGTCCCGCACTGGTGCTGCACCGTCGCCGCTACGGTGACATCCATCTGCTGCTGGAGTTGTTTACGCCGGAGCAGGGGCGGGTGCCGGTGATGGCGCGTGGCGCCGGCGCGCCGGGCAGCCGACGCCGCGGGCTGTTGCAACCTTTCGTGCCGCTGCTCGCCGCCTGGCGTGGTCGCGGCGAGGTGGCCACCCTGAGCCGGGTGGAGAGCGCAGGGCCGCCTTTTCTGTTGAGGGGACGTCGGCTCTACAGTGCGCTCTATCTCAATGAACTGCTCATGCGCCTGTTGCCCCGGGAGGAGGCGGCGGAAGTCCTGTTCGCATGCTACCGGGATACCCTGGCCGCCCTGGCCGGAGGAGATGAAGAAGAACATGTGTTACGCCGTTTCGAGCTGGCGCTGCTCGGCCACATCGGCTACGCGCCGGATTTGACCCGTGACGCGCGGGGAAATTCCGTGGCGCCCAAAGGCCGTTATCGGTTCGAAGCCGGCGTGGGGCTGGTCCCTTCGTCCGAAGGCGTCGAAGGCGCCACCTTGCTGGCGTTGGCCGGCGGCCATCCCATCCAGGGCGACGATCGACGGCGCGAGGCCCGGGTCCTGATGCGGGCATTGCTGGCACCGCACCTGGGCGATCGCCCCTTGAAGAGCCGGGAGTTGTTCCGCACAATGCGCCCAGTCTCGCATTCTTCCGATTCCGTCGAGTCATGAGCCGTTCCATCCTGCTGGGCGTCAACATCGACCACGTGGCCACCATCCGCCAGGCCCGCGGGACCGCTTATCCCGAACCCTTGCACGCCGCCTTGTTGTGCGAACAGCACGGGGCCGACGCCATCACCTTGCACTTGCGCGAGGACCGCCGCCACATCCAGGATCGGGACGTGCGGCTGTTGCGGCAGATGGTGCAGACGCGCATGAACCTGGAAATGGCGGCCACCGACGAGATGGTGGCCATCGCATGTGAGGTGCGGCCGCACGATTGCTGCCTGGTTCCCGAGCGGCGGGAGGAACTGACCACCGAAGGTGGTCTGGACGTGGCGGGAAACCTGGAACGCATGAAAGCGGTCTGTGCCGAGCTGGCAGCCGCCGGCGTACGTGTCTCGTTATTCATCGATGCCGAGCCCGAGCAGTTGGAGGCGGCAGTGGCGGCCGGCGCGCCGGTGGTCGAGATCCATACCGGACACTACGCGGACGCCGTGGATCGGGAAGCTCGGGCGGCCGAGCTGGAGCGCATCCGGCGCGCGGTGGAAAAAGGAATGGCGCTTGGCTTGCAAGTGAATGCCGGACACGGATTGGACTACCACAACGTGGCGGCGGTGGCCGCCATTCCCGGTATCCGCGAGCTCAACATAGGGCACGCCATCGTCGCCCGGGCGCTGTTCACCGGCTTGCCCGAGGCGGTTCGGGAGATGAAACGCCGCATGCGCGAGGCCGCCGCCGGTTGATCCTCTTCAAGAGGCGGCGCGCAAGCGGGCGGCTTCAGGCAGCTCGAAGATCTTGTCCGCCTCCCGCTGGAGCCGCTGGAGGGCGGTGAAGGCCCCTTCCGGATCTTCCTCCTGCACCCGTCCCTGGAAGCGCCCCAACGCCGCAGCGAAGGCCGGCACGCCACAGACCGCCGCCGCGCCCTGCAGGCGGTGAACCGCTTGCCACAATGCCTCCCAGTCGCCTTCTTCCAGCAGCACCCCCATGGCGTCCAGCTCTTCGGAGAGCGACTCCAGGAACTGGCCGAACAGATTCGTAGCGATGCGTTCCGATCCCCCGGTGATGCGCAGGGCCTGGGCTTCGTCCCGCACCGGCAGTAGATCGGCGGCCGCTTCTTCCGTGGAGGGATGGGAGACGGAAGGGGTTCGGGGTGCCTCGACGCCGTCGGTCGCCAGCAGCCGATGGAGCAGCGACAACATGGCCGCTTCTTCCAGTGGCTTGACGAGGCAGTCGTCGAAATCGCTGTGCCGGATCTGGTTGCGGTTGCGCCACATGGCGTCGGCGGTGATGGCCACCAGGGGGAGCCGTGCTCCGCCGGGGAGGGCGCGCAATGCATGCGCGGCCTCGAAGCCGTCCATCTCCGGCATGTGGATATCGAGCAAGGCCACGTCGGGCATGGCTTCACGGGCACGCTGGAGGGCCTGACGGCCGTCTTCCGCGGTGATCACCTTGGCGCCCCGCGGTTGGAGCAACAACGTCACCAGGCGCCGGTTCACCGGGTTGTCGTCGGCCACGAGGATCCGGCGGCCTTGCAACCAGGGCAGAGGCCCGGTCGTCTCCTCCGTAACGGAATCCACGCCTTCGCCGCCGAAGAGGAGGCGTGTCAGGGCCCGGGCCAGCGCCGCTTCACGGACCGGCTTCGAGAGACACAGATCGGCACCGGCGCGATGGCAATGCGCCATCCGCTCACGGCTGGAGCTCGAGACGAGTACCAGCAAGGGAACGCCGTCCTTTTCACGCGGAATGGCCGCCCCGGGCTGCCGAGAACGCCGTGCATCCAGGCACAGGATGCGCAGGTCGCAGTCGGTCGCTTCGGACAATGAAGGGACCGTCCGAACCACCACGCCCAAACGCCTGAGCAGCCCGGTGAGCGCGAGACGAGAGGCGGCATGAGGTTCCACCAGACAAATCTTGCGGCCGGCGACGCGGGATGCCGCCGGCGGCGCTTGCTCTGTGCAACCCAGCTCGATCCAACAGGTGAAAACGCTTCCTTCCCCGATTCGGCTGCGCACCCTGATGTCCCCGCCCATCATCTGGCAGAGTCGCTTGCAAATGCTCAATCCCAATCCGGTGCCGCCCGATGCCCGTACGCGGCTGCGGCGGCCTTGCACGAAGGTTTCGAAGATGTGCGCCTGCTCTTCCGGCGCGATGCCCATGCCGGTGTCGCTGACCTGTATGGCCAGTTCGACGCGCTCGCTCTCCTCTTTCTCCAACATCACTCGGAGCACCACTTCGCCTTCGTCGGTGAACTTGATGGCGTTGTTGGCGAGGTTGATGATGATCTGGCGGAGGCGCGTGGGGTCGCCGCGCAACGCGGTGGGCACGTCGGGGCGGATGTAGCAGGTCAGTTCGATCTCTTTCTCTTTGGCGCGAACGGCCAAAACTTCCGCAACGCTTTCGATGGTGGAGCGCAGGTCGAAATCGATTTCTTCCAGCTCCAGCCGTCCCGCTTCGATCTTCGAAAAATCGAGAATGTCGTT
>CAYOJM010000037.1:0-6169 GCA_964404295.1 uncultured Sedimenticola sp. | reverse complement strand
GAGGCCGAGCGCGAGGCGCTGGTGCTGCTGGTGGAGTCGCTGCAGATCCTGGGCGACCGCTACGCCATCTACGGCTTCTCCGGCTGGGCGCGCAAGCGCTGCGAGGTGTACCGCATCAAGACCTTCGACCAGCCCATGAGCGACGAGGTGAAGGCGGCCATCGCCGGCATCGAGCCGCGCGACTACACCCGCATGGGCCCGCCCATCCGCCATTTCACGAAGCTGCTCTCCGAAGTGGAGGCGCGCACCAAGCTGCTGGTCACCCTCTCCGACGGCAAGCCCGACGACTACGACCACTATTACCGCGGCGAGTACGGTATCGAGGACACCCGCCAGGCGCTGTTCGAGGCGCGGGTGGCCGGCATCCACCCCTACTGCATCACCATCGACCGCGAGGGAGCCGACTACCTGCCGCACATGTACGGCAAGGCCGCCTACACGGTGCTGGACGACGTGGCCAGGCTGCCCTTGAAGGTTTCCGACATCTATCGCAAGATCACCAGCTGATCCCCGCGGGGGTTCCGCAAGACCCACGGGCGGTCGCAAGGCACGGCCCATCGACCGCTCGATCCAAATCAAGAGGCCCGCCAGAGGCCTCCCTGCCACCAAAGACCCGGAGGACGCAACGATGAAGACCACGCTGTTCTGTTTCCTGATCCTGACCGCCGCCGTCGTCCAGGCGCAACCGCCGGCGCGCGCGATGCCCGGCTACGGCGCGCCGCCCGTTCGTGCCCAGGCCGAGCCGGGGCCGGCCGCCGTAGCCGCCCGCGGCCTGGACAAACTCATGCGCTTCCTGGAGAACAGCGACGGCGACCTGCAAAAGCTGGGCGCCTTCCTCAACCGCGAGATCGCTCCCTATTTCGATTTCGCCTACATGGCGCGCGTCGTCGCCGGCAACCTATGGGCGCGGATGGATGAGTCGCAACGGCGGCGCCTGGCCAATCGCATCAAACGCCAGTTTCTGGCCACCCTGGTGGAACGGCTGGGGGATTACGATCGGCAGCAGGTGCGGGTGGTTTCTCAGCGGCTGAGCCCGGACGGTCGCAGCGGCGTGGTGACCACCGCCATCCAGGATCCACGGGGCTATCCTGCGCGCATGGATTTTCGTTTCTATCGCTCCAAGAGCGGCTGGAAGGTCTATGACGTCTCCGCCAACGGCCAGAGCGCCGTGGTCCACTACCGCCGTCAGTTCCGTCAGGCGTTGATGCGTTGGACGGCGGCCCGTTGATCCTTGCCGGCCGGGGTCCGCACCCCGGTCTTTTCCTCTATTTCCGACGATGAACACACCGCCGACCGGAGGGCTGGGCAAAGGCATGATGCTGGGTGCCTGGGTCCTTCTGTTGCTGTTGCTCACCTTGGTGTTCGGCCGGGTCTTGGAACGGCGTGAGAACCCCAATCCCGATCCTGGCGGTGTCGTCACCGGCGAGGCGAGGGAAGTGAGGCTGGTGCGCAATGCGGACGGCCACTATGTGGCCGGCGGCGCCGTCAACGGTCTGCCGGTCACCTTCCTGGTGGACACCGGCGCCACTCGGGTGGCGGTGTCGAAACGCCTTGCCGACCGGCTGGGGCTTGAACGGCGGGGCGGTACCTTCAGCCGTACCGCCAACGGCGTGGTGGCCGTATGGCAGACCCGCCTGGACCGCGTGCGGTTGGGTGTCATCGAGCAGCGTGCGGTGCCCGCCGTCATCCTTCCCGAACTGGAACCCTGGGATCAGGTGCTCTTGGGCATGAGTTTTCTCAAGCACCTGGAGATGGAGCAGCGCGACGGCGTTCTCGTCCTGCGCCAGAAGCCGCGTGGAAAATGAAAAACGCCGCGTGGCGCGGCGTTTTTCATGGGCGTGGATGGTGGAGTCTAGCTCTTGACCACGTCCTTGAGCGCCTTGAGCGCGACCACCTTGACGCTGGTGGTGGCCGGCTTGGCTGGAATCTTCATGGGTTCGCCGGTGGCCGGGTTGCGGCCCATACGCGCCTTGCGGGCGGGTTTCTTCACGCGACGGATCTTGACGCCGGTATCGGGAATGGTGAACTCGCCCGAACCGCGCTTTTTGATGTGGCGGGTGATGAGGTCGCTCAATGAAGAGAAGACCGAAGCCACTTGTTTCTTGGTCAATCCGGTCTCCTGGGCGATGGCGTCGATGATCTCGCTCTTGGTCTGCTTCTTGGCGATGGCCGGCAGCTTCTTGGTGACGGGCGCCTTCTTGGCAGCCGCTTTTTTGGAGGTTTTCTTTACCATTGCATGCGCTCCTTTTGGGGTTGAACGGTCGGTACCGAAGGCGAAGTTATCATATTCCATCGCCTTTCCATAGTAAAAACACGGGTGGAGCGTCGAGCTTGCGAGAACGGTTTCACACCATAAAGCACGGGGTCTGCGCCGATTCGGCGTCTTCAATGTCTGTCCTTTTCGGCCTTCAGTTGTTCGATCTCCCGTTCCACCCGCTGCAACTGGGATTCGATCTTCGCTTGTTGATACTCGTCCAGCCCAGGTTGCTTGAGCGCGATGCGAAGCTGGTTGCGGGCCGGTTCCAAGGCGCCGCGCAGGTAATGGTAGGTGGCGAGAAACTGATGACTCTCCGCGGCCCGTCCCATGTCGGCCGCCGCCCGTGCGAGCAGCCGATAGACGGGGGTCTTTTCCGGGTGCAGTGAGCGGAGCCGTTCCAGTTCGCGGTAGGCGTCTTGCGGCCGGCCGGCGCGCAGATAGAGTTCCGCCAGGGTGACGTGCAGCGGATAGTTGTAAGGGAGGCGCGCCGCCGCTTTCCGAAGCCGTTCCATGGCGGCGTGTCGAAGGCCGCGGTCCATGTCCACCTTGGATGCGGTGACGATGAACGCCACCGTTTCCGGGTGGGCTGCGAGCAGTGCTTTGAGTTCGCGTGCCGCTTCGTCGTATTCACCGGCGCGCCACAGCGCCAAGGCCAAGCCGTAGCGGGCGGCGTTGCGGTCGCGGTAACGACCGTCGCGCAATACGCTGCGGAAGTGGGCCACCGCATCGCCGGCGTCGTGAAAACTGCGCTCGCGCAGTGTGGAGCGGACCAGAAGGTAGGCCAGGCTGTCTTCACGTTGACGGTAAGGAAAGCTTTCGGCCCGACCCAGGGCGTCGGCGATGCGGGCGTTGGTCACCGGATGGGTGCGCAGGAACTCGGGCAGCTTGGTGGCATAGGCGCGGTTGGCGCGGCCCATGCGCGCAAAGAAGGTGGGCATGGCGCGAGGGTCGAAGCCGGCCTGTTGCATGATGTCGATACCGATGCGGTCGGCCTCCTTTTCGTTCTGGCGGGTGAAATTGATCTGCTGTTGGCGCACCGCGGCTTGGATGCCCATGGCGGTGGCGATGCCGGCGTCGCCGCCGGCCAGAGTGCCCACCAGGATGGCCGCCAACAGGGCGGCGCCTTGGACCAGGCCCAGGTTTTCGTCGGCGTGCCAGGCCCGCAACAGATGGCGTTGGACCACGTGGGTGATCTCGTGGGCCAGCACCGCGGCGAGCTCGTTTTCCGATCGCGTGGTGAGCACCAGGCCGCTGTAGACGCCGATGTAACCACCGGGGCCCGCATAGGCGTTGATGCGTGGATCGTCCACAAGAAAGAAGGTGAAGGGCGTGCCGCGCGCTTCGCTGTTGTTCACCAACTGTCGGCCGAGCTTGTTGATGTAGTCGTCCAGCAGCGGATCTTCGATCACCTTCTGGGTGGCGCGCACGTAGCGCATGAAGGCCTTGCCCAGTTGCCGTTCCTGGTGGGGCGAGAGCAGGTTGCCGGAGACGGCCCCCATGTCAGGGAGGTTCTGATAGATGTCGCCGTGAAGCGACGGCGGCGCGACGGCCAGCTGCAGGGCCAGCAGCAGCGCGAGGAAGCGGCGGGTTTTGTGGAACGGAATCAATTGAGCTGGATGCGTTGTCCCCAGGGCGGTTTCTCCCGACCTTTCACCAACCACAAGACCGGGTAAGGAGGCTCGAGTTCCGGAAAGGTGCCCTCCAGGTCGGTGAAATAGACCAGCACCTCCGGCCGCAGCCCCTGTTCGGCCACCCATTGGAACACGGGACGGAAATCGGTGCCACCGCCGCCGGCGATGGGGATCTTCGGATCCATCTCCTCCCAAGGTTCGAAGATCCAGGGCGACCCTTCGGCCAGGCGGTGGTCGCAGGCCAGCAGGGTGACACGGGCGCGCATCTGTCCTTTGAGCGCGGTGATCTCGGAAAGAAACTCCCGGATCTCGCCGTCGCTGATGGAGCCGCTGGTGTCCACGGCCACCACCACCTCCACCTGGCTGGAACGCAGGCTGGGAAGGATGGCGGCGCTTTCGCTGCGGCGCGAAGGGCGCATGTAGCTGTAGTCGTCGCGGGCGCTGGCGGTGAGATAGCGGGCCAGCAGGTTCCGCCAGGGCAATCGGGGTTGGAGCAGATGGTCCACCAGGCGCGCCATGGCGCCGTCCATCTTCCCGGCTTGGATCGCCTGCTGGGCGGCACCGGCCAGCCGCTGTCGCCACTGCACGTCCAGGTTGTCGCGTTCGTCGGGAGTGAGGGGGGGCGGTTGCTTCGCGCCTTTCTCGTCGGGTTTCTGCTGCTCCTGTCGTTCGCCGCCCGAATCCCGGCGGTCGCCCCGGCGGTCGGGGTCGGTCTTCTGGCGGGCGCCTTCGTCCTGCTCCGGTTCGTTGCCGGAGGCGCGGGGCGTCCGTCGCTTCTCTTCGGTGGGCGGGGGCGGTGGGTCGCTCCGCCCCGCGGAGGTGGCGCGGTCGCCTCCTTGGTTGCCCTGGGTGTCGCTCTCCTGATCGTAGAGGTGCTTGTCGATGGTCTCGTACTGGTCGTCCTCTTCCAGCAGGGGGTAGATCTCCTCGGCGGTCATGCCGTGAAACTGGTCCAGGACCACCACGTCCGGCGGAGGGGCGAGGCCCTCGTCCACCAGCAGGGGATTGATGGCGTAATCGCAGGCCAGGTTCCATCGGCCGATGTCGCGGTGTTGACGACGGGCGAAGTGGGACAGCGCGCAGTGCAGCGCCTCGTGCGCCAACATGAATTGGGTCTGTTCCAGGCTGAGGGCGGCGATGTACTCGGGGTTGTAGTAGAAGCGACGGGCGTCGGTGCCGGTGGTGGGACACCACTCGGGGTCGGCGGCCACCAGGGGCAGGCGCATCACCAGGGCGCCGAGGAAGGGCTTGTCCAGGATCAGCCGGGTGCGGGCGGCGGCGAGTTTGGTTTCGATCGCTTTCCGATCCATGGGTCAGCCGGCTTGGGTTTGCCGTGGCCACGGCGTCGGACGGCCGCCGGTGGCGTCGAGCGCGCGACGAGGATGCGATCGCCGTGTGGCCGAGGGTTGCGGTGCGGCCTTCTCCATCAACGGTACAGCATCACCTCGCCGACGGCCGTCGCCCAGTCGGCGAACTGGGGCACGGTGAAGAGCCGCTCGCCGATGGCGCGGTGCAGGTCGGAGACCAGCATCACGCCCATCTCCTTCTGTGGGAAGCGGTTGGCGTAGTCCAGGATGTTGCCGATCACCCGGCCGGCGTCCGGCTCGTCCTTGGCGCGGATGGCGCGGCCCACGAGGGCGGCGGCCACGGCGTACTGGAGGTCGATCTCGTCGGGCACCGGCATCTCCCGGCCTTCGACGATGGCGTCCAGGTCGGGCATCTTGTCCAGGCTGTTGATGAAGGCGTGGAGCTCGATGCCGGCGGCAGGGCCCACGCAGGCCTGGAGCGCGCCGAGCAGGAGGGTGGGCTGGTCACCGAACTTCTGCAGGCTGCGGTGGGCGAACTCCCAGGAGCGCGGCGAGGGGAAGGCCACGGGGTTGTGGGCGGGATCGAAATCGAAGAGCAGCTCGGGCCGGAAGCGCAGGAAACCGATCACCCGCTCGTCGATGCCGTTGGCCCAGGCCCAGACCACCCAGTCGTCCAGGTGGGTCTCTACCTCGAAGTGGGAGAGGCGGTTGGCCAGGGGCGCCGGCATGGTGTAGGTGACGCCGCGGTCGCCCTGGCGGTTGCCGGCGGCGAAGATGGCCCAGCCCTGGGGCACCTCGTATTCGCCCAACCTGCGGTCGAGGATGAGCTGGTAGGCGGCGGCGGAGACGCTGGGCGGCGCCGAGGTGATCTCGTCGAGGAAGAGGATGCCGCGCGGGCCGTGGCGCTGTTTGTCCGGCAGGATGGCGGGCACCGCCCACTCCACCACGTCGCCCTGGCGGAAGGGAATGCCGCG
>CAYOJM010000036.1:0-4227 GCA_964404295.1 uncultured Sedimenticola sp. | reverse complement strand
TTGTCCCCAGTGTAGACCAGCTCCTTGCGCTTGCGCTCTTCTTTCTCCCGCTTGGTCATCTCGCGGAATTCGACCACGTAGAGGTTGTCGGTCTGGTAGGCCAGGTGGTCGAATTCACCCTGCGTCTTGATCACCATGCGGGCACCGCCCCGGTGGGGACGGGTGGTGATGGTCTTGACCGGCGTGACGAAGTCGGTGACGTCCAGTTCCCGCGCTTGATCCGGCGCCACCTGAGCGCCAATGAAATCGAGCACGATGGCGCTACCCTCCTGGCGCAAATCCACGGTCACATCGGGACGATTGAGGTGGACTTCCACTCGGGCCACGCCCTTCCCGCCACGGCGAAAGTCCACTTTTTCGATCTGCGGCCCGGCACCACCCGTCGCTTGCGCAGGCGCGGCGCGGGTGATCACGGTATCCCCCGCTTCGACTTCGGTTGCGGTGCCGGCGTTGACCAGGAGCACCACTTGATTCCCCTCGGTGCGGATCTCGTAAGGCGCCTTGTCGACGAGACTCACCACCACCCGCGTCTTGTCCCCGGCTTCTATGGCGGTGACGCTGCGGGCGACACCTGACGCGATGGTCTTCGTTTTGTAAGGCAGGCCGCTGCGGGTGCCCGGCAGATCGATGGCGATGCGGGCCGGATTGTCGGTGGCAAAACTCTGGACCTCACCCACCGGGTCGCTGGTCTGCAACACCACCTGCACCCTACCGCCGGAGAGCACGGAATAGCGGATCTCTTCCAGCGTATTGGCCCATGCCGAGGAGACCGGCAACAATCCCAGCATCAGCACCAGCGCCAGCAGCTTGTTCTCGATGTTCATTTTGCCACCTACCATTGGCCTCTCCTTACGATGAATCTCTCTCGCCCAGGGTCAGGGCGGCCTGGCGCTCCAGATAGCCCCCCCGGCCGTTGGGAATGAGCTCGACGATGCGGATCCTCTCCTCTTCGATGCCCACGATACGGCCATCGTTCTGACCCAGATAGTTTCCGGTACGCACCCGATGGATGGTGCCGTCCGGCGTGCGCACCAGCCCCCAACGCTGACCGTCGCGATCCAGGGTACCCACCATCTTGAGGGAATCCAGCGGGAAGAACTCCAGCTCCTCCTTGCGCCGATTGGGATCGGGACGCGGTCCCTCCTCCTCCGGCATGTCCAGCACGTCCGCGATCTCCTGTGTGGGCACGAATGGGTTGCGCCGTCCCTCGCCGATGTAGAGAAAAGTCTCCGCCTGCGTGATCTGCGGAATGGGATCGATGGGCGTGGGCGGACGCGCCTTGACCTCCGCCACGAACTCCTGAAGGTCCCGCATGTCCCGCTGCGCGCAACCGGCCAGCAGCAGGATGGTCAGGACCAAAAGCAGCTGCCTGTTCATCAGCCCTCCTCCTCAAGATAGCGGTAGGTCTTGGCGGTGGCCTCCATCACCAGTTTGCCGGACTTGTCTCGACGGAAGATCTTGACGTCGTGCACGGTGACGATGCGCGGAAGCGCCGCCAGGCCGCTGACGAACTCGCCGAACTCGTGGTAATCCCCCACCACCCGGATCTTGATGGGCAGCTCGGCGTAGAAATCCTTCTTCACCTCGGGCATCGGCTGGAACAGCTCGAACTCCAGGCCCGCAGCCAGACCGGTCTGTGAGACGTCCACCAACAACGCAGCCACCTCGGTCTTGTCCGGCAGTTGGCGCAACATGGCGCCGAAGGACTCTTCGATCTCCTTGAGCTGTTCCCGGTAGGCCTCGAGGTTCACCGCCTTGGCCTGCTTCTTTTCGAACTGCTGGCGCAGGGTCTGCTCTTCCTGCTCCACCTTGGCCAACTGCGCGTAGAGATCCTTCACGTGGTAGTAGTAACCGGCGGCGATGATGCCGGCACACAACAGCAGCACCACGAACCCTTTGACCGGCGCGGGCCAGTCGCCCACGTTGTCCAGGGTCAGGTCGTTGAGTTCACTCAGATCCATGCCTAATTCACCCTGCCCGATGGGGGCCTGGACCCCCGTGTTCTTCAGCCCTTTCCGCCCCCATTCTGCTCGTCCTTGACGTTGGGGTTGGCCTGTTTGGCCACCAGCTTGAAGCGACGCATGCCGGCGGCGGTCTTCTGTTTGTCTTCGCTCTTGATGATCTTCAGGTCGGCGTCTTTGATCCACTCACTACGGTCGATGGCCCGCATGTAGGCCGAAACCCGCGCATTGGACTGGGCCCAGCCTTCCAGCGTCACGGCATCACCCTTCTGCACCATGCGATCCAGATAGGTGCCGTCGGGGATGGTCTTCACCAGCTCGTCGAACAGATGGACCACCTGAGGCCGGCTCACCTGGAGCTGCTGGATCACGTTCATGCGCGCCACCAGCTCCGCTCGCCGTTTCTCCAACGCCTTGATCTCCCGGATCTTCTTGTCCACCTTGGCGATCTCCGCCTTGAGATAGGCGTTGCGCGCATTCTGATGATCGATCTGATCCATCACCTGAATGTGCCACAGCACCAGCGCCAACAGAGCCACCACCACGGCGCCGAGCAGCTGCATGTAGAAATTGCGTTTGCGCTGCTTGCGTAGATTCTCCCGCCAGGGAAGCAGATTGATGTGCGCCATCAGTCGAAACTCCTCAGGGAGAGTCCACAGGCGATCATCATGGCGGGTGCGTCGTTGGCCAGCGCCTGGGCATCCACTTTGGAGCCTATGGACATATGAGTGAAGGGATTGGCCACCAGGGTATCCACACCCAGGCGGTCTTGGATCAGCTCATCGAGGCCGGGAATGGAAGAAGTACCGCCCGCCAACACGATGAGGTCCACGTGGTTGTACGGCGTAGCACCGAGGAAAAACTGGATGGCCCGGTTCACCTGCTGAGCCACCGCTTCTTTGAACGGCTCGAGCACTTCGGTCTCGTAACTGTCGGGCAGCCCACCGTTGCGCTTGGCCATGCCCGCCTCCTCGAAAGAGAGACCATAGCGCCGCTGAATCTCCTCGGTGAGCTGGCGACCACCGAAGTTCTGCTCCCGGGTATAAACGGTGACGCCGTTGTGCAACGCATTGAGGGTGGTGGTGGTGGCGCCGATGTCCAGCAGAGCCACGGTGAGTCCTTCCCCGCCATTGGGCCATTGGCTGGCCAGGACGGAACAGGCCCGTTCCAAGGCATACCCCTCCACGTCCACCACTTCGCACTCGAGGCCCGCCAGCGAGATGGCCGCCACCCGCTCGTCCACCGTCTCGCTGCGGCAGGCGGCGAGCAGCACGTCCATCATTTCGGGGTTCTTCTCGTTGGTCCCCAGCACCTCCCAGTCCAGGTTCACTTCTTCCAGAGGGAAGGGCACGTACTGGTCGGCCTCCATCTCGATCTGCGCCTCGAGCTCCTTCTCCGAAAGGGAGGCGGGCAGGGAAATGGTCTTGGTGATGACCGAAGCGCCCGACACCGCCACCGCCGCCTTCTTGGACTTGGTGCCCGCCTTCTTGACTGCGGACTTGATGGCACGCCCCACCGCTTCCACGTCCATGATGTTGCCTTCCACCATCACGTTTGGCGGAAGCGTCTCCACCGCATAGGCTTCCACACGATACCGGCCGCTGCCACGCCCCTGTTCGCTGAGCTCGAGGAGCTTGACCACGGAGGAGCTGATGTCCAGACCGATGAGGGGCGGTTTTCGACGACTGAAAAGACTCATGGTTTCGTACCGGGGTCCCTGTTCCGTTGTGGTTGACTTCCGGGTGGTTCCCGGAAACCCCTCCGTGTCCCGCGGAACCTTCTGCCGCACTCTTTGTCAATGGCGGCAACTGTATCAGACTCTACAGCACCGCTTTAACTCTTTTTTCTAATATCCTGCAGCAGGATGTCTTTTTGCGACCCGCATCTCACCGATTCGGGCCACGGTCCGCCAGGATCGCGGTCGATTATAGCGTCGCCTCCAGTGGACTTTTCGATAACCAGATCATAAATAAGCAACCGCACCACCCCGAGGCAACACACCGCCGAGGGTTATAATGGCCTTCTTTGCACGGATGGCCCCACTCAGTCCATGTGGCTACGGAAACTGCTCAAATACGGATCGTTCCTGCTCCTGTTCGCTCTGCTTGCGGGCGTTCTGACGGGGGTGGGCGGCTACTACTACTTCAAGCGCGACCTGCCTTCCATAGAGAAGTTGCGCCAGGTTCAACTGCAGGTGCCGCTGCGCGTGTACAGCGCCGACGGCAAGCTCATCGCCCAGTACGGTGAGAAACGCCGCTACCCCGTG
>CAYOJM010000035.1:0-4252 GCA_964404295.1 uncultured Sedimenticola sp. | reverse complement strand
CGTTGGTCTTGGTCTGCTTGAGCTTGTCGTAGAGGAATTCCATGGCCGCCACCTCGTCCATGGGGTGGAGGATCTTGCGCAGGATCCACATCTTCTGCAGCTCGTCCGGCGGCACCAGCAGCTCCTCGCGGCGGGTGCCGGAGCGGTTGATGTTGATGGCGGGGAAGATGCGCTTCTCGGCGATACGCCGATCCAGGTGCACCTCCATGTTGCCGGTGCCCTTGAACTCCTCGTAGATGACGTCGTCCATGCGCGAGCCGGTGTCGATGAGGGCGGTGGCGATGATGGTGAGGGAGCCGCCCTCCTCCACGTTGCGCGCGGCGCCGAAGAAACGCTTGGGCTTCTGCAGGGCGTTGGCGTCCACGCCGCCGGTGAGCACCTTGCCCGAGGAGGGCACCACGGTGTTGTAGGCGCGCGCCAGGCGGGTGATGGAATCGAGCAGGATCACCACGTCACGGTTGTGTTCCACCAGCCGCTTGGCCTTGGCGATGACCATCTCCGCCACCTGGGTGTGGCGGGTGGGCGGTTCGTCGAAGGTGGAGGAGATCACCTCGGCGCGCTGCACCGAACGCTGCATCTCGGTCACCTCCTCGGGCCGCTCGTCGATGAGCAGGATGATGAGGTAGACCTCGGGGTGGTTGTTGACGATGGACTGGGCGATGTTCTGCATCATCATGGTCTTGCCCGCCTTGGGCGGGGAGACGATGAGACCGCGCTGGCCCTTGCCGATGGGCGCCACCAGCTCGATGGTGCGCGCGGTGATGTCCTCGGTGGAGCCGTTGCCCATCTCGAGATGCAGCCGCTCGTTGGGAAACAGCGGCGTGAAGTTCTCGAACAGGATCTTGTTCTTGGCCGCCTCGGGCTTGTCGTAGTTGATCTCATCGATCTTGAGCAGGGCGAAGTAGCGCTCGTTGTCCTTGGGCGGACGGATGGTGCCGGTGATGGTATCGCCGGTGCGCAGGGCGAAGCGGCGGATCTGGCTGGGGCTCACGTAGATGTCGTCGGGGCCGGCCAGGAAGGAGGAGTCGGCCGACCGCAGGAAGCCGAAGCCGTCCTGCAGGATCTCCAGAACCCCGCCGCCGTAGATGTCCTCGCCCTTCTTGGCGTGGGCCTTGAGGATGGCGAAGATGAGATCCTGCTTGCGGGATCGGCCGGTGCCCTGGATGCCCATGGATTTGGCCAGCTCGGCCAGCTCGGCCGCCGGCATCTTTTTCAGATCGTTGAGATTCATGTTTCGAATACGTTCGATGGTTGTGGTCTTGGGAGGAATCGGCGGGATTTTCGATGCCCGTTCGCGAACGCGTGTGGGCCGTGCCATGAAAGGGGGATGGTCGTTCGAATTTTCAACGGCGGGACGCCGCCTCCGGCGGCGTCCGCCCGGCATCAGAGGTTGCTGTCGATGAAGGCCGTGAGCTGGGACTTGGAAACGGCGCCCACCCGGGTCGCCTCCACCTCACCGTTCTTGAACAGCATCAAGGTGGGAATGCCCCGGATGCCGTAGTTGGGCGGGGTGTCCGGGTTGTCGTCAATGTTGAGCTTGGCCACCTTGAGCCGGCCGGCATAGTCCTCGGCCACCTCCTCCAGCACAGGCGCGATCATCTTGCACGGGCCGCACCATTCGGCCCAGTAGTCCACCAACACGGGCAGATCGGACTTGAGCACCTCTTCTTCGAAGTTGTCGTCCGACAACTCTATGATCTTGTCGCTCACTGACGGTTTCTCCAAAAATCCAAAGGTGAGACGGAACATCCGAAACCCGTCTCCCGATCCACGACCTGCGCACCCACACAAACCCTACGAAGCCGCGCCTTGGGCGGCGGATGGTTGCGGAAGGCGGGAAAGGGCGACGGCCGGGTCGGGATTTGGGTTGGGAAATGGATCCGGGTATCGTTATGGATATCGCCTGTCGGGGCGATTTTGCACCGAGCTTCCGGCCGATTTCAAGCGTTTCTTTGTGATCCTTGTCCCTTTGCCATCCATTCCCGCCGGACAGACGTGTGATCGGCGGGCCCGATGCGCTATCCTTCGATCCCGTATGAGCGAGAAACGACACCTCACCGACACCCGCTTCGACAGCTTCGGCCTCTCCGAGCCTTTGCTCGCCGGAATCCGTGACGCCGGTTTCGAATACTGCACGCCCATCCAAGCGGCCACCTTGCCGCTGGCGCTGGAAGGCCGGGACGTGGCGGGACAGGCCCAGACGGGAACCGGCAAGACCGCCGCCTTTCTGCTCGCCACCTTTCACCATCTGGAGAAACACCTACCGCACCCCAAGCGCCGGCCCAATCAGCCGCGCGCCCTCATTCTGGCCCCCACCCGTGAACTGGCCATCCAGATCGAACGCGACGCCCGGGTTCTGGGCGGGCACACCGGCCACAAGATCGAAGTGGTGTATGGCGGCACCGGATACGAAAAGCAACGCAAGGCGGTGCGAGAAGGGGTGGACGTCCTCATCGGCACGCCGGGGCGGCTGATCGACTACTTCAAACAACGGGTGTTCGACCTGCGCGCCATCCAGGTGGTGGTGTTGGACGAGGCCGACCGCATGTTCGATCTGGGCTTCATCAAGGACATCCGGTTCCTGCTGCGCCGCTGCCCGCCGCCCGAGAAACGCCTGGGCATGCTCTTCTCCGCCACCCTCTCCTACCGGGTGACGGAACTCGCCTACGAGCACATGAACAACCCGCGCACCATCCAGGTGGAGCCCGAGCAGGTCACCGCCGACAAGGTGGAAGAGATCGGCTACATGACCGCCAACGAGGAGAAGATCCCCTTGCTCATCGGTCTGCTGCGCAGCTTCGAAAACGCCCGCACCATGGTCTTCGTCAACACCAAGCGGGCGGCCGACGAAGTGTGGGGCTATCTCGCCGGCAACGGCATCGAAGCGGCGGTGCTGTCGGGCGACGTGCCACAGAGAAAACGGATGAGCCTGTTGCGCAAGTTCAGTGAGGGCACGCTGGACGTGCTTGTGGCCACGGACGTGGCGGCCCGCGGCCTCCACATCCCCGGCGTGACCCATGTCATCAACTACGACCTGCCCGAGGACCCCGAGGACTACGTCCACCGCATCGGCCGGACCGGCCGCGCCGGCGCCGCCGGCACCGCCATCAGCTTCGTGTGCGAAACCTACGCCTTCTCCCTTCCCGACATCGAGGCTTACACCGGCCACCGCATCCCCATGCAGCCGGTGCCGGAACATCTTCTGGTCGAAGTGGATCCGGGCAGTCGTGTGCGCCCCAAGCGCCGAAGCCGACCGCAGGGGCGGGGACGCCATCCTCACGCCGGGAGATCCAAGCGCCGCCGTGCCGGCGGAGGCGGCCAAGCCGGGAGCTGACCGCATCTCATAAGCGCGCAAAGGAATAGCCGTGAGGAAAAGGAAAGCCGCCGCGCTCGGGGTTGGCATCGAGCCACACTCGACTCATACCAGGGTCGTTATCTCTTCTATTCGTCTCCTTTGGTCCTCCTGCTTCTGAGCGCCGCGTGAGTGGGCCACCGCCACGCCCTCGAAACCACTGATGAACAGGTGCGTCAGATGGAAGCACGCGCCGCCCTGCCGCCCGGGCCCAGCCGCCGGCTGCTGGAACGGTTGCATACCAAGCACCTGCTGGAGCTGACCCGCCAGGCGGAGCGGTTCTTCGAACTCTCCCACACCGTGCTCCAACGGTTTCCCGCGTCCGCCATCATGCAGCGGGAGATGCGCCACCGTACGGAAACCTTCCAGGAGACGGCCGCGGAAGTGGCCACCGAACCGGAGTATCTGCCCGATACCGATCCCCGTCTTTTGCAGGAGATCTGGCGGCTGCGCCACCTATGGCAACGGATCATCGGCGAGTTCCGCCTGCTGGTGGCCAACCGTTTCGGCGTCTTCGCCGACGACCCCAAAGCCGGCATGCAGGCACGGGCACGCAACATCACGCCCCACCTCGAAACTTTGCGGTCGACCCTCGAACGGCTGCAATCACTGCCGACGCCCGAAGAGGCCCTCTACGCCACACCGGAAACTCGGACCCTCCTGGCCGAGACGGCCGAAGGCTGGCACCACCATTACCAGCAGGGCGTGACCGAATTGAGCCGGGACGACTGGCGGCGTGACCTTCAGCTCTACAAAACGGCGCTGGCCACACTTCAAGGCGACCTCGACGACCTACAACTCCGACTTCAGGAACAGGCCGCCGAAGGCATCCGCAGGCTGGGGGAAACGGCCCGGGGACTCGCCCGTGGCCTGTTTGGCCTGGTGCTGGTACTGGCCGCC
>CAYOJM010000034.1:0-12274 GCA_964404295.1 uncultured Sedimenticola sp. | reverse complement strand
CTGGGCCAGGATCACCCCCTTGCCGGCGGCCAGGCCGTCGGCCTTGATGACGATGGGCGCGCCCATCTGGTGGAGGTAGGCGATGGCCTCGTCCACGTCGCTGAAGACGCCGTAGGCGGCGGTGGGGATCTGGTGGCGGGTGAGGAAGTCCTTGGTGAAGGCCTTGGAGCCCTCGAGCCGGGCGGCGCGCCGGCTGGGACCGAAGCATTTGAGGCCGGCGGCGGTGAAGCTGTCCACCAGGCCATCCACCAGGGGTGCCTCGGGGCCGACGATGGTGAGGCCGATCTCTTTCTGCAGGGCGAAGGCCTTGAGCGCCTCCTTGTCGGTGGCGGAGATCTCCACGTTCTCCATGCCGGGTTCACGCGCGGTGCCGGCGTTGCCCGGCGCCACGTAGACCTTCTCCACCAGGGGCGACTGGGCCGCCTTCCAGGCCAGTGCGTGTTCCCGTCCGCCACCACCGATGATGAGAATGTTCATGCGAGCCTGTCTCCTGATCCGTTTTTCAAGATATCTGTCCGCCCGGCCGGTGCCGCGGGGTATCCGTTCGCCGGTTTGCGGGTCTCGGCGGCAGGGAAGCCGCCGCGAAGCCTACAGGGAGGTATCCACGGCGTCCCGCAAACCGGCGAACGGATACCCCTTCCAGCCGTCGGAGGCCGTGCTCCTCTGCCGGGAAGGGTCATGGTGGGACTGCCTCGAGCAAATCTGCTTCTCGAGGCGTCCCGCCATTGTGCCGTGCGTTTGGCCTCGGACGCCCCGTCATCGCCCTTCGGGAAGCCCGGTCCAGGCCCGTTGTTGCGTCGGACCCTGAAGCGGGGTGGGGGTGTCCGGGGCGCTTTGCGCGGGTATCGGCGGCAGGGATGCCGCCGTAAAGCCTACAGGGACGTATTCACGGCGTCCCGCGCAAAGCGCCCCGGATACCCCCGACTGTCCGGGGATGGCACGGCCCAGGCACTCAATGCCGGAAATGCCGCATCCCGGTGAAGACCATGGCCATGCCGTGCTCGTCCGCCGCCGCGATCACCTCCTCGTCGCGCATGGAGCCGCCGGGCTGGATCACCGCCCGGATGCCGGCCTGCGCGGCGTTGTCGATGCCGTCGCGGAAGGGGAAGAAGGCGTCCGAGGCCATCACCGAACCTTCCACCTCCAATCCTGCGTGCTCCGCCTTGATGGCCGCGATGCGCGCCGAGTTGACGCGGCTCATCTGGCCGGCGCCCACGCCGATGGTCATCCTGTCCTTACCATAGACGATGGCGTTGGACTTGACGAACTTGGCCACCCGCCAGGTGAAGAGCAGGTCCGCCATCTCTTCTTCCGTGGGGGTCCGTTTCGTGACCACCGTGAGCTCGTTGTAGAGGGCCAGGTCCGCATCCTGCACCAGCAGGCCGCCGTTGACCCGCTTGAAGTCCAGGCGCTGCGCCGGGCTTTCGGGCCACTCGCCGCACTCGAGCAGGCGCACGTTCTTCTTCGCCGCCACCGCCTCGGCGGCTTCCGCGCTCACGCGGGGCGCGATGATCACCTCCACGAACTGCCGCTCCACGATGGCGGCGGCGGTCTCGCCGTCCAGCTCCCGGTTGAAAGCGATGATGCCGCCGAAGGCCGATTCGGGATCGGTCTGGTAGGCGCGGTCGTAGGCTTCCAGCAGGTTCCCGCCCAGGGCCACGCCGCAGGGGTTGGCGTGCTTGACGATGACGCAGGCGGGTCCCTCGTCGAACTGCTTCACGCACTCCAGGGCGGCGTCGGTGTCGGCGATGTTGTTGTAGCTCAGCGCCTTGCCCTGGAGCTGGCGCGCCGTGGCCACGCTGGCCTCGGCGAGCTCGTGCTCCACGAAGAAGGCCGCCTTCTGGTGCGGGTTCTCGCCGTAGCGCATGGCCTGCACCTGGCGGAACTGGAGGTTGATGGTGTTGGGAAAGTCGCGCTTCTCGCCGCTGAACTCCAGGGCGCCCAGGTAGTTGGCGATGGCGCCGTCGTAGCGGGCGGTGTGCTCGAAGGTCTTCACCGCCAGGCGGAAGCAGGTCTCGTCGGTGAGGGCGCCGCCGTGCTGCTTCATCTCCGACAGCACCGCAGCGTAGTCCAGGGGGTCCACCACAACCGCCACGTCGCGGTGGTTCTTGGCGGCGGCGCGGATCATGGCGGGGCCGCCGATGTCGATGTTCTCGATGGCGGTCTCCAGGTCGCAGTCGGGGTCGGCCACCGTCTGCTCGAAGGGATAGAGGTTCACCGCCACCAGGTCGATGGGCAGGATGCCGTGCTCGGCCATCACCACCTCGTCCAGGTCGCGCCGGCCAAGGATGCCGCCGTGGATCTTCGGGTGCAGGGTCTTCACTCGGCCGTCCATCATCTCGGGAAAGCCGGTGTAGTCGCTCACCTCCACCACCTCGATGCCGTGCTCTTCCAACAGCCGGGCGGTACCGCCGGTGGAGAGGATCTCCACCCCCAGTTCACGCAGGCCGCGGGCGAATTCCACCACGCCGGCCTTGTCGGAGACGCTGATGAGGGCTCGGGTGATCTTGTTCATGGGCAACATCCTGCAAAAATGGGAAAAACGGCCTCAGACCAGGCCGTGGTGCTTGAGTTTCTTGCGCAACGTGCTGCGACTGATGCCCAGGCAAGCCGCGGCACGCGATTGGTTGCCGCCGGTATGGGCCATGACGGTTTCCAGTAGGGGGCGTTCGATTTCGCCCATCACCAACTGGTAGAGGTCGGAGGGGGGGTGGCCGTCGAGCCGCTCGAAATAGCGCTCCAGCGCCTCACGCACGCAATCGGCGAGGGATTCGGCGCGGTGCCGGTGGTGCACCACCAAAGCCGGATCACTGGATGGCGTGGATGTCTCCTCGAAACTCATGCGGCATGCCCCCCGGTGTCGCCTCCCCGGAAGCCGGGGCCTGACGGCCGGCGTTTCCGAGGAAAAAGGATTCGATCAGTCGTCGTTGTTCGCCTGCGCTGTGCACGGCGTTGATCTGTCTGCGAAATTCGGCGCCGCCTTCCAGATCCCGGCTGTACCAGGCGATGTGCTTGCGCGCGATGCGCACCCCGTGACGTTCGCCGTAGAACTCGTAGAGCGCTTCCAGATGTTCGAGCAGCACGGCGCCGATCCACCCGCGGCCCGGCGGTGGCAGACGCCGGCCCCGTTCCAGAAAGTGGTCGATGTGCCGGAAGATCCAGGGCCGCCCCCGCGCGGCGCGGCCTACCATAATAGCGTCGGCTCCCGTGAATTGCAGCACCCATGCCGCCTTCTCCTCGTCGCTGATGTCGCCGTTGGCCACCACGGGAATGTCAACCTGTTGTTTCACCAGGCGAATGGTTTCGTATTCGGCTTCTCCGGCGAAGCCGCAAGCGCGTGTGCGACCATGGACGGTGAGCAGGGCGATGCCGCTTTCCCGGGCGATCCGTGCGATGCGCGGGGCGTTGCGGTGGTCCGGATCCCAGCCGGTGCGGATCTTCAGGGTGACCGGCACGGGAACGGCTTGCACCACCGCCTCCAGGATGCGTCCCACCAGGGATTCATCGCGCAGGAGGGCCGATCCGGCGGCGCGGCGGCAGACCTTCTTCGCCGGGCACCCCATGTTGATGTCGATGACGTGCGCGCCGAGATCGACGTTGCGGCGGGCCGCTTCGGCCATGGCGGCGGGGTCGTTGCCCAGGATCTGCACCGCCACCGGCGGCGGTTCGCCGCCGTGACGTAGGCGGGAGAGGGTCTTGGCGCTGCCCCACAGGCTGGTGTCCGAGGTCACCATTTCGGAAAAAGCAAGGGCGGCGCCGAAACGGCGGCACAGACGGCGGAAGGGCAGGTCGGTGATGCCGGCCATGGGCGCCAGCAACACGCGTCCAGGAAGTTGCCAGGGGCCGAGCTTCATGCGCGGGGCGGAATCAGGTCGATTTCGTAACCCGAGACCCTTTCCGAGGGCACCGCCAGCTCCAGCTCCAGCTCCAGCGTCTCGCCCGCAGCAAGACCCTGGGTCCCTATGGGGCCGGGCAGATACGTCGGCGGGTCGAAGGTGCGCCGCGCCAACAGCCGTTGCCGCTCGTCGCTCAGCGTCAGCTGCAGGGCGGGCGGGGGACGGCGCGTCCCGCCCTCGTTTTTCAGCAACAGCCGCAGCCGGTAACGGCCGGGTCCCGTCGGCTCCAGACGCCCATCGAGGACCCGGTAGGTCGGCTCGGCAGGACGTTTCGGCAGGGTGCAGCCCAGAGAAAGGCACCAGCGCGCCACCAGATCACGGACGGCGGGTCGGTCGATCCACCACTCGGGCTTGCGCCACGCCAGCTGGACGGCCAGCGCCAGGGCCAGGAGAAGCGCCAGCGTGAACCCCCCCCAGGAGAACCGCCGTGGGGTCTCGTCCGGCTCCATGAGGAGTTCCGGCGGCACTTCGGTGGCGCGCAGCGCGGCCATTTCCGGCGGGACGCCGGTGTCCAGAGCGGCCGGCAGCCCCCGTCCGGCCCCGCTGCGCGGGGGTTCGATCGTCTCCAGGCCGGCCAGGGTCTCCTCCATTTCCGCCAGGAGCTGGTCCATCTCCGCGTCGAGGGCGGTCTCTTCTTCGTCGGAGACGGCCGTCTTCTCGGCGCCTTCCTCCGTTTCGACCACCCTGAACACCTGGTGGCAGGCGGAACAGGCGACCCGGTAGTCGGCCTTGCGAAGGAGGGGGGGCGCCATCTCGTAGGCGGTGTCGCAATGGGTGCAGTGGATTTTCATCGGCGGGTTCCGTGCAGCAGCGCCCACCCCTCGCGCATACGGGGCGGGTGAAAATCGAAGGCGGCGTAGGCGGCCTGAACCGCCGGGGCCTGGTCTTCGAGAATCCCGGACAGTACCAGATCACCGCCGGTCGCGACCAGGCCGCTCAGCCGCGGCGCCAGGGATTCGAGGACGTTGGCCAGGATGTTGGCCACCACCAGTTCGGCGGCCGGCGGCGTGGCGTCCTCCGGCAGGTGAGTACGGAGTCGCTCGGACACGCCGTTGCGTGCGGCGTTGTCGCGGGTGGCCCGAAGGGCCTGAGGATCGTGATCCACCGCCGTCACTTCGGCGGCGCCGAGGCGCAGAGCGGCGATACCGAGGATGCCCGAACCGCAGCCGTAGTCGATGACCCGGCGCCCTTGGAGATCGGCACCGTCGAGCCACTCCAGGCAGAGGGCGGTGGTGGGGTGGGTGCCGGTGCCGAAAGCCAGGCCGGGATCCAGCTCGACCACGACCGCATCTTTCGCGGTCGGCCGCTCTGCGTTCCCGGGCTGGATCCAAAGACGGTGACCGAAGCGCATGGGTCGAAAATGGTCCAGCCAGGCGCGCGCCCAAGGGCGGTCCTCCAGCCGCTCGATGGCGAGTTCGCCGGCCGGCAGGGTCTCGCGGATGTGTCTTGCCAGCGCTTGGGGGTCTCGATCCGCGGGGAACAGTCCGGTGACCCGGGTGCGGCGCCACAGGGGAGTGGCGCCGGGGGGCGGCTCCAACATGGGGTCGTCGTCGGCGTCGGCCAAGGTGATGGAGAGGGCGCCCAGGCGTTCGAACCCGGCTTCGGCCGCCGCGGCCGCGTCACGCGCCACCGTGAGATGGGCCTGGATCCAGCTCATGCCGGGGGCAGGTGGGTCTCCAGCCATGCGCGGATCCAGTGGCTGGCGCGGTTGCCGGCGAAACGGGCCCGCTCCTCACCCGCCACGAAGAGCATGAGGGTGGGAAAGCCGCGCAGCTTGTAACGGCCCGCCAGTTTCATGTTCTCCCCTTCGTCCACTTCCACCTTCACGAGCCGCACCCGGTCGCCCATCTCTTGCATCACCCGTTCCAGATGGGGGGCGATGGCGTGGCATGGGGCGCACCAGTCGGCCCAGAAGTCCACCAGGACCGGGCGCTCGTAGGAGGCTTCGATCACCTTGCGATCGAAGTCGTCCAGGTGGGCTTCGGCGCAGTCGGGGTCGCAGGGCCTGTGAAAAGCGGTCATCGGAGCCGAGGAGGTCGTGGAAAACGGCAATGTTAGCAAAAGCCCGGGCCGCCAACGCGGGGCTTTTTTGGCATACTTCGCCCATTCCCGAACGACCGGCTTTCGTACATGAGCAATCCGACCCTTCGCATCGCCACCCGCAAGTCCCCCCTCGCCATGTGGCAGGCGGAACATGTGGCCGCCGCCCTGAAGGCGGTCCATCCCGGGCTCGAGGTGACGCTGGTGGGCATGACCACCCGAGGCGACAAGATCCTGGACGCGCCTCTGGCCAAGGTGGGTGGCAAGGGGCTGTTCGTCAAGGAGTTGGAGCAGGGCATGCTGGAGGGGCGGGCCGACATCGCCGTGCACTCGATGAAAGACGTGCCGGTGGAGCTGCCGCCGGGTCTCCATCTGCCGGTCGTCATGGAGCGGGAGGATCCGCGAGACGCCTTCGTCTCCAACCGTTATCCCGATCTCGAATCGCTGCCCGAGGGGGCCCGCGTGGGCACATCCAGCCTGCGCCGCCAGTGTCAACTGCGCGAACTGCGCCCCGACCTGCGCCTGGAGCCGTTGCGCGGCAACGTCAACACCCGTCTGCGCAAGCTTGACGACGGCGAATACGATGCCATCGTGCTGGCCGCCGCCGGACTGGTGCGCCTCGGTATGGGGGGGCGCATTCGCCGGTTGCTCGAGCCGGAACAGAGCCTTCCAGCCATCGGCCAGGGGGCCATCGGCATCGAATGCCGGGTGGACGACGCCCGGGTGAACGCCCTCATCGCCCCTTTGCACCATCCGCCCACGGCCACTTGCGTGATGGCCGAACGGGCCATGAACGCGCGGCTCGAAGGGGGGTGCCAGGTGCCCATCGCCGGCCACGCCTTGCTCGACGGCGACCGCCTTTGGCTCCGCGGCCTGGTGGGCAGCGTCGACGGCACGGTCATCGTGCGTGGAGAGGTGCGCGGCGACACCACCGAGGCGGAACGGCTCGGCGTGCAACTGGCCGAGCGGCTCCTGGCCGACGGTGCCGGCGAGCTGCTCGAGGCGTTGCGAACGGGGGCTTGACGCCGCCGTTCCTTCCACTGTCCGCCTAGTGGAGGTGCCATGAGCTGCCATCTGCACGGTCTGAGTGTCTTGGTGACCCGCCCGGCCGGGCAGTCCCATGCTTTGTGCGAGGCCATAGAGAATGCGCACGGCCGGCCGGTTCGCTTTCCCGTGGTGGAGATCCTGCCGCCCGAGGATCCCGAGGCGGCCCGCAGGGTGCTCGCGCGCGCCGACGAGGCGGACCTTCTCGTGTTCGTCAGCGCCAACGCCGTGCGCCACGCCTTCGACGCCCTGCCCGAGACCCTTCCGGCGACGGTGGAGATCGCCGCCGTGGGCCGGGCCACGGCCCGGGCGCTCGAAGAGGCGGGGCTCGAGCCCACCCTGGTGCCCGAAGGGCGCTATGACAGCGAAGGGCTGTTGGCGCTGCCCCGGCTGCAGCAGATGGCCGGGAAGCGGGTGATCCTGGTGCGTGGCGAGGGGGGGCGAGAGCTGCTGGCCGCCGAGCTGGCGCGGCGCGGCGCCGAGGTGGTCCATGCCGAGGTCTATCGTCGCCGTTGCGCCGAGCGCAGCGCCCGCAACCTGGTCGCCAACTGGGATGCCCTGGTCCAGGCGGTGGTCGTCACCTCGGTCGAAATTTTCGACTGCTTGTGGCGGCTGCTGGGTGACGCGGGCCGGGCGCGGTTGGTGGAGACGCCGCTGGTCGCCATCAGCGCGCGCGTGGCGCAACACGCCCGTGCGGCGGGTTGCCGCAGGGTGCGGGTGGCGGAACAGGCTTCGGATCATGCTATTCTGCGGGCACTTTGCCGACTGGGGGAGGAGGCATGAAAGTCCTGTTCCGTCATCTGCTGGCCGAGGAGAACACCAACAGACTGGTGCTGGCCGGCATCGTCCTCGGGGTCTTGTTCGGCTGGTTGCTGCCCGAGTGGGCGCTCGCGCAGAAGCCGTTGGGCAAGGCCTTCGTCGCATTTCTGAAGATGCTGGTGGTGCCCTTGGTCTTCGCTTCGGTCTATGTGGCCATATCCGGGCTGGGCGGGCTGGACAAGTTGCGGCGTATCGGGCTGCGCACCATCGGCCTGTACGTGCTCACCACCGCTCTGGCAGTGGCGGCGGCCATCGTGGCCATGAACCTCTTTCCCATCGGCGAGCCGGTGTCGGCGGAGGGTTTGAGCTACGAACGGGCCGAAAAGGTGGAGCCCTTCTCTTTGGCCAACATGCTGCTCAGCTTCATTCCCACCAATATCTTCAACGCCCTGGCCACGGGGTCGCTGATGCAGGTCATCGTCTTCGCCATCCTGTTGGCGGTGGCCAGCCTCTACTTGGAAGAGCGTCACCACCGCGCCATGCTGGATGTCTTCACCGGGGTTTCGGAGGCGTTGCTCAAGCTGGCGAGCTGGATCGTCCGCTTCACCCCGCTGGGGGTGTTCAGCCTCATCAGCTACGTGGTGGCGGATCAGGGGATCGAGGTGCTCGTCGATCTGTGGAAATACATCCTGGTGGTGATCGGGGTGATCCTCTTCCACGGCCTGGTGACCCTGCCCGGGCTCATGGCCCTGCTCGCCCGCATCAACCCCTACGACTACCTGAAACGGGTGCGGGAGGTGCCGCTCATGGCGTTTTCCACCGCATCGAGCGCCGCCACCTTGCCGGTGAGCCTCAAGGTCTCCCAAGAGAAGGGGGGCGTGAGCGCCGAGACCGCCAGTTTCGTTTTGCCCCTGGGGGCCACCGTCTCCATGGACGGCACCGCCGCCTACCTCACCATCGCCGTGCTCTACATCGCCAACCTGGCGGGGTTGGAGATGACCTTGGGTGATCAGCTGATCCTGGGCTTCACCGTGGTGGCGTTGAGCGTGGGGGTGGCGGCGCTCCCATCGGCTTCCCTGGTGATGATGGTGGTGATCCTCAACCAGGTGGGGTTGCCGGTGGCCTACATGGCCCTCATCGTGGCGGTGGACCGCATCCTGGACATGGCGCGCACGGCCCTCAACGTCACCTCGGATCTGGTGGTGGCCAAGACGGTGGACGTGATCAACGCACGGAATGCCGCGCCCGCGCAGCAGGCGGCTGCCTGACAAGGGTCGTCTACGCCGGCTGTTATCCATGTGAACCACGAGGGAGGATCGCCCATGACCATCCAACTGGGGCCCATGCCCGACGAACAGGGCTATTTCGGGGAATATGGCGGCCAGATCGTCCCGCCCGAGCTGAAGGCGATCATGGACGAGATCGACCGCGCCTACGAGGAAGTGCGCCAGACCGAGGCCTTCCAGAAGGAACTGGCGGAGTTCTACGCCGACTACGTGGGCCGTCCCAGCCCGCTCTTCGAGGCGAAGCGGCTGAGCGACCGGATCGGCGGCGCGCGCATCTGGCTCAAGCGCGAGGATCTCAACCACACCGGCGCGCACAAGATCAACCACTGCCTGGGCGAGGCGTTGCTGGCCAAGCACATGGGCAAGACCAAAGTGCTGGCCGAGACCGGCGCCGGCCAGCACGGCGTGGCCCTGGCCACCGCCTGCGCTCTGGTGGGCATCGAGTGCGAGATCCACATGGGTGAGATCGACATCGAGAAGGAGCATCCCAACGTCACCAAGATGAAGATCCTGGGGTGCAAGCTGGTGCCGGTGAGCCGCGGCACCCGCACCCTCAAGGATGCCGTGGACAGCGCCTTCGAGGAGTACTTGCGTGACCCGCAGAACTTCTTCTACGCCATCGGCTCGGTGGTGGGGCCCCACCCCTTCCCGAAGATGGTGCGCGACTTCCAGAGCATCGTCGGCCGCGAGGCGAGGCAGCAGTTCCTGGAGAAGAACGGCCGCCTGCCCGACGTCATCACCGCCTGCGTGGGCGGCGGTTCCAACGCCATCGGCCTCTTCACCGCCTTCCTGGAGGACGAGTCGGTGCGCATCGTCGGCGTGGAGCCGGCGGGCAGGGGGCTGGACACGCCCGACCACGCCGCCACCCTCACCAAGGGGGTGAAGGGGGCCATCCACGGCTTCAAGTGTTACAACCTGCAGGACGAGGAAGGCAACCCGCTGGCGGTCTACTCCATCGCCTCGGGGCTGGATTATCCCGGTGTGGGGCCCCAGCACTGCTATCTCAAGGACCTGGGTCGAGTGGAGTATGTGACCGCCACCGACGACGAGTGCCTGGACGCTTTTCTCACCCTGTCGCGCACCGAAGGCATCATTCCTGCGTTGGAAAGCGCCCATGCCGTGGCTTGGGCCATGCACGAGGCGGCCAGGATGCCGTCCGACACGCACATCCTGGTGAACCTTTCGGGGCGGGGCGACAAGGACGCCGATTTCGTGGCGGAGAAGCTCGCGTTGTAGGCGACGGCCTACGACTTTCTCGGATCCCTCCTGCAGCGGGGGACGTCGACGACGGCTATCATGGAATTCCTGCCGCCACTCATGGAGGAGACCATGCGCTGGGGATTGTTCTTTCTGTTTTTGAGCGCGGCTCTGCCCGCCGTCGAGGTGTACCGTTGCGTGGATGCCGATGGTGGCGTCGCCTTTCAGCAACATCCCTGCATCGGCGGGGGCGGGCGCATCGAAGTCGGCGAGGTCCAGGCGGCCTGGAGCGGCTTGCGTCCGTCCGAGCGGAGGCTCTATCGCCACTACCGTGAGCGTGATGCACGGCGTGCCGAGGCCGGGCGCCGCAAACGGGTCCAGGCCGCGGCCACCGGTGAAAGGGCTTCGGATCGCACCTGCTATGGTAAGCGTTCCGCTTTAGAGCGGGTGCAGGCGCGACTGCGCAGCGGCTACCGGCCGGAAGAAGGTGACCGCCTGAGGCTGCGGCGCGATCAGCTCGAAGGCTATCTGCGCCGGTTCTGTCGTTGACTCACAGGCCTTTGGCCCGTTCCTCCGAGCGCCAAAGCTGGAAGCTGGGGTGGGAGAGGTAGCCTTTGTTGAGCACGTAGTTGAGTACGTTGCGCAGGCGGAAGAAGTGGACCACCGAGTCCACGCGGATGATCTCCCGCCCGTGTTCGTCGAAAAAGATGAGGGTGGGTGCGTAGAAGATCCCCAGATCACGCGCCCATTGGCGCGCCGTGGTGCGGCGACCGTCGGGAGTGATCACAGGCTCGTCCGAGTGCATGTCCAGTTGGACGCTGTCGAACCGCTTGAACAGGTTGATGATGGCCGGCTGGCGCAGGGGGCCGGTGTGGAGAATGTCGCAGGCGTGGCAGTTGCCCTGCTCGAAGAAGACCGCCAAAGGGCGTTCGCCGGGAAAACGGCTGCGATCCAGATGGTGCGGTGGCGGTAGGAAGAAGTCCTCTTCCACCAGATCGTCGGCTTCGAAACGCAGGGTGCTGTCGCCACGCGCCAGATAGACGTGAAAAGGCTCTCGCAGATAATGGCCTCCTGCCACGTACTCCAGGGCGGCGCGAAACTGATAGGGCGGGTAATAGCCGCGCAGGCGCAGGGCCACGCGGCCGTTGCGGTCGTAGAAAATCAGTGACGGGGTGAAATTGGTGCCCATCCGCAGAGCGTAGTCGCGCTGGCTCATGGTGTGTCCGTCCGGGGTGGTGACCTCTTCTGGACTCCAGATGTCGATGGCCACCACATCGAAGTTCTCCTGCGTGTAGCGGACGATGTCGGGAATCTTGAAGTTCACCTCCATCAGCTGCCGGCAGTAGGCGCAGCGGCGTTGGCCGAAATAGACGATGAGCCCTTTCTTGCCGGCGGCGACGGCCTCCTCCAGGTCTTCCTGCAGGTCGAGGAAGCTCTCTTTGAACCAGTCGGGGTGCTGCACCATCTCTCGGTCGGTGAGGGGAACGTCCTCGAACACCAGGGGGTCTTCCTCCTCTTCCGTCACTGCGAGGGCGGGGAGGGCGGCTAGGAGGATCAGTGGCAGCAGCCAGGGCGGAAACTTCATAGAAAAGCGGTCCAGTCCACGCTCTCGTCGCCGAAGACCAGGAAATGGGGGTTGAGGAGGGACTCTTTCCGATTGTAGCGCAGGGGTTCCAGGTGGGTGTCGGTGACCCGGCCGCCGGCAGCCTCCACCACCGCCTGAGCGGCGGCCGTGTCCCACTCGGAAGTGGGACCGAGGCGCGGATAGATGTCGGCGCTGCCTTCGGCCACCAGGCAGAGCTTGATGGAGCTGCCCATGCTCAGGATCCGATACTCGCCCAGCTTCTCCAGGAAACGCTCGAGGCTCTCCCCGGCGTGGGAGCGGCTTCCTGCCACCCGCACCGGAGAGCCGCAGGTGGCGGCGGCGTGGATGGGGTCGGGACGGTTTCCGCGTTCCTGTTTCCAGGCGCCCTGGCCCCGCCCGCCGTACCAGGTGGCCTCCAGCACCGGCGCATGGACCACCCCCAGCACCGGCTGGTGGTCCTCGATCAG
>CAYOJM010000033.1:0-23615 GCA_964404295.1 uncultured Sedimenticola sp. | reverse complement strand
TGTTTGGCACCTCGATGTCGGCTCATCACATCCTGGGGCTGAAGTCGGTCCCAAGGGTATGGCTGTTCGCCATTTAAAGTGGTACGCGAGCTGGGTTTAGAACGTCGTGAGACAGTTCGGTCCCTATCTGCCGTGGGCGTTGGAGACTTGAGGGAAGCTGCTCCTAGTACGAGAGGACCGGAGTGGACGAACCTCTGGTGTTCCGGTTGTCACGCCAGTGGCATTGCCGGGTAGCTACGTTCGGACAGGATAACCGCTGAAAGCATCTAAGCGGGAAGCCCCTCCCAAGATAAGGTCTCCCTGGACCCTCGAGGTCCCTGAAGGGCCCTGGAAGACTACCAGGTTGATAGGCTGGGTGTGGAAGCGCGGCAACGCGTGAAGCTAACCAGTACTAATTGCCCGTGAGGCTTGACCATATAACACCCAAGAACTTTGGGTCGTGAGCCGGACCAATCCGCGCCTGTACGACCGGATCGAGCCGAATTTGGAATTCGGGATGTTCCCGAATTCCGAGCCAGTTTGCCTGGTGGCCATAGAGCGTTGGAACCACCTGATCCCATTCCGAACTCAGAAGTGAAACAGCGCATCGCCGATGATAGTGTGGGGTCTCCCCATGCGAAAGTAGGTCACCGCCAGGCTTGATACCCCAAACCCCCGATCGGAACCGGTCGGGGGTTTTCTTTTGCCCCAACAGTTCCCGGTTTTCCGTCGAGGTTTGGCGATGAGCGTCCACGTGGTTTACGAGCTGTTTCTCCATCGGCCCAACGCCCATAGGTTCAAGGTTCGCATGAGGGTCACCGGCTTGTCCGGTAGTGCGCTCACCGTGGATTTGCCGGCATGGATTCCCGGAAGCTACATGATTCGGGATTTCGCTCGGAACTTGTCGACCGTCGAGGCTTGCAATGAAAGGGGTGCGCTTGTCGTCAAACCCCTGGACAAGCAGACTTGGCTCATCGAGGGGAAGGCGGAAGGGCCGCTCGTTTTGGAGTATGAGGTCTACGCATGGGATCATTCGGTACGGGCGGCCCAGTTCGACCAGGAACATGCTTTTTTCAATGGAACGAGCCTTTTCCTTCGAGTACGGGGAGCGGAGGGGCGGCCATGTGATCTGATCCTCCATCCACCGGCTCCCGGAGCCGTATGGGGCGAATGGTCGGTCGCCACCACGCTGCCGCCCGTGAGCGTGGATGAAAGGGGCTTCGGCCTCTATCGAGCGCAGGGTTATGACCATCTGATCGATTCACCGGTGGAGATCGGATGTCTCGACGCCATCGGATTTCGGGCAGGTGGCGTGCCGCACCAAGTGGTATGGAATCGGGGCATAGGTTTCGACCAGGCGCGTTTGAAAGCCGATCTCGAACGCATTTGTTCCGCCCACGTTCGGTTGTTCGGTGAGCTTCCGGTTTCCCGTTATCTCTTTCTTCTCCGAATCGTGGGTGATGGTTACGGTGGCCTGGAGCACGCGGAGAGCAGTGCGTTGATGTGCAGCCGTAAAGCGTTGCCCCAGCCGGGGGTGGAGAAGGTCTCGGATGAGTACCGCGGTTTACTGGGGCTTTTCAGCCATGAGTACTTCCATCTGTGGAATGTGAAACGAATTCGGCCGCAGGCGCTCGCCGAGTCGGATCTGCTCCAGGAGGCCTACACTCGGGATCTTTGGGTGTTCGAAGGCATCACCAGTTATTACGACGATTTGATGCTGGTGCGCAGCGGCGTGATCGATGTGGAGGGTTATCTGGAGCTGTTGGCTCGGAACATCACCCGTTTTCTGCGCACCCCTGGGCGTTTCCGGCAGAGTCTGGCGGAATCGAGCCATTATGCATGGACCCGTTTCTACAAACAGGACGAGGATGCACCCAACGCCATCGTGAGCTATTACCTCAAGGGGGCCTTGGTCGCCTTAGGGCTGGACGTGGTGTTGCGTATGCGTTCGCGGGATCGGGTCTCGTTGGACGATTTGATGCGGTTACTGTGGCGCGAACACGGTCGAGGGGGCCGCCCTCTGGAGGAGGGCGGCCTGCTGCGGTTGGCCGAGCGGCTTTTGGGGGCGCCGTTGGACGACTTTTTTGAGATGGCAGTGGAAGGCACCGACGAATTGCCTCTCGAAGAATGGCTCAGGGCGTTGGGAGTGGAGATGCGGTTGCGTCGGGCTTTCGACGAGGATGATTTGGGTGGGTTGTGGCGTGAGGATGGATCGAATGCTCCGTCTCGTGCCTGGCTCGGCGCCCGCTGGCGGAGTGTTGCCGGTGGCGTGGAGCTCACCCATGTGATCGACGGCGGACCCGCCCAGGAAGCCGGGCTCTCTGCGGGGGATCGGCTGGTGGCGGTGAATGGGCTCAAGGCGGATGCCGACAACCTGGGAGTCCTGTTGTCTTGGTGGCCGGATCAGCCGTGGTTGGAGATCCACGCCTTCCGAGAGGATCGGTTGCGTCGTTTTCGTTTGCCGTTGCAGCCGCCGCCGGAGGACACCTGTGAACTGCGGGTGATGGATTCCGGGCAAATCCAGCCGGAGGTTCGAGGGCGGCGCGAGGTCTGGTTGTCGCAATGAACGATCAGGCCGATAGGGCGCTGTTGGAGGCGCTGGCCGACGGCCGCTGGCATTCGGGAGAAGATCTGGCCCGGATATTGGGTGTCACTCGCGCTGCGGTCTGGAAACGGTTGAAGAAACTCGAGCGGTTTCCCGGTGTGGCGTTGGAGCGAGCGCCGTCCAGGGGATATCGTTTGACGTCGCCTCTGGAGCTGCTGATGCCGGAACGGATCCGGGCGCATCTCTCTCCTTCGGCCGCCGCTCGGATTGGGGCCATGGAGGTGCATCTTCAGGTCGATTCCACCAACGCGCGGGCGCAACGTCTGGCGCCTACGGAAACGAACAGATGCGTGGTGGTGTTGGCTGAACATCAGACGGCAGGTCGGGGCCGGCGGGGACGGCGCTGGCATTCACCTTTGGGCGGTGGATTGTGGTTCTCGTTGGCTTGGCGTTTCGATCTGCCCTTGGCGGATTTGGGGGGGCTGAGTCTGGCCGTGGGGGCCGTGGTCGCTTCGGTTCTGGAGGAGGAGGGGCTGGAAGGTCATGTGCTCAAATGGCCCAATGACTTGCTGTTCGATGGACGCAAGTTGGCGGGAATTCTGGTGGAGGCGTCCGGTGAGGCCGGCGGGCCTTGCCTGGCGGTGGTGGGGATCGGCATCAATCTGCGTCTCGATGAGGCGTCGGCACGGAGCATCGATCAACCTTGGATCGACCTCGAGCAGGTGATGGCGGCGCCGCCTGCACGCAACCGTCTCGCCGGTCGGATGGTTCAGGGGGTGGTCGAGGGGTGTCTTCGGTATGGCGACTCTGGGCTTTCGTCCTTTCTGGAGGTTTGGCGTCGACGCGATGGTTTCCGCGGTCGGCCGGTGCGGCTGGAAGGGGCGGGTGGCGGGGTGCGCTCGGGTCTTTGTCTGGGCGTGGATGCCGACGGCGCCCTGTTGCTCGAAACCGGATCGGGGGTCGAGCGTCATCATGCGGGCGAATTGAGCCTTCGGGGAGGCGGCGATGAGTGATCTGTTGGTGGATCTGGGCAACTCCCGAATCAAATGGGCCTGGGCTGGTGCTTTGGAGGCGTGGCAGGCGTCCGAATGGCGCGCGCAGGGGCTGGACGCGGTGCTGGAGGCGCATTGGCGAACCTTGCCGGTGCCGATGCGCGTTTTCGCCGCTGCGGTGGCGCCCGTCACGATCCGCGAGAAGCTCCAGGCGTGGGTATGGGCGCGGTGGGGGCGGAACGTGGTGTTCGTCCAGGCTGGAAGGGACGAGCCCGATCTGATACCCGCTTACGATCCGCCGGAGCGGCTCGGTGCGGACCGTTGGGCCGCTCTTGTCGCCGCCCGCGCGCACTATCCTGCGGGTGCGCTCGTGGTCGATTGCGGTACCGCCGTGACCCTGGATGCCGTGGCTGGCCGCCGACATCTGGGGGGATTCATCTTGCCGGGAATCCAAGGCATGCGTTCGTTGCTGGAGCGGGAGGTCGGCCTTGCTGCGGCACCGGCTGATTCGGTTGCGGATGGTGAGTGGGGGCGCAGTACCGAAACCTGTATTGCGCTCGGTACTGCCGGTGCGGTGGCGGCGCTGGCCGAACATGCGCTGGAGCGGCTGCAGGCGGCTGGTGTTTGCGATCCTGCTCTGGTGGTGACCGGCGGCGAGGCCGGTTTTCTGTCGTCACTGTTACAGGTAGACTACCGCCGGCACGATACGCTGGTCCTGGAGGGCGTCTGGTTGTGTTCCCGGAGATTCACTGAATGATGCGCTGGCTCATCGGGCTGCTGGTCGTCCTCAATGTCCTGGTCTTTCTCTACGGCCACTTGCGTTTGGGGCAGGGCAGCCGGTCGCCTTCTGATGCCGAAACGCGGGTTCGCCCGGACGTGGGGAGCATCCGCCTGGTGGCGGTCCGGGTAGCGGACCGGCCGGTCGCACCCCATGCCTCGCCGCCCGAAGCGCTTCCGCCCGCATCTGCCACGGCACCGATTTCCATCGACACAGCCCCATCCGATGCGACGAAAAGCACTGTCGAGCCGGCACCCGAGGCGTCGGAGACGGACGGCCCCTCGGTGATGGCTGGGCAAGAGCAGCCTTCCGCATCACCGGCTGCCGAAGGCCCTCTCGTCGTGCCGGCGCGTTCCGAAGAGATGGAGGAGCCGGCGGAGCCGGCCGAATCTTCTCGGCTGGAGCCGGAAGCCAAGGAGACGACGCCGGACGCCGCCGAGGCAGCGCAGGAAACCAATGCGCCGAAAACCGAAGCCGGTGAGGTGCCGGTGCCGGCGGTTTCGAGCCGCTATTGCGGGGAAGTCGGTCCTTTCCGCAGCCGAGCCCAGGCGCGCCGCCTGTTGCGCACGCTAGGCCTGGAATCGGGGTTCGAGCTTTATAAAAGGCCCACGCCGGTGGTGTCCACCTGGTGGGTCTATATCCCACCGGCGGCCGATCGAAAGGTGGCACGCCGGATGGTCGAGCGGCTCAAAGCGGCGGGGGTGACCGACCTGTGGCTCATGCCCGATGGTGAGTGGCGAAACGCCATCTCCTTGGGGCTCTATAGTCGGGAAGGGGCCGCCCGTGGGCGGGCCGAAGCACTGCGAAAACAGGGGTTCGAGGTCGAGATCAAGCCGCGGACCACGGAAAAGATGCGCTATTGGATCCGGTTTCATCGACAGCCTGATTCGGTGGTCCAGCGGTTGGAAAAGGGGCTGCAAGAGGGGCGGACCATCGAGTATGGCGCCTGTGAGGAGGCGTCACCCTGAGCGGGGTGGGCGGTTGCCGGCGGGGCGGAATTGACTGATAATTTTCATTCCAAGCCGGTGTAGCTCAGCTGGTAGAGCGCCTCACTTGTAATGAGGATGTCGTGGGTTCGACTCCTATCACCGGCTCCACTTCCCGGCCCGTCACGGAGACGGGCTTTTTTCGGCCTCGTGAAAAGCCCGGCCGGGGAAGATTGTCACCACCTTTGTTCATCGAGGAAAAATACCATGCGCCGGTATGGATGGGTTCTGTTGCTGGTTTTGACGACGTTGCCCGCTTGGGCTGGTGTGCGCCATATCGATGACGAGACGCTCCAGGCGTTGATCGATCAGGGCGTGCCCGTCATCGACATCCGGCGTCCGGAGGAGTGGCGCCAGACCGGCGTCATCGAAGGCAGCCATCTGATCACCTTTTTCGACAAGCAAGGGCGATACGACGTGCGGGCCTGGTTGGAGAAGCTGTCGGCCATCGCGGGCAAGGACGATCCGTTCATACTCATTTGCCGCACCGGTAACCGTACCGGCGTGGTGAGCCGATTCCTGTCGGAGAAGCTCGGCTATCGAAAGGTCTACAACGTGAAGAAGGGCATCACCGACTGGATCCGCAAAGGGCATCCGGTGGTCAAACCCACGCTTTGAGAGGCATCCATGGGATTCAAATGCGGCATCGTGGGGCTGCCCAACGTGGGCAAGTCCACCCTCTTCAACGCCCTGACCCGTAACACCATCGCGGCGGAGAACTATCCTTTCTGCACCATCGATCCCAACGTGGGCATCGTGCCGGTGGCCGATCCGAGGCTGGCGCGTATCGCCGAGATCGTCGGGCCGGAGAAGGTGGTCCCCACCACCATGCAGTTTGTGGACATCGCCGGGCTGGTGGCCGGCGCGTCCAAAGGGGAGGGACTGGGCAATCAGTTTCTCGCCAACATTCGTGAAACCGATGCCATCGTCCAGGTGGTGCGCTGTTTCGAGGATGACGACGTGGTTCACGTGGCGGGACGGGTGGATCCCCTGGCCGACATGGAGGTGATCAACACCGAGCTGGCCTTGGCCGATCTGGAAACGGTGGAACGCGCCCTGGACAAGGCCGTCCGCATGGCCAAGACCGGCGATAAGAAGATCCTGGCCCGCAAGGCGGTGTTGGAGCAGGTGCGCGAGGGGCTGGATCAGGGAACGCCCGTGCGGGCCATGGACCTTTCGGAAGAGGCGAGGGCCGAGCTCGAGACGCTGCATCTGCTCACTGCCAAGCCCGTGCTCTATGTGGCCAACGTGAGCGAAGAGGGATTCGAGGACAACCCCCATCTGGAGGCGGTGCGGCGCCAGGCCGAGTCCGAAGGGGCGTCGGTGGTGCCGGTCTGCGCCGCCATCGAAGCGGAACTGGCGACGCTGGAGGACGAGGAGAAGCAGGAGTTCCTGGCCGACATGGGGCTCGATGAGCCGGGGCTGGATCGGCTGGTGCGGGCCGGGTATGCGTTGCTGGGATTACAGACCTACTTCACCGCCGGTCCGAAAGAGGTGCGGGCCTGGACCATTCCCGTGGGGGCCACGGCGCCCCGGGCGGCCGGTGTCGTCCATTCCGATTTCGAGCGGGGGTTCATCCGCGCCGAAGTCATCGGCTACGAGGATTTCATCGCCTGTGGCGGGGAGCAGGGTGCCCGTGAAGCGGGCAAGCTCCGGCTGGAGGGAAAGGATTACGTGGTCCAGGACGGCGACATCATCCATTTCCGTTTCAACGTCTGACGATTTCTCCGGAACCTTGGGCGTCGAGCATGGCGGCCGCCGCCTCCATCGCCGCGAGGAGGCTGCCGGTTCGCGCTCGGCCCGTTGCCGCCAGTTCCAGGGCCGTGCCGTGGTCCACGGAAGTGCGGACGATGGGGAGCCCCAGGGTGATGTTCACCGCGTGCCCGAACCCCAGGTGCTTGAGGACCGGAAGCCCCTGATCGTGGTACATGGCCAACACGGCGTCGGCCTCTTTCAGGTGGTTCGGCGTGAACAGGGTGTCGGCGGGGAGCGGTCCGGTCAGGCGCAACCCTTCGGCTCTCAGTCGATCCAGCACGGGGCGGATCACTTCCAGCTCCTCCCGCCCCAGGTGCCCCTCCTCGCCGGCGTGGGGGTTGAGGCCGCAGACCAGGATGTGGGGGCGGCTCACGCCGAATCGCCGCATGAGGTCACGGTGCAGGATACGGAGCACCCGGGTCAGCCGACGGGGGGTGATGGCATCGGCCACCGCCCGCAACGGCAGGTGGGTGGTGACCAGCGCCACGCGCAGGCCCGGGCAGGCGAGCATCATCACCGGATGGCCGCCGGCCAGCCGGGCGAGATACTCGGTGTGGCCGGTGAAGGGGATGCCGGCGCGGTTCACCACCCCTTTGTGCAGGGGGCCGGTGACCAAGGCATGGCGTGTCGGAGCCGCTCGGCAGTGGACCAGGGCGCGACGCAGGCAGGCCAGCACGTAAGGGGCGTGGGCTGGATCGGGGTGGCCGGGGCGGTCCAGGCCGCAAAGTCGTACCGGGAGCACCGCCAGCCGGCCCGCTGGTGCCGGTTTTTCCGGTGGGCGGTTCACCGGCTCGATGTCGATCTTCAGGCCCAAACGGAGGGCGCGCCGTTCGAGCAGGTGCGGGTCGGCCACCGCCGCCACCGGTCGGGAGAGCCCTTGTGCCGCGGCCTGCAAAATGAGATCGGGACCGATGCCGGCGGGTTCGCCGGGGGTGTAGAGCAGGGTCAATCCAGGTCGTCCAGCCGGGTTTCCACGAAAGCCTGGTCACGCAACTTGCGCAGGTAGAGCTGAAGCGCCTCTTCCGACTTGCGTTGGCGGATGGCCTTGCGTGCGGCGTCGCGCCGGGCCTCCACGGTGACATCTTTGTCCCGCCGCCCGAGCACCTGCACGATGTGCCAACCGAACTGGGTGCGGAAAGGCGGGCTCACCTCCCCCACTTTCAGGCGGTTCATCTCCTGTTCGAATTTGGGCACCAGATCGCCGGGGGTCACCCACCCAAGGTCGCCGCCACGCAAGGCCGAGGCGGTGTCGTCCGAGTGGGCGCGGGCCAGTGCGGCGAAATCCTCTCCGCCGGTGATGCGCCGATGGAGCTGTTCCAGGCGAATGCGGGCATCGCGGTCGGAGGTGGTTTCGTCGGTGCGGATGAGGATGTGGCGGGCATGGGTCTGCTGCACGATTTTGCGCTTCACCCCTTTGACGTCCTCGAGCTTGATGATGTGGAAACCGCTGGGGCTTTGCAGCGGCCCGCGCACGTCGCCCTTGTTCATGCCGGGCACCTCTTGGGCGAAGAGGGTGGGCAACTGGCCGGCGGGAATCCAGCCCAGATCCCCCCCTTTCAGGGCCTGTTGGCCTGCCGAATAACGGCCGGCCAGAGTGGCGAAGTCCTCGCCGGCGCGGAGACGCTCCAGAATGCGTTCCGCCTGAGCCCGGGCCTGGGCGATCTGTTCGGCGCTGGCCCCTTCCGGCACCGGGACGAGGATATGGCGCAACCGGTAGGCGGTTTCCTGGTCGCCTTGACGGGCTTGATTGGCCAGATAGGCGTCCACTTCGGCTTTGGTCACCTGGATGCGGTTGATCACTTCACGTGCACGCAGCCGTTGCAGCGTGATCTCTTCGCGCA
Source organism: uncultured Sedimenticola sp. (assembly GCA_964404295.1). Lineage (GTDB taxonomy): Bacteria > Pseudomonadota > Gammaproteobacteria > Chromatiales > Chromatiaceae > Thiolapillus. Next base: position 14,739 of record CAYOJM010000033.1, on the reverse strand, counting down.
GTTGCTCGCGGAAGAGGTCCGGGGAGATGCCTTGTTCGCGCATGGCCTGCTCCATCTCCTCGGGCGTGAGCCCGTTGCGCTGGGCGATGGCGAGAAGGGCCTGCTGCAAGGTTTCGTCGTCTGCGCCGATGCCCAGCCGTTCGGCTTCGCGCAGTTGCAGTTTGCGCAGGATGAGGCGCTCCAACGCCTGTTTGCGCACCTCTTCCTCGGGGATGCTGGCGGCACCGAGCTCGGCCAGCTTCTGCCGGATCTCGGCCAATTCACGCCGGAATTCGCTTTCGAGCACCACGTCGTCGTCCACCACCGCCACGATGCGGTCGAGAAGTTGACGCTCCTGGGCCGCCAGCAACGCGGGCAGGAGAAGAAGAAAAAAGAGCAAGAGGGATTTGAGATCAGTAGCCATAGATGGTCCGGTCGAGAAAGCGGTCGATGTTGTGGCCCAGGACGCCCAGGCCTTTGAGTTCCAGTTCCAGCATGATGGAGTTGTCGTAGATCTCTTCCGAGCCGTTGAGGAAACGACGCAACACGGCACGCACCCGCCAGCAGCAGTCGGCGTACTCGGCGCCGGCCACCGCCTCCACGGTGCGCGACTCCATCACCGAATAGTACCAGCGACCGATGAGGCTCACCCTGGACGTGAGGGGCCAGACGGCCGCCAGATCGGTCTGTTCCAATATGTCTTCACGCAGGCGCCAGCTGGCGTGGAACCGCCGGTCGTCCTCGCCGCGCCATGTGGCTTGCACCAGCCCCTGGCGCAGTTTGCGTTGCGGGTGGTGGGGGTCCACCTGCACGCCGGCACGCAGCAGCCACCCGTCGAAGAAGCGGGTCGAGAGCTCGGCGATGATCGAAGAGCTGTTGGTTTCCACGGGATCGGCGACCGCATCGAGACGCACCCGCCGGTCCTCGAAGTAGAAGATCTGACCGATGGCGGCGCGCAGCAGTTCCCGGCCGTCGTCCATCTGGATGACGCGTTTGGTGAGCCCCAACGCCAGTTGGTTGGCGTCGCCCACGCGGTCGGGGCCGTTGAACCTGTTACCGCGGAACAGGTTGTCGAAGGTGAAATCGAAAAGTCCTGTGTCGAAAAGGGGCAGTTCGTCCTGATCGCGGTAAGGGGTATAGGTATAGAAAACGCGGGGCTCGAGGGTGATCAGGAGGTGGCGCTCGAAAAACTCCGCCGGCCGCTCGAAGAAGAGGCCGCCGTCCAGGTTCAGCGTATAAGTGAAACGGTCCGGGGCGTCGTCCTCATCGGGAAGGCGGTTTTGCAGTCGGTAGGTGGTGTAGCGCAACTCCGCGGAGGGGGTGAGATAGCCCCAGCTGCGCTGCAGCGGCCAGGCGATGCGGGGCAGGAGGTCCACCCGCTGGCCAGTGACGCTCTCTTCCCGGTAGAAGTGGACGAACTCGCCGGTGAAGCCGTAATCGAAGCCGCCCGGTCCCTGGACGAGACGCCAGTCGGCGTTGAGACGGGGCAGAAGGCTGTAAGGCCGGGAACGGGGCGGGATGTATTCGTCCAGGGTGCGGTAGTGGCGCAGCTCGGCCAGAAAATCCCAGTTGCGGTGATGGTATTCCAGCGCGCCCCGGTTGCGCAGGAAACTGGTGCTGGTGACCGCCAGGCTGCGCCCCAGGTCACGCAGGTAGTCGCGGTCGGAGACCCAGTTCAGATCCAAGGTGGCGGAAAGCCCTTGCCCCAGGTTGCTGCGGGTCTGGGCATGAAAGGCGCCGCGGGGTCCGCTCTTTTCGTACAGGCGGTCGTTCGGCAGGAGTTCGGCCCGTAAGGTGCCGTTGTGCGGTGGATGGAGAAAGCGGAACTCCCCTCCCAGGAGCAGCCCCCGCTTCGCCACCCAGCGGGGCATCAGGGTGGCGTCGTAGTTGGGTGCCAGATTGAAGTAATAGGGCACGGTCAGATCGAAGCCGTTGGTGCTGGAAAAAGCCACCGTGGGGGTCAGAAAGCCACTGCGCCGTGCGTCTGTCAGAGGGATGGAGAGGTAAGGGGAGTAAAAAACGGGCAGCCCCAACAGGTCGAGGCGGGCGTGGTGGAAGCGGGCCACCTGTTCGGTCCGGTCCACCTCCATCCGCTGCGCGTGCACCATGAAGCCATCGTTGCCGGGGGGGCAGGTGGTGAAGCTCACCTCATCGAAGCGGCTGTGGTCGGCGTCGAGCAGTTCGGCCTTGGTGGTGCGCCCTCGGGCGCGTGGCTCCAGCAGGCGGTATTCCACCGTATCCAGGGTGCCTCGATGCTGCCGTGGGAAATACTCTCCCTTCTCCGCCACCAGGCGGAGGCTGGGTTGTTCGATGTACAGGGGATGGTCGCTTCGCACCCGGGCCTGGCGGCGATCGTACTCCAAGGTGTCGGCGCGCACCCGCATGCCGGGCTGAAGGATTTCGGCCCGTCCGCGGAACAGGGCCACCTGATTGTGGTGTGCCAGCTCCACCGCGTCCGCCTCGCCCACGATGTGGCCGCCGGGGCTGTCGATGGGTTTGGGCGGCAGGGCGCGCAGCTGGCACTGCGCCCACTCCAGATCGCGATCCAGGGAGGGGAACCATGCGCTTCCGTCCGAAGAGGGAGCGTCAGAGGAGGCGCCGGCCCGCGCTTCTTCCAGCTCGACCGAAGGAGACTGTTGGGTTTCCGGAGTGGGCGGCTGCGTTTGGGGGGCGGCAGCCGGGGGCGGATGGAGGGCGGTCCGGTCCTCTTTTGGCTCGGTGGCCGAAAGGGCGCGTTCGGTTGCTGGGGCTGTATGAGAGGCGGAGGGCGCTCCGGCTGGTGCGGCCGCCCCTTCCCTGGAGGCGGTGGGCGGCGGTGTTGGCGCGGTCCGTGGCTCGGCGTGGCATGCCCAGCCGTCGCCATGGGCCGCCGGTCGACAGGTCCATTCTCCCCGTGCCGGCGTGACCGCCCCCCAATGGAGCGCCGCCAAAGCCGCCAGAAGGCGCAGGAGAATGAAAGGCCTTGAGTTCACGGGGAAAAGGGGCACCGGAATCTGGGATGGCCGGCGTAAAATCGCATAGAATGGCGCCTCGTTCAATCCTGGACCGGGCAGTGACCCGAGCAGAATCATGGCCCAACGACGACAGGAGCTGGAACTGTGGCTGCGGCAGGCGTGCGGCCTGGAGGAGTTCGAGCTCGAGCCTGCTTCCGCAGATGCCAGCTTTCGCCGCTATTTCCGTGTCCGCCTGGCCGATGGCGCCACCCGCATCGCCATGGACGCGCCGCCGGAGCGGGAAGATTGCCGTCCGTTCGTGGAGGTGGCCGCCCGCCTGGAGGCGGTGGGGGTGCATGCGCCGCGGATCCATGCGCAGAACCTGGAGCAGGGGTTCCTGCTGCTGGAAGACCTGGGTGATCGCCTCTATCTGGATGAGCTTGACGAGGCACGGGTGGAGGGTCTTTACGGCAATGCCCTGGGCGCGTTGATGAGCATGCAGGCTTGCATCGATCCTGCGGGCCTGCCTCTTTACGACCGGGCGCTCCTGCTCGAAGAGATGGAGCTGTTCAGGGAGTGGCTGCTCGAAACCCACCTGAGCATGGCGCTCACCGGCGCCGAGAACCAGATGCTGGATCGCGTGTTCGGCCTGTTGGCCGACAGCGCGCTGGAGCAGCCGCGGGTCTTCGTCCACCGTGACTACCATTCGCGCAATCTGGTGGCCGGCGTCTCCCCCGAGCCGGGGGTGCTGGATTTCCAGGACGCCGTCGAGGGGCCGGTCACTTATGATCTGGTCTCCCTGCTCCGGGATTGTTACATCCGTTGGCCTCGGGAGCGGGTGCTGGAGTGGGCGTGGGGCTATTTCCAACTGGCGGTGCAATCGGGGGTGCTGCGCGAGGCGCACGAGGCGGACTTTCTGCGCTGGTTCGATCTCATGGGGGTGCAGCGCCACCTCAAGGCGGCCGGTATCTTTGCCCGGCTGTACCATCGTGACCACAAGCCCGGTTATCTGGGCGACATTCCCCGGACCCTGGGTTACGTCACCGAAGTGGGCCGGGATTACGAGGCCTTGCGCCCCTTGGCGGACTTCGTGGAAGAGAAGGTCCTTTCCGTGCTGTGATGCTCGCCGGCATCCGGGTCATCACTTTCGATCTCGACGACACCCTGTGGCCGTGCCGGCCGGTCATCCGGCGGGCGGAGCAGGTGGTCTACGACTGGCTTCGGCGCCATGCGCCCCGGGTCACGGAGGCGATGAGCCTGGAGGCGATGTGGGAACACCGCAAGGCCTTCATGCGGTCCCACCCCGAGCTGGTGCACGACCTCACCCTGGTGCGCCTGCGCACCCTGCAAGAAGTGATGGCGCGTCACGGCTATCCCCTGGCGTTGGCAGAGGAGGCCACCGCGGTGTTCCGCGAAGCGCGCAACCGGGTGGAGCCCTACGAGGAGGTGGTGCCGGTGCTTCGCCGGCTGCGCGAGCGCTTCCTCCTCGTCTCGGTGACCAACGGCAACGCCCAGGTGGAGAAGACCCCGTTGGCGGGGTGCTTCCACCTCGACCTCACCTCCGCCGAGGTGGGGGCCGCCAAGCCCGATCCGGCCATCTTCCATGCCGCCGCCGAGTGGGCTGGCGTGGAACCGTCGCAGATGCTCCACGTGGGCGACGACCCTGAGCGGGACGTGCTCGCCGCCCGGCGGGCGGGCTTGCGGGCGGTCTGGTTGCGCCGTGATCCGGTGGTGCGATGGCCCTGGATCGAGCATCCGCCGCCACGGTGGATTCTGCCGAATCTGTCGCCCCTGGCCGAACGGGCGCCCCTCTGACCACGCCATGTTGGACGCGGCGCCCCCTCCAGGTTACCCTTGACCGCCGGATTCGATTCATTGTCTCGCGGGCCATGGCGCGATTCCTCCATCCGGGACCACTTCTTGCCCTTTTCCTTGCGGTGACGCCGGCCGACGCCTCGACGGAGGACGAGCCGATCGTTTTGGAGAAGACCCGGGTCACTGGGTCCCACATCCGCCGGGTCGATGTCGAGGGCGCCACGCCCATCGCCGTCATCGACCGGCAGCAGATCGAGCTCTCCGGCCTCTCCACCGTAGCCGACGTGCTGCGTAACAGCCCGTGGAACACCTTCGGTTCCTTCCGTGAGGTGTCGGGCAATACCGGCCAGTCCCAGGCCCAGGTCTCCCTGCGCGGGCTGGGGGCGGAACGGACCCTGGTGCTGCTCGACGGCCGGCGCCTGCCCAATTCTCCGGTGGTGGGCGGCGAGGCGGTGGATCTCAATATCCTCCCCTTGGCGGCGGTGGAGCGTATCGAGATCCTCCAGGAAGGGGCTTCGGCCATCTACGGCTCCGAGGCCATCGCAGGCGCCATCAACATCATTTTGCGCAAGGATTTCCAGGGCACGGAGCTCGCCGGAATGGTGGAGCGTCCCACCCGTTCCGGCGGCGACGCCGAGAATTTCAGCCTGGTACATGGAGGGCGCCACGCAAGAGGCAGCTACCTCTTCTCCCTCGAGTATCACAACAAGGACATCATCTGGTCCCGGGATCGCTGGTGGAGTGAGAAGGTGTTGGGGGATGGCGTGAACTTCGACACCACCCGCGGCCTGAGTCTGTTCGGCAACACGGTGTGGAATCCTGCGACCTGGCTCTACGAGCCTTACAAGGGCGTGTGCGATCCGGCCGTGTTCGCCGGCGTGTATCAGTATCCCAACGGCGATCCGGCGCTCAACGAAGGGACGGTCTGCGCCTATGCCTATGCCGACGTGGCGGCGGAGACCAACCGCATGGAGCGGGGCAGCGGTTTTTTCCGATTCGATTACGAGCTCGACACCGAGACCACCTTTTATTTCCAGGGATTGCTGTCCCGGATCCGCTCCTTCGGCCGGTTTGCTCCGGCGCTGGGTGGGCCGGACGATGGCGGCCTCTATGTGAACGATCCGACCTATGGGCCCGACACCTGGCTGGGGGTGCGTTTTCATCCGTTCGGGCCGCGCAACGACACCATGGTCAACCTTCAGGTCGATTCCGTGGCGGGAATCCAAGGCGCCCTGTCGGACTCGGTGGATTACGATCTGTTCTTCCGCTACAACAAGTACGAAGGCGACTACACCGGCAAGAACTACATTCTCTACGACAAGGCCGTCACCCACATCGAGAACGGCAACTATGATCCCGCCAACCCCTGGGCCACGCCCGCCTGGGTCATGGACGAGATGCGGACCACCATCGGCCGGGACATGCACAATGATTTCTTCAATGCCGGCGTGAGCCTCACGGGGGAAGCGTCGTTCGAAATGGCGGGCGGCAACGTGGCCTGGGCGGTTGGCTACGAGTATCGGGACGAATCGTTCGCCGATATCTACGACGATCAGAGCCAGGCGGAGAACGTCATTGGCACCGCCGGCTCCTCCGCCGAGGGGGACCGTCGCCAATGGGCGCTCTACGGCGAGGTGATGCTGCCCGTGCTGGAGCGCCTGGAGCTCACCGCCGCTCTGCGCCACGACAGCTACAGTGACGTGGGCAGCAAGACCTCTCCCCAGCTCAAGGCGCGTTGGCAGCCCAGGCAGGATTTGATGCTGCGGGCCAGCTGGGGCCGGGGCTTCCGCGCGCCCAGCATGAGTGACCTCTATACGGCACCCGGATGGAGCGTGGAAGTGGTGCGAGATTGTCCGCCGCCTCATGGGTGCGCCGCGGAGGAGGTCTGGGTGCTTTCCGGCGGCAATCCGTCATTGAGTCCAGAGCGGTCGGAGTCCTGGCACCTGGGGCTGGTGTGGTCGTCCGGAGAACGGTTCGAGCTGACCCTGGACTACTACGATATCGAAGTGCGGGACGCCATCCAGACCTACAGCGCCCAGGCCTTGCTGAACCTGGAGTACGCTGGTCTTCCGTTGCCGGATGGCACTGCCGTGTCACGGGACGCTTGGGGCGGCATCACCGAGGTCCACAGTACGCTGGCCAACGTTTCCCGCCTGCAGACCCGCGGCATCGATCTCACCCTCACCGGCCGTTGGCGGCTGCATGCGGGGCATCTGGTGTCCCGGCTCGCCTGGGTCCATGTGCTGGAGTACGACTACCAGCTCGCGCCCGAGCTCGAGAGCAAGGACTATGCCGGCACCTGGAGCGCCGCCGTGGGCCCCGCGCCCGACGACCGCGTCCAGGCGAGCCTCGCCTGGCGCTGGCGCGACTATGGTCTCTCTTGGCTGGTGGACTACATCGACGGCATGGAGGCCACCCCACGGGACATCGACAGCTGGACCGCCCACACCCTCACCTTCACCTGGGACACCCCCTGGAACGGCCGCTTCGCCATGGGGGCGCGCAACCTCTTCGACGAAGATCCGCCCATCGATCTGGAGGTGGAGGCCGACTACACCCTGTTCTACTACCTCTATCCCATCGAGGGGCGCACTTTTTTCCTCGATTACAGTCAGCGTTTTTGATTCTGTGCCAAATGGCGCAACGGAAGGCGTGGGAATTGCGCCCGGTCAGAAATCGGGCTTTCCATCCCGGGCACCACGTGGCGGCATGCCGTCGGCGCTTCCTATAATCGGCCCTTTCGAGCCCATCGGGAGCTGTATGCCATGCGCATCCCCGTTCTGTTGTTCTTGTCGTGTTGCTTGGGGTCTCTCGCTTTTGGCGCCGGCCTGAAGTCGGTGGTGCGGGAGCAGGAGAAGACGGAGCAGGCAGCGGCCGCTTCCCAGCAGCGCATCGACGAGTTGGCCGACGACACCGAGAAGATGGTGGCCGAGTACAAGCTGCTCCTGCGCCAGTACGACACCCTCAAGCAGTACGACGATCAGGTGGAGCGGCTCGTCCGCGCCCAGGAAGAGGAGCTGGAGTCTCTACAGCGGCAGTTGGACGGTATCGAGGAGACCCAACGGGCGGTGGTTCCGCTCATGCGGCGGATGGTCGATACCCTGGGGCGGTTCGTGGCCGCGGACCTGCCTTTCCTGTCCGAAGAGCGGGCGGAGCGGGTGGCGTCGCTCGAAGCGCTGCTGGACCGGGCCGACGTGAGCGTGGCGGAGAAATACCGGCGCATCCTCGAAGCGTATCAGGTGGAACTGGAGTATGGCCGTACCCTCGAGGCCTACACCGGCCCCTTGGAGGCCAACGGCGTGCGGCGCTCGGTGGACTACCTGAGGGTCGGGCGGATGTTGCTCCTGTACCAGACGCTCGACCGGCGGGAGACGGCGGTGTGGGATCCGGCCGCCGGCACCTGGCGCCGTCTGGACGAGAGTTATCGCCGGCCGGTGCGTGACGCACTGCGCATGGCCCGGCGGCAGGCGCCGCCCGATCTGGTGCGGCTGCCGGTACCGGCTCCGGAGTCGGCCCGATGAGCCGGCGGTTGCTGGTGCTGGTGCTGGGGATTTTGCTGACGCCGTTCTCCGGCGCCGGAACCTTGGATCGGCTGCTCGAAGAGGTCAAGCAAGCGCGGCAGGAGGAGGCGCGCCTCAATCGGAAACGCGAGGCCGAGTTCCGTGCCGCCCGCGATCGGCAGGCCCAGCTGTTGGCCCAGGCCCGTGCTCGGCTTCAGGCCGAACAGGCGCGCAGCGAAGCGTTGCGCGCGCGATTCGACGAGAACGAACAGCGGCTGGCGGAAATGGAAGCGCGTCTCCAACGTCGCCAAGGCGACCTGGGTGAACTGTTCGGAGTGGTGCGCCAGGTGGCCGGTGACGTGGCCGGTGTGCTGGAGAACTCTCTGGTGTCGGCTCAGTATCCGGGACGCCATCGCGACCTGCTGGCGCTCGCCCGGCAAAAGGCCTTGCCCGACGTGACGGCCCTGGAGACGTTGTGGTTCCAGATGCTTCACGAGATGGCCGAATCGGGCAAAGTGGTCCGCTTCGAGGACGAGGTGGTGGAGGCCGACGGCAGCGAGAAGCGGCAGCCGGTGGTTCGCGTGGGGGTGTTCGATGCCGTGGCCGGCGGGCGTTTCCTCCGCTACCTGCCCGAGACCGATCAACTTCTGGTGCTCCCGCGGCAGCCGCCTCGGCGCTATGTCGAAATGGCTCGGGCCCTGGAGGCGGCGCGCACCGGATGGGTGCCCATGGCGGTGGACCCCTCCCGCGGCGCTATCCTTCAGGTGCTGGTGCAAACGCCCACACTGGAAGAGCGGATCGAACAGGGGCGAGTGGTGGGATACCTGATCCTGGGATTGGCGGCTTTCGGTCTTCTGCTGGCTTTGTATCGTTTGCTGGCGTTGTGGATCGTCTCCTGGCGGGTCAAAGCCCAGCTCAAACACCCCGAGTCGCCCAGGAAAGGGAACCCGCTCGGGCGTGTGTTGCTCGCCTGGCGCGCGAACAGCGAGGCCGACTTGGAGACCCTGGAACGGAAGATCGATGAAGCGGTGGTCAAGGAGGTGCCGCGGCTTCAGCGGGGCCTCTCCATCATCAAGATTCTGGCGGTGATGGCGCCGTTGTTGGGGCTGTTGGGCACCGTCACCGGCATGATCCAGACCTTCCAGTCCATCACCTTGTTCGGAACAGGAGACCCCAAGCTCATGGCCGGTGGCATCTCCCAGGCTCTGGTCACCACGGTGTTGGGGTTGGCGGCGGCCATTCCCCTGACGCTGCTCCATGCGTTGGTGGCCGGCCGCAGCCGCGCATTGGTGCAGATCCTCGAAGAGCAGAGCGCCGGGATCGTGGCGCGCCAGGCCGAGCGGCTCCATCAGAGGGAGGCCCAGACGCCATGAATCCGGGGATCGCCGGCGTTCTCGAAGCGGTTCGGGACTTTCTCGAGGCGGGCGGGCCGGTGCTGGTGGTGATCCTGGGCGTGGCGCTCGTCATGTGGACGCTCATCATCGAGCGCTACTGGTTCTTGCGCCTCACCTGGCCGCGGCTCATGCGGCGGGTGCTGGCCCAGTGGTCGGCCCGCGCGGACCGCCACAGTTGGCACGCCCACCGTATCCGAGAAGCCCTGGTTTCGGAGCTCGCGCTCCAGCTCCATCGCGGTTTGTATCTGTTGCGGGCGCTGGTGGCCGTCTGCCCGCTCCTTGGGTTGCTGGGTACCGTGTTCGGCATGGTCCAGGTGTTCGAAACCATGGCGGTGAGCGGCAGCGGCAATCCTCGCCTCATGGCATCGGGCATCTCCATGGCCACCATCCCCACCATGGCGGGCATGGTGGTGGCCCTCTCCGGCCTCTATTTCAGCGCCAGGCTTCGGTTTCATGCCGAGTTCTACACCCAGTTGGCCGCCGACCGGTTGCTGATTTGCGATCCCGACAAGGAGGAGTGCGCATGAGACGTCGTTACTGTCAGGAGGAAGATGAGCCCGGGATCGACCTGACGCCGCTGATGGACATCGTCTTCATCATGCTCATCTTCTTCATCGTGACCACTTCGTTCGTCAAGGAGTCCGGCGTTGACGTCAATCGGCCGACGGCCAACACCTCGGAGCGTCAGGAAAGGGGCAACATCCTCATCGCCATCACCGCCGACGGCGAAGTGTGGATCGACAAGCGGAGGGTGGACGTGCGCGCCGTACGGGCCAACGTGGAACGGTTCAAGGCGGAAAACCCGGAGGCCGCAGTGGTGATCCAGGCCGACCGCGACTCCAAGAACGGCTTGCTGGTTCAGGTGATGGACCAGGTTCGCCTGGCGGGGGTGAGCAACATCTCCATCGCCGCGACCCGGGAGTGAGGCGTTGCGTTCGAAACCACCCAGCCCAGTCGTTCTCACCGGCCGACGGCGGAGACGGAGGGATTGACGTGCTCCGCCTCTCGTTCTCTCTGCTGCTGGCGGCCGCAGTGACCCTCGGGCTGTTCTATCTCATGCACTTCATGATCAGCCAGGGGCGGGGGGACCTCAAGCGGTTTCAGAGCTATTCGGTGGTCGATTTCGTGCGGGTGGAGAAGAAGACTGAGCTGCGCACCAAACAGCGGGTGCTGCCGCCGAAGCCGCCGCTGCCCAAAAAGCCGCCGCCTCCTCCTCCGCCCCTGGCCGCGGCGCCGCAGGCGCCCCTCTCGCTGAAGCTGGCGCCCATGGAGATGCCCAGGTTTTCGCCGCCGGGCGTCAAGGGCGGGCCTTTCCTGGGGGATTTCGCGCCGGCGGCGACGACCGCTCCGGATGCCGAGCTCATTCCTCTGGTGCGCATCGCGCCGCGCTATCCACGGCGGGCGGCCCTGGCCGGCAAAGAGGGGTGGGTCAAGTTGGAGTTCACCGTCACCGAGACGGGGACGGTGAAAGACGTGAAGGTGGTCGAGGCCCATCCCAAGGGATATTTCGAACGGGCGGCCAAGCGCGCCATCCTCAAGTGGAAATTCAAGCCCAGGGTTGTAGACGGCAAGCCGGTGGCGCGGCGGGCGGTGCAGGTCATCGAATTCAAACTGGACAAGAAGCGGCGATGACGAGCGCGAGGCGGCTTTCGGGGATCGCTTTGTGGTTGGCGTCGGTACTGGCGTGGTGGGCGGCGGCTGGAGACGTTTCCGCCGGCGCATTGAGTGAAACCACCTACCGACGGTTGGAGAAGATCCAGGCCCTCATGGCCGCCGAGCGGTTCGGGGAAGCAGAAAAAAAGCTCCAATCGCTCGCGGGGCGGGTGCGCGAGGGGGGCTACGAATACGCCGTGGTGATGCAGACCTGGGGCTACCTGCATGCGGCGGAGGGACGCTATCGCAAGGCGGTGGCGGCGTTTCGCAAGGCCCTGGAGACGGGAGCCTTGCCCGATGAAGTGGTGGCGGCGTTGAAGTATGATCTGGCCCAACTTTACGCCGGTCTCGAAGAGTGGAAGCAGGCGGCCCGGGCGTATGAGGCCTGGCTGGCCGAGACCAAGAATCCATCGGCCGAGAGCTACGCCTTCGGCGCCATGGTCTATGCGCAGCTCGAGCGCTACGGCAAGGCCATCGGCGCCATCCGCAAGGCCATCTCCAAGGCGCAGCGGCCTCGGGAAGCGTGGTATCAGCTCCTGGCGGCCCTCCATTATCAGCGCAACGATCTCAAGTCCATGGCCCGGGTGTTGGAGAAAATGGTCACCCTCTGGCCTGGACGGGCGCGCTATTGGAAGCAGCTCGCCGGGGTTCACCATCTATTGGGGCGGAATCGTCGCGCGCTGGCGGTGTTGGCCTTGGCCTACCGGCAAGGGTTTTTGAACAAGGAGTCGGAGCTGCTCAATCTGGTGGAGCTCTATTTGATGCAAAAGATTCCCTACAAGGCGGCGCGCATCCTGGAGCGGGAGATGGCCGCGGGTCGCATCCGTCGCACGGGCCGCAACCGCCAGCGCCTGGGCGAGATCTGGATGCAGGCGCGGGAGACCGAGGCGGCCATCGATGCCCTGGAAGCCGCGGCCCGGGCGCGCAAGGACGGACGGCTCCACCTGCGATTGGCGCGGTTGTGGTATGAGCGCGAGCGCTGGGCCAAAGTGGTGCACCACGCCCGCCGGGCGCGCGCTCTCGGTGGTTTGCGCAACCCGGGCGACGCCTGGTTGCTCGAGGGAATGGCCTTGTACGAACGGGGCGAGACGGCGGCAGCGCGCGCCGCCTTCGAGCGCGCCCGCGCCCATTCCGAGTCCCGCACCCAGGCGGCGCAATGGTTGGCCTATCTGGAACAGGACGGCGACGAGGGAGGCGAGCCTTGAGCCGTCCAGGAAGATCAGTCTTCCTCGGCGAACGTGGCTTGCCAGGCCGGATGTCGTCCGATGTGCTCGAGCGCCTCGTGCAACAGGGTTCGGCCCGGTTCGGTTCGATGCCAGGTGGAGGCGCCCGAGGGGTGGGGCAAAGGGATCACCGTCGTGTCGACGCCGAACAGGGACGTCTCGAAGACGCGGCCCACCACGTCCGCCAGACGGGGGGCGTGCAAGATTTCGTTGATGGCCAGCTTGCCGATGGGAATCACCAGTTGCGGGCGCAGCAGATGGAATTCGCGTTCCAGCCACGGACGGCAGTTGTCGATCTCCCGTCGATCGGGAACGCGGTCGCCCCCTCTGGGGTTCTTCCCTGGAAAACAGCGGCATACGGCGGCCATGTAGACCCGCTCCCGGTAGCGCGTCTCGTCCACCCCGAGGCGCTCGAACCATTTGAACAACGTCTTGCCGGCGGTCCATGCGAAAGGCTTTCCGGCGGCGCCTTCCCGTTCTCCCGGCGCCTGGCCGATGGAGATGATGGGAGACAACACCGGCCGCCCCACCACCACCGGTGGAATCATGTCGGGGCAGCGCCGGCAGGCGCGCAGGGCCGCCTGGTGGCGCTTTAGGGCTTGAAGGGTCGAAGGCATGGGGTCAAGATTACATGAATCGCGTCGAGGTCCACAGGGGAGCGATGTCACCATGAAAGCCGTCGTCATGACCGAGCCCGGCCCTCCCGAGGTGCTGGCGCTTCGCGAGGTGCCGGAGCCCGAGATCACCCGGCCCGAACAGATCAAAGTCCGGCTGCACGCCGCGGGGGTGAACCCCATCGACACCAAGCTGCGCAAACGGGGGCTCTTCTATGGCGCCCAGCCGCCCGCCATCCTCGGCTGTGACGGCGCCGGAGAAGTGGTGGCCGTGGGTGAGCAGGTGAGCCGCTTCCAGCCCGGCGACCAGGTCTGGTTCTGCCACGGCGGGCTGGGGCGCGAGCAGGGCAATTATGCCGAATTCACCGTGCTCGACGAGCAACGCGCCGAATTCAAGCCGGCGAAGGTGGATTGGGTACACGCCGCTGCAGGGCCCCTGGTGCTCATCACTGCGTGGGAGGCGCTCTACGATCGCGGGCGCCTGGAGCCGGAGCAGGATGTGCTCATCCATGGCGGCGCCGGCGGAGTGGGACACGTGGCCGTTCAGTTGGCCAAGCTGCGCGGTGCGCGCGTCTTCACCACCGTGAGCTCGCCGGAGAAGGCCGAGTTGGTGCGCCGGTTGGGAGCCGACGTGGTCATCGACTATACCCGCGAGTCGGTGGCCGAGGTGGTGGATCGGGTGACCGAAGGCCGGGGCGTGGATTTGGTGTTCGATACCGTGGGGCCTGAAGTCTTCCGCGCATCCATTCCCCTGCTGGCCGAGTACGGCACCCTGGTGACCATCCTCGATCCCGGTGAGGGACTGGTCACCTCGGAAGCGCGCAACCGCAATCTCACCATCGCCTTCACGCTCATGCTCACGCCGGCCCTCAAGGATCTGCCCGACGCCCTCGCCCATCAGGGTGAGATCCTCCGCCGCTGCGGGGAGTGGATGACCGAAGGACGGTTGCGTATAGAAGTGAGCCGGGTGCTGCCTCTGGCTGAAGCGGCCGAGGCCCATCGGCTCGTCGAAACCGGTCACACCCTGGGCAAGATCGTGCTCGACATCGATGCGTGAAGGCTCAAGAAAGGCGCGGTAGGAGCCGCGGCAGCAACAGACCGTAGAGCAGCAGCCCGGCGGCGTCGGCGAGAATGTCCGCCCAGGAAAAGAACCGGCCCGGCACGAAGTATTGCAACCCCTCGAGGGTCGCTCCATAGGCCAGCAGGGGCAGCGCCAGAAGCCAGTCGAAATCTCGGTCGGGCCAACTGGCGTGGGTGAGCAGGGCCAGGCCGGCGAACACCAGTAGATGGGCCAGCTTGTCGTTGATGGGGATGCCGCCCCGACCCACCGCCGGGCTCAACATGAGCCAGGCGACCACCACCAAAGCCAGCGCCAGCAGCAGACGGGCGCCGGTGCGGTCACAGGGAGAGAGGGGGAGCTTCATCCGCGTTCGCGGCGCTCCCGTTCCACCGCGCGGTAGCCGATGTCACGGCGGTAGTAGACGCCGTCCCAGTGGATGCGGTCGGCCAGCTCGTAGGCGCGCTTCTGGGCCTCGGTGACCGTCTCGCCCAGGGCGGTGACGCAGAGCACCCGGCCGCCGGCGGTGACCACCCGGCCGTCCCGCTCGGCGGTGCCGGCGTGGAAGATC
>CAYOJM010000032.1:0-11222 GCA_964404295.1 uncultured Sedimenticola sp. | reverse complement strand
GGGTGCCCGACTGCTTGAGCAGCTCGTCCACCAGGGTGGTCTTGCCGTGGTCCACGTGGGCGATGATGGCGATGTTTCTGAGGTTCTCGATCATTGGGGGAGGCAGGGCAGTACGAAAGGGGGCGGATTATACGCCGGTTGCAGGCGTTCATCCGCCCGCGTCGGCCTGCGGCCTCGGCGGGCCTACGTTCGCAGCCATTTCCATGAAAGCCCGACCCTCCTCGTAGGCCGGACGAAGCCGCACAGCGGCCGACTCCGGCAAATCCGGGGATCTGGCCTTCGCCCGCGTCGGCCTGACGGCCTCGGCGGGCCTACGTCGTGGACCTTTCCACGAAAGCCCGACCCTCCTCGTAGGCCGGACGAGGCCGCGCAGCGGCCGACTCCGGCAAACCTGGCAGCTTGCCCTCCGCCCGCGTCGGCCTTCGGCCTCGGCGGGCCTACGTTCGCAGCCATTTCCACGAAAGCCGATCCATCTCGTAGGCCGGACGAGGCCGCGCAGCGGCCGACTCCGGCAAAGCCGGGGGTCTGGCCTCCGCCCGCGTCGGCCTGACGGCCTCGGCGGGCCTACGGTCGCGACCATTTCCACGAAAGCCCGACCCTCCTCGTAGGCCGGACGAGGCCGCACAGCGGCCGACTCCGGCAAACCCGGGCCTGCCCCGCCCGCGTCGGCCTGCGGCCTCGGCGGGCCTACGTTCGCAGCCATTTCCATGAAAGTCCGGTCCATCCCGTAGGCCGGACGAGGCCGCGCAGCGGCCGACTCCGGCAGTCCGGCCGGACACGGCCCATACCCCTTTCGCGTCGGCCAACAGGGCTCTTGCCGGACCAATATCAATGACTTGAAAGCGTTTCCAGACAAACCGCTTGCAGCAAGAATTTCATTTCATTGCCTTGCAAGGGGATGAAAATCCTATCCACAAATCCTGTGGAAAACTTTGTGGATCAAACTTGGGGAAGAGGCAAGAGTACGCGCCGGAACACGATTTCCGTCAAATTGCACAAATTTTGTACAATTCGTTTTTTCATTGTTTTTCAATGTGTTATACAGACGCCCTCTGGCTTGTCGTTTTTCTTGGGGCAAAGAGAAAACACACGCCCCATATCCTTGGGGCGTGTGCATAACACCGCTTGACAAAGCAAGGACGGCCCGAGGTTATTTGGCCACGGATACGGCCTTGGACCCGGTGCAGTCCCAGGCGAAGGTGCAGTCCACCTCGCCCAGCACCACCGCCAGGCCGGTTTCACCGTCTTCGAGGATCATGGAAATGGGCGTGCGGCCACCAAAACGCTTTTGGCGCTGGTGAATCCAACGCCCACCCATCTTGGGATTCACGGGATAGGCGGTGCGCAAGGCGTCGGCGATCCTCAGCACATATTCGCAACGACGCAGCACTTTGGGGTCGGAAGGAAAAGTGGCCGTCCCTTCACGGAACTTGGCAAACGCCCGCCCGCGGACATCGTCCGGCATGGCCAACACTTGGCGCATGGTTTCCGTGTCCAGCTTCCAGTTGTCCAGCACCTGCATCACGGCGCGCGTGATGTCGGCCAGTGCTTGTTGCTTGGCTGTTTCGCTCATCGTTCTCACTCCAACATTCGGTCATTTTGTAATTTTAGAGTATTTTACTGGGTTATTGGTTGCACACCAATCTGCTCCCATCAGTCGAACAAGCGCTGCCACCAGCGGCGCCGGTTGTTGGGCGGACGGGCGGCCTCCAGATCCACGGGCGGAATGCGGCTGAGAACCCAGCCCGGCAGCGGGGGATTTTCACTGTAGCCGCACACCACGCCGAGATTGTTGGGGTCGTAGATCTTCACCATGGACGGCTGCTGCAGATCATCGGCATAAACGATTCCACAGTAGTCTTCCTGGTGCTCGTCACGCAGCAACCGATCCACCTCCTCCAGAAAGCGGAGAAACGCTTCCGGGGTCGCAGGCGCCTTGGGCGGCGGTTCCCCCACCGCATAGACGTACCAGCCTTCCGGGCGTTCGCGCAATCGGGACCACAGGTCGTCCAGGTGGTGCCAACGTAAAGCCGAAGTGAAACTGCCGCGGAAGGCGGCCATGTAGTCGCTGTCGGAAGGAGTCTGCATGGTTATAATTCGCTTTTGAGCCGCCGAATAGACGCCATGAGCGCACTCTATCAGTCCGACCTCGCCGGCCTCGAGCTCATTCACCGGGGCAAGGTGCGGGACCTTTATGCCGTGGACGCCGACCACCTCCTGGTGGTGACCACCGACCGGCTGTCCGCCTTCGATGTGGTGCTGCCTCAGCCCATTCCCGGCAAGGGCGAAGTGCTCACCCGAGTCTCCCGCTTCTGGCTCGAGCGCACCGCTCCTCTGGTGCCCAATCAACTCACGGACATCCCCGTCGAAGCGGTGATTCCCGATCCCCTGACGCGCGAGCGTCTGGGTGACCGAGCCATGGTGGTGCGCCGGCTCGACCCGCTGCCCGTGGAAGCGATCGTGCGCGGATATCTCATCGGGTCGGGCTGGAAAGATTACCAGAAAACAGGGGCCGTCTGCGGCATCCCTCTGCCTCCGGGGTTGGCATTGGCGGATCAGTTGCCGGAACCCATTTTCACTCCCTCCACCAAAGCGGCGCCGGGGGAGCACGATCGCAATGTCGATTTCGCTTACGTGGCCGACCGCATCGGCGACGAGCTGGCCGAGCAGGTGCGCGATGTGAGCCTGCGCATCTACACGGAAGCGGCGGCCTATGCCCTGGAGCGGGGCATCATCATCGCCGACACCAAGTTCGAATTCGGTGTGGACGATGCCGGCCGTCTGCACCTCATCGACGAAGTGCTCACGCCCGACTCCTCCCGTTTTTGGCCGGCCGACCAGTACCGGCCGGGCACGAGCCCACCCAGTTTCGACAAGCAGTTCGTGCGCGACTATCTGGAATCCATCGGCTGGAACAAGAAGCCTCCGGCACCGGAACTGCCCCTAAAGATCATCGAAAAAACGGCGGAAAAGTATCGCGAAGCGGAGCGGCGCCTCACCAGCGAAACGCCGTGAAAGGAAGGTGGATTGCCATGGTTCGTCAGAAATTCACCCCTCGGCCGGAATGACAACGAGGAGGCGGTGAAGAGGGGTCGAGAAGGCCATACGGGGAATTGCCGGAGTCGGCCGCTGCGCGGCCTCGTCCGACCTACGGGATGGGTCGGGCTTTCGTGGAAACGCCCACGAACGTAGGCCCGCCGAGGCCGAAGGCCGACGCGGGCGAAGGCCAGGTCCCCGGATTTGCCGGAGTCGGCCGCTGTGCGGCCTCGTCCGGCCTACGAGGAGGGTCGGGTTTTCGTGGATAAGGCCCACGAACGTAGGCCCGCCGAGGCCGAAGGCCGACACGGGCGAAGGCCAGGTCCCCGGATTTGCCGGAGTCGGCCGCTGTGCGACCTCGTCCGGCCTACGGGATGGATCGGGTTTTCGTGGATAAGGCCCACGACGTAGGCCCGCCGAGGCCGAAGGCCGACGCGGGCAAAAGGCCGTTCTCACCTTGACATTTCGAGCGGAGCGAGGCGCCCCATGACATTCCCAAAGGGGCGTCCGTCCAGGAATCCCCCCTGCAGCCGGAATGACGACACAAGGGTCGGGATGACAAGGGAGAGCCAGAACGGCCAAGGTGGCAACCCTAGCGGCAAAAGAATCGACCGAAGTCACGATCAGGCGCGAAAAGCGCGCGAAAACGGAAATTCTGACATGAATCGCCACGCCCCCCGTATCGTGCTTTATTCCGCATCGGGTTGCCGCCACTGCCGGCATCTGAAGCAGTGGCTGAGAAGCCGCGGCGTCCCCTTCCGGGAAGAAGACGTGACACGCAACGCGCGCGCTTTCAAAGAATTTCAACGCCTGGGTGGACGCGGTGTTCCCTTGTTGCTGGTGGGAAAACGCACCATCGCGGGTTTCGATCCCGCCCGACTGGAGCGGCAATTGCGCGACGCCGGTGTTATCCTCGACTGACGGTCCGGGACGTCGGTGAACGGGGAGACGTGGACACCGCCACTTTCTTTCTCCATCTGCTGATCATCCTGATCACCGCGCGGGCGTTCGCCGAAGTGGCGGTACGCTTGGGCGCGCCCGCTGTGATCGGCGAGCTGACCGCCGGCATCGTCCTCGGACCCAGCCTCCTGGGGATCATCGAGCCGGACGCGACCATCCGCTTCCTGGCCGAGATCGGCATCCTGCTCCTGCTGTTCGAGGTGGGGCTGGATACCGACGTGCGCAAGCTGCTCAACACCGGCCGCGCCTCGGCCGTGGTGGCGACCGCCGGCTTCCTGCTTCCATTCGTGTTGGGTTACGCCATCGCCGAATGGGTATTCGACCTCCCCACCCTGGTTTCTCTGTTCATCGGCGGCGCGCTCACCGCCACCAGTATCGGCATCACCATGCGGGTGCTCATCGATCTCAAGCGGCAGAACAGCCGCGAAGGACAGATCGTGCTGGGCGCGGCGGTTCTGGACGACGTATTGGGGGTGGTGCTGTTGGCGCTCCTCTATGAGTTCTCCGTGGCCGGTGGGATCACGTTGGCCAACACCGGCAAAGTATTGGTATTCATCCTGCTCTTTTTCGTGCTGGCGCCGGTGGCGGCCCGTCTCATCTCGATACTGATCCGCCACGTGGACAACTCTTCCGACCTGCCGGGACTGATTCCCACCGCCATGGTGTCGCTGGTGCTCTTCTTCGCCTGGCTGGCCCATGCCATGGGCGCGCCTGAACTCCTCGGCGGTTTCGCCGCCGGGCTGGCGCTGTCGCGGCGGTTCTTTTTGCCTTTCGGCATCGCCCTGCGTACGCAGCCCGAATTCTCCATGCGCATCGAAGCCCAGATGCGTCCCATCATCCAACTGTTCACCCCCATCTTCTTCGTCACCGTGGGGCTGTCGCTCAACCTGAAGGCGGTGGATTGGGGATCCGCTTTCATCTGGGCCTTCTTCCTGCTCTTTCTGCTGGCGGCGGTGGCCGGCAAATTCAGCGGCGCTTTCCTCATCCGGGAGCCCTTACGGCGTCGCCTGGCCGTAGGCGTGGCCATGATCCCTCGGGGCGAAGTGGGGCTCATCTTCGCCGAACTGGGCCGCACCAGTGGCATCTTCGATGACGCCGTCTATGCCGGCATGATCATGGTCATCGCCTTCACCACTTTGATACCACCCTTCGTGCTCAAAGCCCTCTATCATGGGATACCGCCCGACGGCCAGCCTCATGGCACCGAAACGCCCCAACGCCATGACCGCGATTGAAGCCGTACTCGATCCAAACAAAAAAACGGCGCAGGAGCCGGCGCCGTTTTTCGAAATGCCTTACTGGTAGCTAGGGGCGGATTCGAACCGCCGACCCCAGCATTATGAGTGCTGTGCTCTAACCAACTGAGCTACCTAGCCATGCGGGGCGGTGAACATACCGAAAGCACCCGATCCTGTCAAACGGAACCGGCCCGTTCGGCATCTGAGAACCGGTGCACGCCGTTTCGCTTGGTTCGTGCCATAATGTAGTCTGTTCAATGGCTTGCGCGCGACGGGAACCGAAAGCCGGAACCCCGGTCCCAGAAAGAGCCGATCGACACCCAACTTAAGGAGCCCTTCATGAAAAAAACGCTGTCGTTGCTGTTGCTGCTGTTCGTCTTCGGGCCGGCCGCAGCCTGGGAACCGCAAGAGGGGGTGGACTATGAGCGGATCAAACCTGCACCGCCCCTCGGCAGCGGGAACGAAGTACAGGTGATCGAGTTTTTCATGTACACCTGCCCCCACTGCAAGAATCTGGACCCCGCCCTGCAGAAATGGCGCAAGAACCTGCCAGAACACGTGAAGTTCGAACACATGCCCGCCATGTTCGGCGGGGCGGCCAACCTGCACGCCCGGACCTACTACGCCCTGGAGTCCATAGGCGAGGCCGAAAGGCTGCACGAGGCGTTTTTCCGGGAGATCCACGACAAACGCAACCGCCTCACCACGCGCGCGGCGGTAGAGAAGTTCCTGGAGCGGGAAGGGGTGGACCTGGACAAGTTCCGCCAGGCTTTCGACTCGTTCGCGGTTCAAACCCGTGCCAACCGCGCCGCCACCCTCATGCGCCGTTACGGCATCCGTGCGGTGCCGGTTCTGGTGGTGGACGGCCGCTATCGGGTGAAAAACACGCCCAAGGTGCTGGAGACCGCCGACATCCTCATTCAGCGTATCCTGGACGAGCGGAAGGGCGGTTGAGCATGACCCGGTCCACCCCTGCGCATCGGCTGCCGGCGCGCTTTACCCTGCTGAGCTACAACATTCAGATGGGGGTGGACACGGCCCGGTACCGTGAATATCTCACCCAGGGCTGGAAGCATGTCCTGCCCCACCGGGCGCGCATCCACAACCTCAACCGCATCGCCAACCTGCTGTCACGTTACGACATGGTGAGTCTGCAGGAGGTGGATGCCGGAAGCCTGCGCAGCGGTTTCGTGGACATCACCGAGTATCTGGCTCACCGGGCCGATTTTCCCCATTGGTACCGACAGGTGAACCGCAACATCGGGGTCATCGCCCGCCACAGCAATGGTTTCCTCACCCGGTTCGAACCGGTGGAGGTGAGCCACTATCGGCTGCCGGCGGCTCCCGGCCGGGGCGCCATGGTGTTTCGTTTTGGAGAGACCCGCGAGGCGCTGACCTTGTGCAGCATGCACTTGGCGCTGGGTCGCCGGGCGCGCGAGAAGCAGCTCGATTTCGTCTCCGATGTGCTGCGCGGCCGCCCCCACCTGGTGGTGATGGGAGACCTCAACGCCAGCTGCGAAGCACCGGAAATCCGCCGTTTCCTCATGCGCCACGACCTCTTGGAGCCGGCCTGCGATCAGCCCACCTTCCCCAGCTGGCGTCCGGTGCGCAAGATCGACCACATCCTCGTCTCGCGCAGCCTCAAGGTGATCCGTTCCAAGGTGTTGGACTACACCTTTTCCGACCATCTGCCGGTGAGCCTGGAATTGGAGATTCCAGAGGCGGCCCGAGCGGCCGCCTGATCTCCTTTCTCATTCCGCCGCCGCCCAGGCGTGGCCCCATGGCCGGCCGGTCCCCGCCTCCAACCGTTGCAACAACCCTTCGTCCGGAACCGCCTCTCCCGGCCAGACCCGGGTCACCTCAACCAGCAGACGGGCGGCCACCCCGTACCGACGCCAGTCGAGCTCGGCGACGGCGTGCTCGCCACCGCAAGCGACGCAGGTCACGACCTGGGTGGCGTCACGCCGCCAGGACTGGAAGGCGGTTTTCCAATCGGCGACCGGCGCGCCGCACCCCGGGCAGCGAGGACGGCTGCGCCGGGGCGTGATCCGCAACCGGGGCGGCGCCTCCTGACGCAGGCGCAGGTGGGTGAAGGCCCAGCCGCCCTCGGCGGGTGGTTCCAACACCAAGCGGGGTGAACAGCCGGCGAAGGTGATGTACCGGAAGAAGCCGGACCCCGCCTGGTAGCGGTCCCCTTCCAGCGGCGCACCCAGAAGGCCCGCCTCGGCAAGGAGAGCGACCACCACCGCCCGTTCGGGAGGCGGTTCTAGGGGCGGCAACGGAAACAGGAACAGGCTGGTC
Organism: uncultured Sedimenticola sp.; assembly: GCA_964404295.1. Lineage (GTDB taxonomy): Bacteria > Pseudomonadota > Gammaproteobacteria > Chromatiales > Chromatiaceae > Thiolapillus. Next base: position 3,687 of record CAYOJM010000032.1, on the reverse strand, counting down.
TCCATGGATCGACGACAGGGGCTCGGCATCGGCGGGTGGTAGAATGTAGCACCTTTTTCTCCCGTCCTCGTGCCATGCGCGCCGTTCTCTTTCTCTGTCTGCTTTTGTTGTCCGGCGTCGCAGCGGCCGAACCGCTGCGAGTGGCGGTGAGCGTGCTGCCGCAAAAGACCTTCGTCGAGGGGGTCGGTGGCGACGCGGTCCAAGTGCAGGTGGTGGTGGGCCGAGGTTACGACCCGGCCCTCTACCAGCCCACACCGCGCCAGTTGGCGCAACTGGCTCGAGTCCAGCTCTACGTGCGCGCCGGCGTGCCCTTCGAACGCGGATGGCTTGGTCGCTTCCGCCAACTGAACCCGCGCATGGAGGTGCTGGACATGCGCCAGGGGCTGCCGCTGATTCCCGACGAGAGCGGCCAGAGCGACCCCCATGTCTGGACCGATCCCCGCTTGATGATCCATCATGTCACCCTGCTGCGCGACGCCCTCATCGCGCTGGACCCGGCACACGCCGAAACCTACCGCCGGGGCCATCGGGAGTTGACCGCCCGCCTGACGACCTTGGACGCCGAGCTGGAACGACAACTGGCGCCGGTGAAAGGGAAGAGTTTTCTCGTCTTCCACCCCGCTTGGAGCTATTTCGCCCGCCGCTACGGCCTGCATCAACTCTCCGTCGAGCACGAAGGCAAGGCGCCCAACGCCCGCACCCTGGCCCGGCTCATCGACGAGGCGCGGCGTTTGAAGATCCGCACCATACTGGTGCAACCCCAACATCCGGCCCGCAGCGCCCGGGTGGTGGCCGACGCCATCGGCGCCCGGGTGGTGGAGGTGGACCCCTTGTCGGAGGACTACTTCGGCACCTTGCGCCGATTGGCCGCGGTGCTCACCGGAGAAGAGGAATGAGTCGCCCGGCCATCGAGATCCAAGGCGTCTCTTTCGCCTACGGGGAGGTGCCCGTCCTCGAGGACGTGAATCTGGAGGTGTCCGAAGGGGAGTTTCTCGGGATCGTGGGACCCAATGCCGGGGGCAAGAGCACCTTACTCAAGCTCATTCTGGGGCTGCTGGAACCCCAGGCGGGCCGGATCCGGGTGTTCGGCCGCCCCCCGCACAAGGTCCGCCGTCTCATGGGCTATGTGCCCCAGTACCCCCCATTCGCGCGTGACTTCCCCATCACCGTGGAACAGGTGGTGCTCATGGGCCGTCTCGGCGCCGGCAACTGGCTCGGCGGCTACCGGCGGGAAGACCGCCGGATCGCGACGCGGGTGATGGAGGAGGCGGAAATCGCCCCGCTGGCGCGCCGGCCCATCGGGCAGCTCTCCGGCGGGCAACTGCAGCGGGTGCTGGTGGCCCGTGCCCTGGCCTGCGAGCCGCGCATCCTGCTCCTGGACGAGCCGACGGCCAACATCGACATGCGGGTGGAGAACGAGCTGTTCGACCTGCTCGAACGGCTCAACGAACGCATGACCATCCTGGTGGTCTCCCACGACATCGCATTCATCTCCCGCTACGTGAGTCGGGTGGCCTGCCTCAACCGCACCCTCGTCTGCCACCGCACCGAAGAGATCGACGCCGACGCCATCGGCCGCCTCTATGGAGGCGAGGTGCGCATGGTCCACCACCACTACGGCCACTGACGCCCCCATGGACGCCTTTATTCAGTACCCCTTCCTGCAGACCGCCCTCATCGCCGGGTTGCTGGCCAGCATCGGATGCGGCGTGATGGGCAGCTACGTGGTGGTCAAACGCATCGGCTATCTGGCCGGAGGCATTTCCCACAGCGTCCTCGGCGGCATGGGGGCGGCCCTGTTCTTCGGCTTCTCTCCCTTCGGCGGCGCCCTGCTGGCGGCCTTGGCAGCGGCCCTGCTCATCGGTTGGATCAAGCTCAAGGGCGAAGCTCGCGAGGATACGCTCATCGGCGCCGTGTGGGCCATCGGCATGTCCATCGGCGTGCTCTTCATCGCCCGCACGCCCGGCTATGCGGCCGACCTGACCGGATACCTGTTCGGGAACATTCTGCTGGTCTCCCGCGGGCAACTCTGGGAGCTGGCGGTCCTGGACCTGCTGGTGATCGGGCTGGTGGCGGCTTTCTATCGCCAGTTCCTGGCGGTGACTTTCGACGAGGAGTTCGCCCGGCTGCGCGGTGTGCCGGTGGCCCTCTTCTATCTGCTGTTCCTCTGCCTGGTGGCGCTCTCGGTGGTGTTGCTGGTGCAGGTGGTGGGGTTGATCCTGGTCATCGCCCTGCTCACCCTGCCGGCGGCCATCGCCGGCCACCACGTGCGGACCCTGGGACGAATGATGGTCCTGGCCAGCCTCCTTGGCATGGGGTTCACCGGCGCCGGGCTGGCCCTATCGTTCCACTGGGACCTCCCTTCGGGGCCGGTCATCATCCTGGTGGCCGGCACCGCCTACCTGCTTTCGGCGCTGACTGGACGCCGGTTGCATCGCAGGGAGAAAGGAACGTGAAGCGGCTCCTCATCATGCTGGTGCGGGGTTATCAGCTCCTGATCAGCCCTTTCCTGGGCAACAACTGCCGTTACGTGCCTTCCTGCTCGGCCTACACCATCGAGGCCATGGAAAAGCACGGTCCCTTGCGGGGCCTGTGGATGGGCATCAAACGGGTGGGGCGCTGCCATCCCTTCCATGAAGGCGGTTACGACCCGGTACCCGATCCCGAAACGCGGAAGCGGCATGGTTCCTGAGCTCTTCGCCAGCGCCGAGCGCTACCGTGACGCCTTTGCCCTCGGGCTGGAGAGGCTGCTGGAGAACGACCAGCTGGGCGCCTTCATCCTGGTGCTGGCCAACGCCAGCTACGACGAAGCACTGTGGCAACGCCTGTGGCCGCGTCTCAACCGCCACTTCCAGGAGCTGGGGGACGCGCTCACCGAGGCGCTGCACCACGGTCGGCGGCTGGACCACCCGGATGCCGACCTCATGGTCTTCCTCAAGCTGATGGTGCTGGGACTCAATCGGGTGGCCCTCACCCGTCACCGCCGTGTCGGCCCCTGGGAGCTCCAGTTCAACCCCATTCGCGCTCTGCGCCCGGCGCGCATGAGCAACGCGGTGGTGGAACGGCTCCACGCACCTTTCGACGAAGGCGGCTTCCATTTCAACCGCCCCTTCCTCCAGGCGGAACGGATCTGGGCAGGAGAACTGGCCGGCCACCCCCTGCGCCTCTTCTACAACAAGTTCCCCTTCGCGCCCCTGCACGCCCTGCTGGTGCCCGACCCGGAAGCGCGCAGGCCCCAGTACCTCGACCGCGCCACCCACGAGCTGGCCTGGCGGCTGCTGGAGGAGACCGGTGCACGGCTGCCCGGCTCGGGACTGGGCTACAACAGCCGCGGCGCCTACGCCTCGGTGAACCACCTCCACCTGCAGTTCTACTCGGGAAAGAAGGAGGGATATCCCATCGAGGATCCACGCTGGCGCCACAACGGCGGCGCGGAACCCTGGCCCCTGCCGGTGGAGCGGTTCGATTCCATGGAGGAGGCGTGGCGGCGCATCGAGACGCTGCACGCCGCCAACCGGGCCTACAACCTGCTCTACCGTCCCGGCCGCCTCTACCTCACGGCCCGCGCCATGCAGGGCACGTACCGCCACAGCGACTGGACCGGCGGCTTCGCCTGGGCCGAAGTGGCAGGATGCATCACCCTCTCCTGCGAAAACGACTTCGACGTACTGGGCGAAACGGAGATTG
>CAYOJM010000031.1:0-19890 GCA_964404295.1 uncultured Sedimenticola sp. | reverse complement strand
GTGATCGAGGCCATGAAGGCGGGCGCCTACGACTTCGTGCGCAAGCCCATGGACGAGCTGGAGCTGGACACCACGCTGGCCAACGCGCTGAAGAGTCACCGGCTGTCGCGCAAGGTGCACGCCATCCGCGCCGCGGACGAGCCGGTCACCCTCAACCAGATCGTGGGAAAGAGTCCTACCATCACCCGCCTGCTCAAGACCATCGGCAGCGTCGCAGCCAGCGACGCAAGCGTCCTCATCACCGGGGAGAGCGGCACCGGCAAGGAGGTGGTCGCCCGTGCCATCCACCACCATTCCGAACGGGAAGGACTCTTCCTCCCGGTCAACTGTTCGGCCATCGTCGAAAACCTGCTGGAGAGCGAACTCTTCGGCCATGAAAAGGGCGCCTTCACCGGAGCCGACCGACGCAAGCCGGGCAAGTTCGAACTGGCTGCAGACGGCACCCTCTTCCTGGACGAGGTGGGCGAGCTGCCGCTCAACCTGCAGGCCAAGTTGCTGAGAGTGCTGCAGGAGGGTACCTTCGAGCGGGTGGGCGGCACCGAAACCCTGCGCACCGGCGCACGCATCATCGCGGCCACCAACCGGGACCTCTCCGCCATGGTGCGCGAAGGAGGGTTCCGCGAGGATCTCTTCTATCGGCTGAACGTGGTCAACATCGAGCTTCCACCCCTGCGGGAACGCAAGGAGGACCTGCCGCTGCTCATCGAGCATCTGCTGCAGAAGATCAACCAGCGGCTCCACACCCGGATCCGAAAGATCTCAGAAGCCGCCTGGAAACTCCTCAACGGCTACGACTGGCCCGGCAACGTGCGGGAGCTGGAAAACGTCCTCACCCGTGCCGCCGTGCTCTGCCGGGACGACACCCTCACACCCGAGCTGCTGGGGCTGCCCGAGGGAGACGCCCCCTTGGAACCCGCTTCCTCCCCTGTGGAGGAGAAGTTCGAGCCCGTCTCCCTGGACGAGCTCGAAGAACGCCACGTGCGAAAGGTGCTGGAATACACCCGCTGGCACAAGGGCAAGGCCTGCGAGATCCTGGGCATCTCACGCCCTGCCCTGGAACGCAGGATCAGGAAATACGGATTCGACCGTTCGTAGAACTGTTGAACGATCCGATCAATGGGAGCCGCCGTGCTCCGCGGCGACGATCCGACGCCACATCGATCTTCTTCTTCCAACCTTCTTTGCCAAACAAGAGACTGCGACCGCATTTCCGGGGCGCCAAACGAACTGGCACGCTATATGCGTCGATCATGAACGAGCGGGAGCGGGCGGAGTGCCCGACTCAAGGTTTCCGGAACCCCGCGCCCATTTCGTTGTCCACTATGGAGCAAATCAAATGAAGAGAACAATTCACGCACTCCTGTTTTCCAGCCTTTTGGTCGTGACTGCCGCGCCCCTGCTGGCCGACTCCAATCCCACCGGCAGCAGTATGCCCATGAACCCAATGATGCACGACCAAAAGGGCATGGGCATGATGCATGGTGGCGGAATGGCCATGGATCCGGAAGCCATGAAAAAGCGCCAATCCATGATGCAGCAGCACATGGCCGCCATGGAGCGGCACATGGCAAAGATCGAATCTCTCTTACAGGAGCTGGTGGCCCTGCAAAAACGCAAGTAAAGGCGACGGACCGCCGGTTTCAATGGATCCTTCTGGTAACTTGGGGCTGCTCGCAGCCCCTTCTTTTTTTCTGTAAATCCTTGAGAGATGACGCGGAGGGATCGGAATGCCTTTTTCCCGGAAGTCACCTTGGTATATTCAGAAACGAGCTGCGGCTTTCTTCCGATCCTGCAGGAAATTTCCCCCGATGTTCAAAACGACAAAGTGGAAAGAACGGGTTTGATCCATCGTCATTCCCATAGAAAATGGGGCGGCGCCTTTTTCCACCGATATCCGCTGCGGCCCAGTCGGTAACCGTGGTCGTAGAGCTTTCTCATGTACTCCGGGTCGAAAGGTTCGGTCGCTTTCTCTGTGAAGTCGGAAGGGATGTAGGCCAAATTGAAGTCGTTGCCGTCGCGTCGGCAAAGGGCATAGATCTGGTACAAATCCCCAATGCCCTGGGTGCGGATGAGCGCGTCGATGGCACGCGAGGCGATGGGCAGCAGCGTGGGTTTCACGCCGTTGTAATCCGGGTCCAGAAAGGAATTGCGTAGCACATACACTTTCGGCGTGCCTCTTACTTTCAGCCGCTGAGTGATTTGACGCCAATCCACGGCCGCTGGATAGACGAACACCTGGGACCCCGTCCCACCGTCCACGTGCATCTCGTCATAAGTTCGGCCCCCTGCCTCCACCTCGAAGAGCACCGGTGGAAAGGCCACGGGGATGGAAGCCGAAGCACGCAAAACATCGCGAATGAGACGATAACGACGGGGGTCCGTGCTATTGGCCATGGCGCCCAGGTCCCAGATCACCGACCGCGAGGCATCCAGGTTCATGGTGCCCACGAACAATCGCCGCCCCTTTCGATGTTCAGCGGCGATCTCGTCGATCAACTCGTCGGTGACATAGGTTTCCAGCAACCGCTGCAGAGGACTGGTGTCCGCCATGGCGTCACGGAAAGGCACCGTGAACAGTTCATGCTGACGTACGATGTCCTCAGTGCGCGAGGTGGTGTAGAGTTTCTTCAACACCGGATCGTATTTGGGCCCAAGGAATACGAAAGGCGCAGTGAGCGCACCGGTGCTGATGCCCGTGACCATGGTGAATTGGGGCCGCGTCCCCGCGGCGGCCCAGCCAGCCAGCAGCCCTGCCCCAAAAGCCCCGTTTGCACCACCACCCGAAATGGCGATGTAGTTGTGCTCCACCCCATATATGGCGGGAAACTGGCGCTGAAGGGCTTCATCCGACGCTTCCCGGAATCTCGCCATCGCCTCTTCGGGCCACTCGTCCCCCCAGAATCGCGCGTTTGGCAATCCCAATACCACCGCATCGTTGGTCAACTCCATCGGGAGTGGGCGGCGATCCGGCGTGAAAGAACATCCCGACGACAAAATCAGGAAGAGCAAAACGATGAAAATTCGAACCAATGGCGACATGGTTGGTCTATGTTTGGGCCGCGACGCGGCCACGCCGAATTGAGTCGGACTATACCCGATGGATGAGGTGGAACCGAGAGGATTTTTACAAGTTGACAACCGCGGTAGGTGGGGGCAAAATTCGCGCCTCGAGACCGCGGTGACGCCAGTGGCCGTGGATCTTGCCGAGGTGGTGAAATTGGTAGACACGCTAGCTTCAGGTGCTAGTGGGGGAAACCCCGTGGAGGTTCAAGTCCTCTCCTCGGCACCACACAAATCAAAGGGTTACGTGAAAACGTAGCCCTTTTTTCTTGTCTGCCGCTTTGAGGACGAGGAACTTGGACGCCATTCAAAATCTCATCGACGGATACCGCCGTTTCCGGGAAGGTTATTACAAGCAACACGAGGAGCGGCTCACCGCCCTGGCCGAACAAGGCCAGTCTCCAAAGGTCGCGGTGGTGGGATGCTGCGACTCTCGGGTGGATCCGGCCGTGATCACCGACAGCGCGCCGGGCGATCTGTTCGTGATCCGCAACGTGGCCAACCTGGTGCCCCCTTGCGAGGGAGAGGGCACTTGGCACGGCACCAGCGCCGCCCTGGAATTCGCCGTCACCGGGCTGCACGTCGAACATATCGTGGTTCTGGGTCACGCCCGTTGCGGCGGCATCCGTGCCCTCATGGAGACGGAGGAAGCCGCCGCCGCACCAGACGACTTCATCTACCATTGGATGCGCATCGCCCGCGAGGCCCGGGAACGGGCCCTGGCGCCAGAGCTGGCCCTGGACTTCGAGCAGCGGGCCCACCTGTGCGAACAGGAAGCCATCCGCATCTCATTGCGCAATCTGCTCAGTTTTCCCTGGATCCAGGAACGGGTGGAAGCCGACGCTCTTCGTCTTCACGGCTGGTACTACGACATGGTCTCCGGCACCCTGCAAGCACTGGATGGCGACGGCACCTGGAAATCGCTCTGATCCCGGCGTCGTCCGACTGCGCCGGATCAAACCACCGTCTCCCGACAGGGGCTATGATGAAAAAGGGGCATCGGCGCCCCGACCCATGGATTCAGGAGACGACGGCCATGTTCAAACCCATACCCGTCAACATCGAAGGCGTCGCCGCCTTCAAGGCGGTGGGCAAGCTCACCCATGCCGACTATCAGTCCTTCCTTCCCATTCTGGAGCGGCTCATCCAGGAAGAGGGGCCGCTCTCCTTGCTGTTGGAGCTGGAGAATTTCCACGGCTGGGAGCTGGAGGCGGCGAAAGACGACTACGAGTTCGCGAAGAAACACCTGAAAGACTTTCGCCGCATCGCCATCGTCGGCGACCGTCGCTGGGAGAAGTGGCTGGCCGCGCTGGCCCGTCCCTTCATGGAGGTCGAAGTGCGTTTCTTCGAACCGGACCAACTCTCGGAAGCCTGGGACTGGGTCCGCGAAGGGCTCGAGCCGCAGCAGCCCGTGTCTCCGGAAAAGGCGCCACAGACCGAATCCGAAGCGCCTGAGCCATGGCATCGCATACTGGTGCCAGTGGACTTCTCGCCCCACGCCCACCGTGCCCTGTTGCGCGCCATACGCATCGCGCAGCAGGAAGGCGCTGAACTCATCCTGCTGCACGTGGTGGAAGATTTCGTCTATTACGACGACTTCTATGATCCGGTCATGCCCATGCCCCTGGAGTACGAAGAGGCGCTGATAGAGGCGGCTGCCGACCGTTTGGCCCAATGGGCTCGAAACCTCGTTCCCTTCTCCCCTCGCATCGAGGTGCTCCCAGGTTCTGCAGCCGCCACCATCCTCTCCTACGCCGAAGCTCAAGAGGTGGACCTCATCGTCATGGGCAGCCACGGCCGGCGCGGGCTGGCCCGCCTGCTCGGATCCACCACCCATGCAGTACTCAACCGTGCGCGTTGCGAAGTATTGAGCGTGCCGCTGAACTGACTCGTCCAGCCGAGGAGGACGACATGCAACCCGAAGAACGGCTCAAGACCACCATTGCAGCCATGGTCGATGAGCACCGTGGCATCCTGGCTGCCGACGAGAGCCTACCCACCATGGCAAAAAGGCTCGCAGCCATCGGCCTTCCCTCGACCGAGGAAAACCGCCGGGCTTGGCGCTCGCTGCTGGTCAGCACACCGGGACTGGGTGATTACATCTGCGGCATCATCCTTTTCGAGGAGACCCTGGAACAGACCACCGAAGATGGAATCCCCATTCCCGAAGCCGCCATCCGCCAAGGCATTGTTCCTGGCATCAAGGTGGACAAAGGGAAAGGACCGCTCTCCGGTGCACCAGGGGATTTGATCACACGCGGATTGGACGACCTGAGTGAACGCCTGGATACCTATCAAAAACGGGATGCCCGTTTCGCCAAGTGGCGCGAGGTCTACCCCATCACCCCGAACAACCCCACTTTACTCGGGCTCAAGTCCAATGCCGAGGTACTGGCCCGTTACGCCGCCGTCTGCCAAGAGTTGGGGATGGTGCCCATCGTGGAACCGGAGGTGCTCATGGATGGGAACCACGATATCGACCGTTGTGCCACTGTGACCGAAGCGGTGCTGCACGAAGTGTTCGATGCTCTTCATCTACACCACGTGCAATTGGAATACATGCTCCTCAAGCCCAACATGGTGCTTCCAGGGAAAGGATGTCGCCAGGCGCCCCCGGACGAAGTGGCCCAAGCCACGCTGGAGGTTTTCATGCGGGTGGTGCCGGCGGCGGTCCCCAGCATCAACTTCCTCTCGGGCGGCCAGGGCCCGGAGGAGGCCACAGCCAACCTGAACGCCATCAACCGTCGGCGCGGCCGCGCGCCCTGGCAGTTGAGCATCTCTTACGGGCGCGCGTTACAACAACCGGCATTACAAGCCTGGCAAGGCAAAGTGGAGAATCGGGAGGTGGCTCAACACGCGCTGCTCAAAAGGGCCAAGCTCAACTCCTTGGCCCGGCAAGGCACCTATGACCCGGCCATGGAGGCTCAAGACTGATCAGTCGTCCCGTTTCGGTCCAGTAGCGAAGAAGCGGCGGTGGACCCACCGTCCGAAGAAGGCGATGAGCAGATAGGCGGCCACGATGCCCACCATCTCCACGAGATGGATGCTGAGCATGGCCAGCTCCAGCCTGGCACCTGTCAACACGTAGACCTGGATCAAGATCATAGGCAGGGCGAACAGAACACCCATCAACAAGGGTCGCCCACCGCCGATCATCTCGTAGAGGAAAACGCTGAAAAAGGCGGCGATGAGCGCGGCGACGAAAGAGATGAGCACCAGCACCGGTCCGATGCTGCGGTGGGCCTGTTCGGGCGCGAGCTCCTGCATGAAAGGCACGATCCAGACATTGAAAAAAGCGGCGGCGGAAAAATAGAGCAACACCCCTAGCGCGCCCAGGATCAGGATCACGATGCCTTTGATCCACCAGGCCATTTCATTCATCGGCGACGGCCTCCACGGTCTGCGGCCCGAGCACCCGCGCATAGATCACGGCGTCCTCGCGGCCCGTATGGGCAGGATAATAATCGAAACGGCGCCCCACTTCGTTGAATCCTTCCGACTCGTACAGGGCCCGGGCCGGAGCGTTGGAGAGGCGCACCTCGAGGAAAAGGGTGTCCGCACCTTGCGCGCGCACCCGCTCCACGACCCGACGCAACAGGAAACGGCCATACCCCCGCCGCCGACAGGCCGGTTCCACGCACAGGTTGAGCAGATGAGCCTCGTCGGCCGCCACCGAATGGACGCTGTAACCCACCAGCCACCCCTCTCGCTCCAACGCCAGGCAGTGGTAAGGTCCGCGCAGACAGTCCCGAAAGATACCAGGCGTCCAAGGATGGCTGTAGGCCCGACGCTCGATGGCCAACACCGCCTCCAGATCGGCCTCGGTCATGGGCCGCAGCACCAACGCCTCAGCCATGGAGGCGCTCCATGAGCAATTGCAGGTCGGCCCAAGCCTTGGCCTTCTCCTCGGGACGTCGCAACAGGTAGGCCGGGTGGTAAGTGACCAGGACCTGCCCCCGCCCGTCCGGCAAGGTGTGGAAACGGCCCCGCAGCCGGCCCACGCTTTCGTCGGTGGCCAACAAATTGTGGGCCGCCACCCCCCCGACGGCCAAAATGACCCGGGGGTTCACCAACGCCATTTGCCGTTTCAGGAAGGGCGCGCAGGCGGCCGCCTCCTCCACCGTGGGATTTCGGTTGCCCGGCGGTCGGCATTTGAGGATGTTGGCGATGTAGACTTCGTCGCGTCTCAACCCCATGGCCAACAACATGTTGTCCAACAACATGCCGGCACGACCCACGAAGGGCTCGCCCTTGCGGTCCTCTTCGGCGCCGGGCGCCTCGCCAACGATCATGAGCTCCGCCTCTCGATCGCCCACGCCGAAGACCACCCGGTTACGGGTGTCACAGAGTCCACATGCGCGGCAGGCGGCCACCGCCGTCTCCAGGTCCGCCCAGCCCATCCGCGCCGGATCCATCCGTTCGCCCGAGGACGGTGGGCCACAGGTGGCTCCCTTCCCCTCGCTCTCCATCGCGCCGACATCCTCCATCGACTCGGCATGCCGCAAGCGATAGATGGGGATGCCCATGGCCCGCAGGCAGGCCCGGCGACGGGCTGGGCGGTGCGGATCTGTCGTTTCAGACATCACCCAGTTGGGGATGCGCCCGTTCGAGGGGCGTCATCAGTCGGTTGGCGGCGTTGATGTAGGCCTTGGCCGAGGCGATGACGATGTCGGTATCGGCCCCTTGTCCGTTGACGATCTTATCGTCCCGCTCAAGGCGCACGGTCACCTCGCCCTGGGAGTCGGTGCCGCTGGTGATGTTGTTGACCGAATAGAGGGTCAGGTCCGCGCCCGTCCGCACCAACGCTTCGATGGCTTTGAACGCGGCGTCCACCGGGCCGGCGCCGGACGCGGAGACCGCCCGCTCCTCGCCGTCCACGGTCAGCACCACGTCCGCCGTGGGCGTCTCCCCGGTTTCGCTGCACACCTTCAACGAGACCAGCTTGATGCGTGGTTCGTAGGTCTCGTGCACCGTCTCGGAGACCAGGGCCTGAAGATCCTCGTCGAAAATTTCGTGCTTCTTGTCCGCCAGCGCCTTGAAACGGGCGAAAGCCTCATTGAGCTTCTCTTCGGATTCGAATTCGATACCCAGCTCCTTGAGGCGGGTACGGAATGCATTGCGCCCCGAGTGTTTGCCCAGCACCATGCGGTTGGCGGTCCAGCCCACATCCTCGGCGCGCATGATCTCGTAGGTCTCGCGGTGCTTGAGCACACCGTCTTGATGGATTCCCGACTCGTGGGCGAAGGCATTGGCGCCGACGATGGCCTTGTTGGGCTGCACCGGAAAGCCGGTGATGCTGGAAACCAGCTTGGAACAGGCCACGATCTGGGTGGTGTCCAGGCGGGTGTCGCAGGGAAAGACGTCTTGCCGGGTGCGCACCGCCATCACCACCTCCTCCAGAGCGGCGTTGCCTGCGCGCTCGCCCAGGCCGTTGATGGTGCATTCCACCTGGCGCGCGCCGTTGAGCACGGCGGAGAGGGAGTTGGCCACGGCCAGGCCCAGGTCGTTGTGGCAGTGCACCGAAAAGACCGCCTTGTCGGAATTGGGCACCCGTTCGAGGAGCTGGCGAATGGTCTCGCCGAACTGGTGCGGCAAGTTATAGCCCACGGTGTCGGGGATGTTGATGGTGCGGGCGCCGGCGTCGATGGCCGCTTCCACGATGCGGCAAAGGAAATCCATCTCCGAACGGCCGGCATCCTCTGCGGAAAATTCCACGTCATCGGTGTAGTTGCGCGCCCGCTTCACCGCCCACACCGCTTGTTCCACCACCTGGTCGGGCGTCATGCGCAGTTTGCGCTCCATGTGGATGGGGGATGTGGCGATGAAGGTGTGGATGCGGGCCGAATTGGCGTGGCGCAGTGCTTCACCGGCACGATCGATGTCCTTTTCGAGCGCCCGCGCCAACCCGCACACGGTGGAGTCCTTCACGGCTTCCGCCACCGCCTTGACCGCCTCGAAATCGCCGGGACTGGCGATGGGAAAGCCGGCCTCGATGACGTCCACCCGCATCTGCTCCAGCTTTTTGGCGATGCGCACCTTCTCCTCGCGGGTCATAGAGGCGCCCGGGCTCTGTTCGCCGTCGCGCAAGGTGGTATCGAAGATGATCAGTCTTTCACGACTCATGTCTGCTCACTCCGCCCTGCACGGAGCAGGGCCTGTTCCAATAGGGGGGAAATTCGATTGCGTGGATTGCCCTCGCCAGGGCGTGATGTGCGTCTCTGCCCCTCAGGGCAGGAGCGGGCCGAGCGGCAGCAGAAGGAGCCGACCGGGAGCGATCGACGGAGAGGAAACCTGCGTTGCGGTGGCGATCCACATGGCCCGATGGCGTTGGAATGGTGAGGAAGGCCGAATATACCCCAGGCATCCGCCCCTGCCAAGCGGCCTGGTCACCGCCGCCACAGGTCACGGGCGGCGAGCACGAGTCCCGAGGCGGCATAGAGGCCGAACAGAACGAAGAGCACCAGCGGCGGCTGGACCAACACCACCGCAAATGCGAGTGTGATGGCGGCCAGCACGAAGAAGGGCACCTTGCCGCGAAAATCGATGTCCTTGAAGCTGTGGTAGCGCACGTTGCTCACCATGAGCAGGCCACAGCCGCCGGTGAGCAAGCCGGCCCATATCGCCACATCTTCTCCTCGTATGCCATGGTCCACGGCAAGCCAGACGCTGGCCGCCACGATGGCGGCGGCCGAAGGACTGGGCAGCCCCTGGAACCAGTGGCTGTCGGCCACGTCCAGGCGTGAGTTGAAGCGAGCCAGCCGCAAGGCCGCCCCGGCGGTATAGACGAAGGCGGCCAGCCAACCCGGCTTTCCCAGGGAGTGGAGCGCCCATTCATACATGACCAGCGCCGGAGCCAGGCCGAAGGCCACCATGTCGGAGAGGCTGTCGTACTCGGCACCGAAGGCGGTTTGAGTGTGGGTGAGCCGGGCCACGCGGCCATCCAGGCCGTCGAAGATCATGGCGATGAACACCGCAACCGCCGCTTTTTCGAACTGGTCGTTCATGGCCGCCAGCACGGCATAGAAGCCGGCGAACAGAGCGGCGGTGGTGAACAGATTGGGCAGCAGATAGATGCCGCGCCCGCGGTGGGCCTGACTCGCGCCCGTGTGGATCTCGTCACCGGTGTCGTTCATGGTCGCCAAGTATAGCCCTTGCCCTCGCCGGGCGGCACCCCGGCGGCCTGACGATGGCGGCCATCCATAGTAGACTTGGCCTTCGTCCGCAGCGGTCGAACCCAGTGGCCTTGCACGCGCGCCCAGTCCGTAGATCACCTTTCACCGCCATGTCGGGAGGCGCCCGGTGAAACGGGTGCTCGACTATTTCGCCGCCCACCCCCTGGTCGGGCTGGCCATCGTCTTGCTTCTCTCCCTTTTCTTCTCTGCCCGCATCTCCCATCTGGAGATCCGCATCTCCGCCGAGGAGATGTTGGTCCAACACGACGAGGAGCACCGTTTCTACCGCCAGGTGAAAGGGACCTTCGGCGACGAACAGGTGATCCTGGTCTATCTGGAATCTCCCCGCCTGCTGGCTCCGGAAAAGCTGCAGATCCTCAAGCAGGTGCTGGACGAAATCGCCGCCTTTCCTTTCGTGGACCGGGTGGAGAGCCTGTTCACCGTCCCATGGGTGAAGACGGTGGAAGGCTATCTGGACAAAAAGCCCTACTTGGAAAAGTTGCCCGCCACGCCGGAGGAAGAAGCGCGCATTCTGGCCGAAGCGCGCCGCAATCCCTTTCTCCGCCACGTTCTGGTCTCTCCCGACCGGGACATCATGGCCGCCGCGATCGTTCTCGCGTCCGATGCCCTCACCAAGCGGGAATGGAGCGACGAGACGATCACCCGCGCCATCGACAAAGCGGTGGCGCGGCTCGAGGGTCACTATGACCCCGTGTTCGCCATCGGCTTTCCCGAGGTGCGGACCGAGATCGTACAGCGCATCCGCGATGAACAGGCCGCCCTGTTTCCTCTGGCCATCGGCGCCCTCCTCATCGCCCTCTTTCTTCTGTTGCGGCAGCTCATCGACATCCTGCTGCCCATTCTCAGCGCCGCCTTCTCCATCCTCTGGACCTTGGGTCTGATGGCGTGGGTGGGCATTCCCCTGAACGTGGTCACTTCCATCATACCCATCCTACTGGTCATCGTCGGCTCCACGGAGGACATCCACCTGCTCTCGGAATTCCGCCAAGGCCAGCGCCAAGGGCTGAACAATGCCGAAGCCCTGCGCCACATGGCGCGGCGCATGGGCGGCATCGTCCTGCTCACTTTCATCACCACTTATCTTGGTTTTCTGTCGGTGGGGCTGAGCCGCATCGAGGTCCTATGGCAGTTCGGCCTGGTGGCCTCCACCGGCCTGTTGTTCAACTTCATGGCCACTGTCATTCTCATTCCCTCGGTGCTGGCACTGGCCGGCCGATGGCAGCTGGATGGAAAAGCCCGCATCTACGGCGAGAAGAGTCGACGCGCCGCCCAAACCTACTGGAATCTGCTCTGGCAGCACCGCAAGAAGGTGGTGGCCCTGTTCCTGGCCATCACCCTGGCCGCGGCGGCCGGCATCCCTCGCATCCACATCAACCACAACCCCATCGACAGCTTGGGCCCGGACTCCCCGGTGCGCCACCACATCGAAGCGGTGAATCAAAACCTGGCGGGCATGGAAACCTTCTCCATCGTGGTGGATTCGGGCATCGAGGACACCTTTCTCAAGGTCCGTTACCTGGAAGAGCTCGCCCGCATCCAGCAGTTCGTCCGGGAACAGGGCTGGTCCCGTTCCACCACCTCTTTCGCCGACTATCTGGCGCTGCTCAATGGTGCCTTCCAGGAACTGGAAGAGCCCATCATGCCGGAGTCGGACGACGTGGTGACCGAGCTGATGATCTTCCTCAAGCACGACGAAGTGAAAGGTTACGTCACCGCCGATTACAGCCGCGCCCGAATCCTCGTCCGTCACGACATCGACGACAGCGAACGGCTTCAACAGGTGGTGAAGACGCTTCAGCAGTTCATCGACGAAAACCTCGACCCCGGCCTGCGTGCCCACATCACCGGTGATTCGGTCCTCACCTTGAAGGCTACGCACGCCATGATCTCCGGCCAGCTCCAGTCCATCGCGCTGCTACTGGTGATCATCGTGCTCATCATCGGCGTGCTGTTCACCGAAGTACGAGTGGGTCTTTTGGCCACGTTACCCAACCTTTTTCCCGTCGTCGTCATGTTCGGTTTCATGGGCTTCATGGGCGTGCCGCTCAACATCGGCACCACCATGGCGGCGGCCATCGCCATCGGCATCGCCGTCGACGACACCCTCCATTTCATGTTGCGCTACAACCAGGAGCTCAAAGCAAGCAAAAGCCACGACACCGCCATGCACCGCACCATCTACGGCGAGGCGTTGCCGGTGGTCTCCACCTCCCTGGCACTGATCGCGGGCTTCCTGGTCTTCACCCAGGCCAGCTTTCCCCCCATCATCCAGTTCGGCATGCTCGGCGCCCTGGTCATCTTCGTGGCACTGCTGGCCGATTTCGTCATCACTCCGCTGGCCATCTCCTCTCTGCGCCTGGTGACCATCTGGGACCTACTGTCGCTTCAGCTGCGCAAGCAGGTGCTGGAAAAAAGTCCCCTGTTCAACGACCTGCACCCTTGGCAGATCCGTCAGTTCATCCTTTCCGGCGCCATCCAACACTACGCGCAGGGAGATTTCATCTTTCACCAGGGAGACGAGAGCAACGCCCTCTTTTTGCTGCTCACGGGGAAGGTGGAGGTCTGCCTGCCCATGCAGGACGGACGCTGTGAGCGGCTTGAGCAGTTCTCCCCGGGCGACGTCTTCGGCGATGTGGCCCTGTTCGCCGGCATTCCGCGCAAGACCGATGCCGTAGCCCTGGAGCCCAGCACGGTGCTGGTGATCAGCAGGGAGAGCATCGAACGCAACTTACGCCAGCGTCCCAGGATCAGCGCCCGCATCTTCGCCAACCTGACCACCGATCTCAGCAAACGGCTCATCCGCATGATCAACAAACAGCAAGCCAAGGGCATGAAGACCCGGAGGAAATGAGATGAATACCACCCATGGGACCGTGCTCGCGCTTCTTTTCCTGCTCACCGTGCCCACGGCCGCACCGGCGCAGCCGCGCGATGACCCCTCACCCTGGTTCGCCGCCCCTTACACGGGAGAAAAGGTGAAGTCCTACGAGGTGACGCTCCCCATCTCCCGCTACGAGGAAGAGACTTTCGTCATCCCTCGAGACTGCAAGAAGCTCAACAGTCGCCTGCTCGAAGGGGCCGGCCACTGGGGCAACCGCGTGCAGCGCCGGCTGTGGATCAAGGCCGACGACGACTGCCGCTATCTGAACTACCTGAAGCGCTATCTCGGCAAGGCGGAGAAGGACTTCGTCAGCGGATACGATTTTCACAACGCCCGCATCTCAGACTTGCCGTTGCGCCCCGGATGCGATCTGGAACAGCTGTTGAGGGACCCGGAAGGTTGTCCGCCGCCGCTGCCCGGCATGCCCGACTTCTCCATGCTCATGATGCATCCCGGCCACCGGAACGACCGGCACGAGAGCGCCGACGACTGCCGGTTCGAAAACGGGGTCTTCCGCGGCCACATCCACCCTACGCCGGAGGGTCTCCATTGTTATCGGGACCGGCGCGCGCCTGGCTATCGAATCCTCTCGGTGGACTATGCGGACGTGAACGGAGACGGCCATCTCGACGCGGTTCTGCGCATGACTCGAATCGGCACCCGTGGCCGCCCGGAACTGCTGGTGCTTCCGTTGACCCGTTTCTCCGAAGACGAACCCTTCGTCATTCCCAAGGGCGCGGGCTACCCCAGAATGGGTCCGACGGAAGAGGGTTGGATCCACTGAAGGTAACGGCGGCGGGATCGAGTAGGAGGCGGGGTCACCCCCGCCGTCCTCTCACACCACCGGACATGCGGTTCCGTGCCGCATCCGGTGGTTCATGAGACACACTGGAGTCGTCGCACGGTATCGAGCAGCGACACCAGACCCAAGTGATCAAACCAGGACTTACGGTACGCCTGGTGGGCGTTCCTTCCCGGCCGGAAGCCGTCGCCGTGGGTCGAGAAGGCAGGCTCGAAGATCGGCGAGAGCACCTGATGTAACGCCTGTTGGATCAGCCGATCCGTCAGCGCCGGGATGCCGAGTGTCCGCACCCCGCCTTGCAGCTTGGGAATGTCCACCCGGCGTACCGGCGAGGGAATGTATTCCCCGCCCGGCAGCCTGGCCCTGTTCGTCGGGCCAGCGCTTTGCCCTCGACTTCCTTCGGATCCCACCTCGCGATGGGCACCCTTGCCGTTCGGCCAACCGTTCCCCTTGCCGGGCCGGTAGGGGACTTCCACTCCCAAGTCTCCCCCTCGCCGCCACGGCTCGGGGAATCGCGCCAGTCACGGCGCGGCGCGCCATGCCTGGCGCACCACCACGAAAAAGGCCGCCCACAGGCGGCCCCACACGCCAGACCGGTCCGCCGGCCTCTCAGTTCTTGCTCTTGTCCACGATCTTCTTGATCCAAGGCATCATGGCGCGCAGCTTGGCCCCCGTCTTTTCGATGAGGTGCTCTTCGTTCAGGCGCCGGTAAGCGGTCATGGAGGGATAGTTGGCCATCCCCTCCAGGATGAATTGCTTGGCGTACTCACCGTTCTGGATGTTCTTGAGCGCCTCGCGCATGGCCTTTCGGCTCTCCTCGTTGATCACCTTGGGGCCGGTGACATACTCGCCGTACTCCGCATTGTTGGAGATGGAGTAGTTCATGTTGGCGATGCCGCCCTCGTACATGAGATCGACGATGAGCTTGAGCTCGTGCAGGCACTCGAAATAGGCCATCTCCGGCGCGTAACCGGCCTCCACCAGCGTTTCGAACCCCGCCTTGACCAGCTCCACGCAGCCGCCGCACAGCACCGCCTGCTCGCCGAACAGATCGGTCTCGGTCTCGTCCTTGAAGGTGGTCTCGATAATGCCGGTCCGGCCGCCCCCAATGGCGGACGCATAAGAGAGCGCGATGGCCCGCGCCTCTCCGGTGGCGTCTTGATAGACCGCCACCAGGTCCGGAATGCCCCCGCCCTTGACGAATTCGCTGCGCACCGTGTGGCCGGGCGCCTTGGGCGCGATCATGATCACATCCAAGTCTTCGCGCGGCACGATCTGGTTGTAATGGATGGTGAAGCCGTGGGCGAAAGCCAACGCGGCGCCCTCCTTGATGTTGGGCTCGATCTGTTCCCGGTAGAGCCGGGCCTGATGTTCATCGGGCGCCAACACCATCACTACGTCGGCGCCGCGCACCGCCTCGTCCACCGGCTTGACCGTGAGGCCCGCGGCTTCGGCCTTGGCAATGGAAGGGGAGCCGGGTCGCAACCCCACCACGACATTCACGCCGGAGTCTTTCAAGTTGTTGGCGTGGGCATGGCCCTGGGAACCGTAGCCGATGATGGTGACCTTCTTGCTCTGGATGAGAGAGAGGTCGCAGTCCTTGTCGTAACAGATGTTGATGCTCATGGTTTACCTGTGGGTTGGGTTTCTTGGAATTGGCGAATCACACGACCAGTCCTTTCGGACCCCGCGAGATGCCCAGCGGGCCGGAACGCACCACCTCCACCAGCGTGCCCTCTGGAACCGCCTCGAGAAAAGCATCCAGTTTGTGGCCGTGCCCCGTGACCTCGATGGTGTAGCTGGTGGCGGTGACGTCGATGATGTTGGCGCGGAAGATGTCGGCCAGCCGTTTGAGTTCCTCGCGCATGTCCGCTTCGGCCTTCACCTTGACCATCATCATCTCCCGCTCGATGTGGGCCCCCTCGGACAGGTCCAGCAGCTTCACCACGTCGATGAGCTTGTTGAGCTGCTTGACGATCTGCTCGATGATCCGTTCGTCACCATGGGTGACCAAGGTCATGCGTGAGAGTGTGGGATCCTCGGTGGGCGCCACCGTCAACGACTCGATGTTGTAGCCCCGGGCGGCGAACAGCCCTGCCACGCGGGCCAAGGCGCCCGATTCATTCTCGATGAGTACGGAAATGATGTGTCGCATCAGGCCAGCTCCCTCTCCGCGGTGAGATAGGGCGACATGTGCATTTCGTTGTGCCCTTTGCCCGCCTCGATCATGGGATAGACGTTCTCCTCGGGATCCACCAGCACGTTCATGAACACCAGCCGGTCCTTCATGGCGAAAGCCTCCTTGTAGGCGTCCTCCAGATCACCGGGGTTCTCGATGGTCATGCCCACGTGGCCGTAGGTCTCGGCAAGCGCCGCGAAATCGGGAAGCGCATCCACATAGGAGTGGGAATAGCGGCCTTCGTAGAACAGCTCCTGCCACTGCCGCACCATGCCCATGTAACCGTTGTTGAGCAGAATGATCTTGATGGGCAGGTTGTATTGGGCGCAGGTGGCCAGCTCCTGGATGCACATCTGGATGCTGGCCTCTCCGGTGACGCAGGCCACCGTGGCCTTGGGAAAGGCCTGCTGGACGCCCATGGCCGCCGGCAGTCCGAACCCCATGGTGCCCAGTCCACCCGAGTTGATCCAACGCCTGGGCTTGTCGAAAGGATAGAACTGGGCGGCGAACATCTGATGCTGCCCCACGTCCGAGGTGAGATAGAAATCTTTCCGGCGGGTCACCTTGGCGAGGGTTTCGATGGCGAACTGGGGCTTGATCACCTTGTCGGAATGGGGATATTTGAGGCACTCCACCGCACGCCAGCCCTCGATGCGCTGCCACCAGGCTTTGAGCGCCGCCGCATCAGGCTTGGTCTTACGCTCCTTGAGCACCTTGATCATGTCCTTGAGCACCGGCTTCACCTGCCCCACGATGGGCACGTCCACCTTTACGTTCTTGGAGATGGAGGCCGGATCCACGTCCACGTGAATGATCTGGGCGTGGGGGCAGAACTGAGCCAGCTTCCCGGTGACCCGATCGTCGAACCGGGCGCCGATGGCGATGATCAGATCGGACTCGTGCATGGCCATGTTGGCCTCGTAGGTGCCGTGCATGCCCAACATGCCCAGGAACTGCTTGTCGGTGGAGGGCACGGCGCCCAACCCCATGAGCGTGTGGGTCACCGGGAATCCGGTAAGCTTGACCAGCTCCCGCAACTCGTCCGAGGCGTTCCCCAGTATCACCCCGCCGCCGGTGTAGATCACGGGCCGCTTGGCCTTGATCATGAGGTCCACCGCCCGCCGGATCTGGCGCGGGTGTCCCCTCTCCACCGGCTTGTAAGAGCGCATGGAGATCTTCTTGGGGTACTCGTACGGAATCCGTACATTGGGATCGGTGACATCCTTGGGAATGTCGATGAGCACCGGACCCGGACGCCCCGTGGTGGCGATGTAAAACGCTTTGGCGATGGTTTCGGCGATGTCTTCGACCCGTTTGATGAGGAAATTGTGCTTGACACAGGGGCGGGTGATGCCGGTGATGTCCACCTCTTGAAAAGCATCGCTTCCGATGAAGGGGGTGGGCACCTGCCCGGTGAGCACCACCATGGGGATGGAATCCATGTAGGCGGTGGCGATGCCGGTCACCGCGTTGGTGGCTCCGGGTCCCGAAGTCACCAGGGCCACGCCCGGCTTTCCAGTGGCGCGCGCATAGCCGTCGGCGGCATGGGTTGCGGCCTGCTCATGACGCACCAGGATGTGGCGCATCTTCTTCTGCTGAAAGAGCGCATCATAGATGTGCAGCACCGCACCGCCGGGATAGCCCCAGATGTATTCGACGCCTTCGTCGATCAACGCCTGGACAACGATTTCCGCGCCGCTCAGTTCCACCGTGCTCAACCTCCGAAGACAAGTAATGCCGGCAACCCACCGGTCGCCGGATCCAAACATCTTAAAGTACTGATATTGCACACGCGGGTCAACATGAAAACCACTCTGGCGTCTCCCCATTTTTTCACACCTCGATCGGGATCAGTGAACGATGACGACGAGGAGGATCTCCAAACAGGTCTGCGATGGGCGGCCCACCGTGCCGTGAGGTTCTCTTCCTGCGGCGCCACCAACCATGAAAGATCGTCCGGGCGCCCGCAAACAAGCTCTGCCAGCCCATCAACAGGCTGTAGAAGGGGAAACGCAAGGTCTTCTTCGGCTTTTGCCGTCGAGCCTTGACCATCAAGGTGCCCGCCCGCTCGGAATAGGCGGCCAACAGAGCCCAGGCCAGACTGGCCAGGGCCACCAGGTTCTGCAGCGTGGTCAGGCGCCGGGCCTGAACCCCTTCCAGCCGGAACCCCCTGCCATCTCCTTTTCAGCACCTTACCAGCGCAGCTCCCAAACAATAGGGAAACGCCAGGAAAACCATTTTTCGCGTAGCGGAGCCGGCCGATCGTACTGTCACCATCCGCCGGTGGATCGATGATTGCCCATCACTTTTCTGCACTTTGTTCATCCATGTTTCCGCTTCGCTTCCGGGGTCTGCAGGGCCTGCGCTCCGATCTTGCCTTCCTGGCAGGATATTTCCTCTCCTTTCTCCTCTTTCAGCAGGCATTGAGGCTGCTCCTGTGGGCGCGCAACCTCCCTCTTGCCGAAGACATTTCCGCGGCGGACATGGCGCGTGCCTTCCTGGTGGGGCTGCGTTTCGACCTCATCGTCGCCAGCCTAGTGGCGCTGCCTCTGGTGATCGCCCTGTTCCTCCCACGGGGCCTCGGCCTTCGTCGCTGGACGCACGCCTGGCTGGGCACCGCCGCCGCCCTGGTCTTCTTCTTGGGGGTCGTCGAGCCGGAGTTCTACCACGAGTTTCACGCACGCCTGAACAGCATCGCCATCCAGTATCTCAAGGAGGATCCGGCCGTCGTCACCAGCATGATCTGGCATGGATTTCAGGTCGTCCGTTACCTGCTGCTATGGCTGGTCCTCACCTTCGCCTTCGCCTGGATGCTGCCGGTGCCCGACGACCGGCTGTTTCGGGGCGATACCTACCCGGTCCTGCGGGTCACCACCCCCGCTCTTCCGGAATCCACCGTCCCTGCAACCTGTAGTAATCGTGATGGAGAGCTTCTCGGTCCGCTACGTAGGGCGGTACGAGATCGAGAACCCCGTTTTCATCGATCCCACCTGGGACGCCTCGGATCAGGATATGTTCGACCAAGCCCTACGCGCTGCCCGAACCCCTGCCGGTGGAACCGGTCACCGGCGCGGGAAAACTGGACGAGCATCTCACCGCCATGCGCACCCTGCTGGAGAACCGCGCCGGCGTGCCGCAGGATCAATAGAGCCAAGGGTCGCGTACCCAGCGGAAAGGGGATTCACCCCCACCGCCGAAGGGATGACACAGCACGTGGTCGGCCACCGCCGCCAGCTGCCCCCGCACCACCACCAGGGGCAACCGCGGCCGCAGCCAGGGAGGGATGCCCAGCTCTTGGCAGAGCCGTTTGAAACTGCGGCTCCCCTCACGTCCCGCGGGCCGGCAGCGAAACCCCTGGTGGCGGAAGCGCACCTCCACCCCCGCCTCCGGGAACCACGCCGGCCGGGCGCCCTCGAGGCGCAGCTCACCCAGCCCTCCAGGCAGACGCAGCGGCGCATCACCCCGCCAGTGGAGCACCCTTTTCTCCGGCGCCGGCGGCAGGGGGCCGGGGAACAGGTAGAGACGATCCCGGTAGCGCCGCAGCGCCCCGCCCTTCCAGTGGACCTCCGGCGCAGCGTCTCGCCGCGCACCCGGCAGCTCCCGCAGCACCCGCGCCAGCACGTCCGCGGGCGGAGGCGTGACGCCGTTGCGCCGCATCCAGTGGCGCAGCAGGTTCCGCTGCCGCGCCGGCGAGAGGCGCATCAACGCCTCCAGTCCGAGGCGCCAGGGATGGGACTCTCCTGCCTTCTCGAGATCCAGTACCGCCAGCTCGCCC
>CAYOJM010000030.1:0-10373 GCA_964404295.1 uncultured Sedimenticola sp. | reverse complement strand
GGGCGTTGACCATGTACTCCACCGAGTCGGCGATGAGATCGCGCGACGGCAGCGAGTAGAGCATGCCGCCGTGGCCCATGGCGATGCCGTCGTCGATGGCGATGGTGTTGAATTCTCGGGCCACACCGCCGGCCGCCTCGACGGCGCCGGCCACCAGATCGCCCAGATCCTTCAGATGCACATGACCCGGCACGAACTGGGTGTAGGAGTTGGCGATGGCGATGAGGGGTTTGTCGAAATCCTCGTCCTTCATGCCGGTGGCCCGCCACAGGGCGCGGGCGCCGGCCATGTTGCGACCGTGGGTGGTGGTGCGGGAACGATACTGGGGCATCTCTATGATCCTGCTGTTGAGAATGCGCCCGATTATACGGGCGCGCACAGGCTCCATGCACCCAGGCACCACGCCAACGCACAGGCCGATTCAATCAAGGTTTAGAATAGCCCCGTTCCAACGGAACGAGGATACGCCATGGCAACCAACACGGGATCCCGCTATCCTGGCATCCACGACGACGCTTGGGGCGGCATGACCCCCACCGGAAATCTCATTCGGGATGCCTGGCTCTTCGGCATCCTGGATGAATCGGAGACTTGCCGCGGCTGGACGGCGCAACAGCTCGAAAAACTCTACGACCAAGTGCATGAAGCCTGGGGACGTTACGGCCATCTGGTAAGCAATCTGCCCCCCGACCTGCGCGAACGCCACGCCCGAATCCACGATGCGGCCATCCGCCGTGCGAGGGAGCTGGGCTGGGATCCGGATGCCGAGCTCGCCTTGGAAGAAGAGTGACATCGCGCCCCGACACGGCGGCACCCGATCCGCACGTCGCCCGCATCCCGTCCCGGGCCTTCAATACCGGAGCAGCGCGCCCACGCCCCCGTGGCGCTCCAGCGTCGCGCGACCTTCCTGCGTCTGCACCGCCAACACATCGCCGCCGGCACGAAAAGTGTCCATCGCCAGTTCACCGGCCAGGTCGGGCAGCCGGTCCATTCGATCGGCGCCGCAATAGGGACACTGGGCGGCATCGGCCTCTGCCAGGCCGCCGCAACGCCCGCAACGCCACCCTTCGAGCGCCAGGTCCGGCAAGATGAAAAGGGTCTCCACCCGGTACTCCTGGGCCGCCAGGAGCACACTGTCCACTCCGACGACGGCGGACCCGTCGCCACGCTCCAAGGCCTCGTCCAAGCGTGCCAGCGCCTCCTTCTCCCGCGCCTCGGCCGCCTGCTCCACCACAGGCAACACCGCCTCGCGCACCCGGTTCAGATCGGCATCCAAAGGCAACTCCACCCGGCCGACAACCCGACGGCGCCAATTTTCGGGCAGGTGGGTTTCCAGGTGGTGCGCTTCCTGACCGTCGGCGGCCGCCAGAACCAATTGGGTCCAGCCTGCTTTGTCGGCAACCTTGGCCACCGCCAAGGCCGCCTGGCGCAGATAACGCCTGTAGTGCTCCTGCTGCCACTGGTGGTGGTTGTGCTCACCATAGCCGTGCCATGTGTGGGCGCGGGTCATGGGCGTGGCGTCGGGATTCAATAGATTGAAATCGTATTCGGCCACCTCGCCCATGTGCTGGAGAAAGAAACGAACACGGCGGCGGTCGAACAACACCACGCCCGTGTCCGGGTGCCGCGCCCGTTGCACCAGGAGCGGGACCAGCACCGGTGCCTGCCCCCATTCCACCCGATTTCTGGGCGCTTCCGGTAGGTGATAGTGGCGAATCAGCCGATAGCTCACGGCCCCCTTCTTGGGCTGAACCCGCTCCGGTTCCGCAAACAGCGCCAGCCCCCGCCCTCTCGGCCTGTCCAGCCACCGCTCGACCCGGGACTCCAGATCGGCGGCCACGGCCTGGAAAGTCTGGCGCGCCTCGTGGGACCATTCCGTTTCGTAACGTTCGGCCAACCTCTTGAAACCGTTTCTGAGCTGCACCAAAGGGGCCTCGCGCTGGATGGCCTCCGGGGTCACATCCAGGTAAAGGCTGACCACGCCCCATTGAGGGCTCAGCCGCTTCAGTTCCAGGATCTGCTCATCGGTGATGAAGTCGTAACCCCGTTCGTCGTCTCCGATGAGATCGAGGACCAAGAGATCGGAATCGATGCGCAAAAGGTTCATGCCGTTTCTCCTTATTTTGTCCGCTGATGCGGCCGGGCCGCCGCTCATGCGGGCAAACATGGAGGGGAGATCTCCTTTTTCAAGCCATCGTGGAACGCGAATCGAAAGGCCCGTACGGGCGCGGCCCGATACGGTGGTGAGGCCGTTTCCCAGCCTTCGGTCGCGTCGGGCAATCCCGACTCAAAGGGCAAGAATGGCGTCGACCGCGTCGGCGAGGCGCCGCGCCGGGATCACCTCGATACCTTCGATCGCCTTGCGCGGCCGGTTGGCTCGGGGCACCAGGATGCGATCGAATCCGTGTTTGGCGGCTTCTCGAATCCGCTCCTCGCCGCTGGGCACGGGACGGATCTCGCCCGCCAGTCCCACCTCGCCGAACGCGGCCAATCCCCTGGGCAGGGGGCGGTCGCGGAAGCTGGAGAGCACCGCCAGCAGCACCGGCAGATCGGCGGCGGTCTCGGTGACGCGCACGCCGCCCACCACGTTGAGGAAGACATCCTGGTCGTACATGCCCACGCCACCGTGGCGGTGGAGCACCGCCAGCAGCATGGCCAGGCGGTTCTGCTCCAGCCCCAAGGCCACCCGGCGCGGATTACCCAACGGGCTCCGATCCACGAGCGCCTGCACCTCCACCAGCAACGGTCGGGTGCCCTCCCGGGTGACCAGAATGGCGCTGCCGGCCGCCTGATGGTCGTGGCGCGAAAGAAAGATGGCCGAGGGGTTGCTCACCTCCTTCAACCCCTTGTCGGTCATGGCGAAGACGCCCAGCTCGTTGACGGCGCCGAAACGGTTCTTGATGGCGCGCACCAGCCGGATCTGACTACCCGCCTCGCCCTCGAAATAGAGCACCGTGTCCACCATGTGCTCCAGCACCCGGGGGCCGGCCAGCGCCCCCTCCTTGGTGACGTGCCCCACGAGAAAGAGGCTGGTCCCGCTCTCCTTGGCGAAGCGCACCAGCCGCGCCGCCGATTCCCGCACCTGGGCCACCGAGCCTGGCGCCGATTGCAACTGGTCGGTGTAAAAGGTTTGGATGGAGTCGAGCACCATCACGCCCGGACGTTCCCGCGCCGCCTGGGCCAACACCCGCTCCACGCAGGTTTCGGTGAGCAACCGGATCGACTCCGCCGCCAACCCGAGACGGCGCGCACGCAGGGCGATCTGCCGGGCCGACTCTTCCCCGCTCACATAGAGCGTCCCCGTGGAACGAGAAAGCGCCTCGAGCGCCTGCAACAGCAGGGTGGATTTGCCGATGCCGGGATCGCCGCCGATGAGCACCACCGAACCGGACACCAATCCGCCGCCGAGCACCCGATCCAGTTCCGACAGGCCGGTGGCCATGCGAGTGCCGGGCTCGGCCGTCACCTCGGACAGATCGAGCACCCGTGCAGCGCCGCCCGCCCCGGCCCAGCCGGTGCGGTCGGTCCCGCTCTTCTCCTGCACCACCGTCTCGTCCAGGGTGTTCCAGGCGCCGCATTCGCCGCACTGCCCGGCCCATTTGGGAAAACGGGCTCCACACTCACGACACTGGTAGCGGGTTCGCGGACGGCTCATGAACGGTAGTGGCGGCGCACCCGCCCGGTGATGCCGCACAACAAGGTGTAGGCGATGGTCCCGGCGGCGCGGGCGATCTCCTCCACGGGCAGGCCGTCGCCCCAGAGCACCACTTCGTCCCCCACTCGGGCATGAGGACAGGTGCGCAAGTCCAGGGTGAGGGTATCCATGGAAACGCGCCCCACGATGGGCACCCGATGTCCGCGCAAAAGCACCGGCGTGCCCGACGGCACCTCCCGCGGGTAGCCGTCACCATAGCCCACCGCCACCATCCCCAACCGCATGGGTTCGGGCGCCGTCCAGTCGCCACCGTAGCCCACGGGCGCGCCCCGTTCGATGGATTTGATCGAGATCAGCCGGGCGCGAAAACTCATGGCCGGTCGCAGCTCCCGCCGGGCGGCCACGAAAGGCGAGACGCCGTACAACATGATGCCGGGGCGCACCCAGTCCAGATGGCTTTCGGGCCAGCCGAGGATTCCGGCCGAATTGGCGGCCGATCGCGGCAACACCAACTTTCCAGTGGCCTTGTCGAACCGCTCCAACTGACGACGGGTGTAGTCGTCTCCCAAATCGTCGGCGTTGGCCAGATGGGTGAGCACCCCCGCCACTTCCGCCACCGAGGCCAAGGACCGCAACCGCTCCAGGCGCGATTCACATTCCACCGGCGGGAAACCCAATCGGTTCATTCCGGTATCGAGCTTGAGCCAACAGCGCAATGGTCGGCGGGCGTCGTGCCCAGCCAGCAGATCCAGCTGCCGGGGATGGTGGACCACCACCTCCAGATCGGCGGCGGCGGCGGCTTCCAGCTCGTCGGCGTCGTGAGCACCGGCCAACACGAGGATGCGCGCCGCGGCCCGGTCCCGGCGCAGTTGCAACCCTTCGTCCACCCGGGCCACGGCAAACGCGTCCGCCCCCGCCAGCGCCCCCGCCACCTCGAGCAGGCCGTGGCCGTAGCCGTCGGCCTTGATCACCGCCATCACCCGCCGGCCCGGCGCATGGCCGCGCGCCACCTCCAGGTTGTGACGCAGCGCCGCCCGATCGATCTCCACGCGGGGAAGGAAAGACACCGGCCTACCCTCGACGGGCGGCGTCAATGGAGCTCGCCATAACCGTCGCTGATGTAGTTCTCGAACTTGGTGTACTGACCGAGGAAGGTGAGCTTGACGGTGCCGATGGGACCGTTGCGCTGCTTGCCGATGATGATCTCGGCCATTCCCTTGTCGGGGCTCTCCTCGTTGTAGACCTCATCGCGGTAGATGAAGACCACCAGGTCGGCATCCTGCTCGATGGAACCCGACTCGCGCAGATCGGACATCACCGGCCGCTTGTTGGGCCGCTGTTCCAGGTTACGGTTGAGCTGGGAGAGCGCGATCACCGGCACCTCGAGCTCCTTGGCCAGGGCCTTGAGGCTGCGCGAGATGACGGAGATCTCGTTGGCCCGGTTCTCCGCCGCGCCCGGCGCCTGCATCAACTGCAGATAGTCGATGACAATGAGCCCCAACTCGCCCTGTTCCCTCATGAGCCGGCGCGCCCGGGCACGCAGCTCGGTGGGCGTGAGCGCCGGTGTGTCGTCGATGAACAGCTTGGCCTGGCTGAGCAGATTGATGGCCGATGTGAGCCGTGGCCACTCGTCGTCTTCCAGTTTTCCGGTGCGGATGCGGTGGCCGTCGATGCGGCCGAGAGAGGACATCATGCGCATGGTCAACGCCTCGCCCGGCATCTCCATGGAAAAGACCGCCACCGGCAGCCCGGACTGTATGGCCACGTTCTCGGCGATGTTCATGGCGAAGGTGGTCTTGCCCATGGAGGGCCGGCCGGCCACGATGATGAGATCCGACGGTTGCAACCCCGACGTCATGCGGTCGAAGTCGTCGAAGCCGCTGCTCACTCCGGTGATGGGCTGATCGCTGGCATGGAGTTCCTCGATGCGGTCGATGGCCTTGGCCAGCAGCCCCTTGATGGGCTGGAACCCGCTCCCTTCGCGTTGCCGCTGCTCTGCGATGCGAAAGACCTTGTTTTCCGCCTCGTCGAGCAGCTCGGCCGCCTTGCGCCCCTCCGGACGAAAGCCACTTTCGGCGATCTCGGTCCCCACCCGGATGAGCTGGCGCACCACCGAATGCTCGCGCACGATATCGGCATAGGCGCGGACGTTGGCGGCGCTGGGGGTATCCTCGGCCAGGGCGGCGAGATAGGGCAGGCCGCCCACGTCGTCCAAGGTGCCTTCCCGTTCCAGCACCTCGGCCAGGGTGACCACGTCGAACGGCTTGTTCTCGTCCGCCAACCGGGCGACCGCCTCGAAAATCAAGCGGTGTTCCCGACGATAGAAATCCTCGGCGCCGACCCGATCGGCGATCTGATCCCAGACCGAGTTGTCCAACATGAGCCCGCCCAGCACCGCCTGCTCCGCTTGTACCGAATGGGGCGGCACGCGCAGCGCGTCCACTTCGGCATCAGCGGGAAGATCGGGTGCGGAAGCGTCGAGGGACATGGCGCAAGGTTACCAGGAAAAGGCCCGCGCCGGGAACGCGCGCCTCGAAGGACGAAGCCGCCGCGGTTTCGCGACCGCAGCGGCGCATCCGACACCATGGGGCCCGGACCGGGCCGTTTTCACTCCTCGGGAACGACGATCACCTTGAGGACGGCGTTCACGTCGGGGTGCAGATGGAGCACCACTTCGAACTCGCCGGTGGTGCGCATGGGACCTTCCGGCAGACGCACTTCGGCCTTCTTGACCTCCACGCCGGCCTCGCTGCAGGCACGAGCGATGTCGCTGGTGCCCACGGAGCCGAAGAGCTTGCCCTCGTCGCCCGCTTTGTGGGCGATGGTCACCGATCCGAGGTTCTCCACCGCCGTCTTGCGCTCCTGGGCCGCCGCCAGCTTTTCGGCCGCCTGCTTCTCCAGCTCGGCGCGCCGCTTTTCGAACTCGATCAGGTTCTCCTTGGTGGCGGGCACCGCCTTGCCGCTGGGGATCAGGTAGTTGCGGCCGTAGCCGGCCTTGACGGTCACTTTGTCGCCCAGCTCGCCCAAGCCCGTCACCTTGTCCAGAAGGATCACTTCCATCGTTCAACACCTCTCGGTTTGTTCACTCGTCTCCGTTGCCGGAACCACGAGACCGGACCCTCGTCCGAAAATCGATCAGGCCGTCGGCGAATCCGAAAGCGGAGACCAGCGTGAAACTCGCCGGCATGCCGATGACCAACATGAAATAGAACCCCGCCAGCCACAATCCGCCGTTCTTCGAGCGCGCCACCAGCCCATGAACCGCGGCCACTCCTTGAAACAGGAAGGCGGTCATGCCCACGAGGGCCGTCTGGCCCGCCAATCCCGGCCGATCTTCCGCCATGCCGGCGAGCAGCAGCAGCGGAACCACCACCAGCAGCCACCGTCCGAGACGCAGCGAGCGGAACTCGGTGGCGAACCCTCCGGGATTGTACAGCAGCGCCTGCCAGCCACGGGCCAGGAACAGCGCCAAAAGGGACTGCACCAACCAAGCCGCCGCAAGACCCCCGGCCATCCAGGGCGCCAGCTGGTCCACCATCATCCGGCGTTCGGCCTCGCTCACCACCGCCGGGTCGAGGATCTGCTGCGCGTAGTCGGACAACACCCCTTTCCAATGGGCGGTGACGTCGTCCAACATCAGATGCTGCACCACCACCAACAAGGCCGCTGCAACCACCGCCGCTTCCACGGCCAAACGCAGCGAGCGGGTCGTACGCAACACCAGCGCCAACCCCATCATGGGCACCCAGAGCGCCAACCCCGCCACGGGCAACGCCAGCGGCTGGCCGAAAAGAAGCCCTCCCAACACGGCCGACACCAGGGTCGACAGGAAGGCCACCCACACCCCTTCCCGGGCGCCCAGCCGCAAGGTGACCAGGCCGATCACCGCCGCGCTGAACAGCCCGGAAGGCGTGACGATGAGCGCCAGGACCAGAAACAGGGACGCCGCCGACGCCGCCTGCGTCCGGCCTTTCATGATCCACGCCGCCAGCCCCTTCATGGCATTCGTCCGTTTGGAGACGGGCATCGCGCCCGGGACTGCGGCGCGGCCCGACCCGCGGCTAGACCGCGGATGGCTCCGTGACTATTTGTGGCGGTCGGTGTAAGGCAACAGCGCCAAAAAACGCGCCCTTTTGATGGCCTTGGCCAGCTGACGCTGGTACTTGGCGCTGGTGCCGGTGATGCGGCTGGGGACGATCTTCCCGGTTTCGCTCACGTACTGCTTGAGCAGGTTGAGATCCTTGTAATCGATCTCGGTGATGCCTTCCGCCGTGAAACGGCAGTATTTTCTGCGACGATAGTAACGGGCCATGATTCAATCACTCCTGCACAAGGTTCAGGCCGCCGCTTCGGGGGCGGCGTCCTTCTCTTCGGTCTTGGCCAGCGGGGACGGCTCGGTGATGGCCTCCTCGCGCCGGATGGTGAGATGACGCAGAACCGCATCATTGAAGCGGAACGCGGTCTCCAGTTCGTTCAGCGTCTCGCCCTTGCACTCGATGTTCATGAGCACGTAGTGGGCCTTGTGCAGTTTGTTGATGGGATAGGCCAGCTGCCGACGCCCCCAGTCCTCGAGGCGGTGGATCTTGCCACCTTGCTCCTCGATGGTGGCGCGGTAGCGCTCGATCATGGCAGGAACCTGCTCACTCTGGTCCGGATGGACCATGAAGACGATCTCGTAATGTCGCATTGTCGCTCCTTTCGGTCTGAATCAGCCTCCCGCGGAGGCGGTGAGGCAAGGAGTGGCCGCCCGATGGCGGATCGGAGGGCGGATTCTAGGGGAAGCCGCCGGCCTGATCAAGGAGAATCCAAGGTGGGATCCACGGCCGTCCCGGCCGTTCGGGCTCCGAACCCGGGCCGCCTCACGCCAGAGCGATCCCCAATCGCCGCAACCGCCGCGCCAGGCGGGGGTCCCGAGTACGCAACCACTGTTGATACAGCGCCATGACCCGACGCGGGTCGGCGTCGGCGTCGGGTTCCCCGGCCGCGGCCACCAGCTCGAGCAAGGGCTGGAACCTGTGTCCCAGATCGCGATAGACGTGCCGATTGTCCGGCGCATTCTCGGCCAGGTACTCATAGGCGCCGCTTCCCATGCCGACGAAATAGTCACGACGGATGCCCCAGCGTCGATAACGCTCGCGCAGGAAAGCGCCGGCGAACAAGGCCAGCTCGCCAAGCCGCTGGAGCAGCTGGCAGCGCACCCGATCGTTGGGGGCCGCCAGCGCGTCGCCGTAGACCAGAGCCAGAGGGCGCACGCCATACCGACCATCGAAGTAGTCGAACAGGTGCTCGCTGCGGCTGAAACGGCCCAAGACGTCACACAAATACCAGAGGGTCTCCTCCGCCGGCGGCGGCTCCAGCCCCAACGCCTCCGCCTCGCGCTGGAGACGGCGCCGGAAGAACTCCATGAGGGAGTGGGTGGGACGAACGGTTTCGGTCGTCATGGCACGCCTCGACGTTTGGTTACGTTTGAACCGTCGGCCGCGAACCCCCCTTTCCAAAGGCGCGACGCGCCAAAGCCGGAACGCGGTCACGACCTCGTTAGTTTGATACCGCGGACGGCCCGCGGGTTCAACCCTTGCCGGCCTCCCCATGCAATCGCCGCCATCCCTTGCGCATCAGATGGCTCGCCAGCAACCCGGGAGGCATCCGCACCCAGTGGGAACGGACGTAGAGCAGCCATTGAGCCAGCGCCGGCCGGGGTTCCGTGGGGAGCCGGGGTGTGAGCACCTTCGCCACCAGATGGTTCATGAGCCGCGCGGTAAGAGCGCCGGGCGCCTCCCCCGGCGGTGGCTCCAACAAGGAGGGGGGAAAAGGCGTGCCCAGCAGCCGGTGGGCCGCCTGCACCACATACCAGAAAGGCCGCGCTACCCCCAGCTCGCGGGCCCGCTCGGCAAGCCGCTGGTCGAAGTCGGCTTCCCGGTCCCGGTAGTGGAGGTAGAGCTGATGGATATCGAACAGATCGCGCAGCCCACCGCGAAGCTCGTCGCTCACCACGAGGTGGACGGCGCTGTGCAGGATGAGGTCGGTGGGTGCCGGCAGCAGGAGCCCCGGTTCCAGGGGCCGAGCTTCGCGCCACAACGATGCCGCCGGCACGCGGTAGCGGCCGGTGAGCGCGAGCAGGTTGTGGTGCAGATCCACCTCCACCCCCCGGCGGGGATGGACGAGCGGGGGGATCTCGTGCATCCATTCCCGATAGTAACGCTGGTCGTAGTCGTCCTCCAGCCGACTCTCCCAACCCTGCTCCTGCAAACGAACCTCCACCCTTTCCAGATCCTCCCGGCGCACCAGGAGATCGAGATCGGAGAGTGTGCGCCCTTCCGAAGGCGGCAGCTCCGCCACGAGATAGGCGGCCCCCTTGAGGAGCATGAGGGGTATCTCCAGATCGCGCAGAGCGCGGCGCACGGCATGGAGCTCCCAACGGACGCGCACCTGGTAGTAATCGGCCCAGACCCGCTCGCCGCGCACATTGTCGCGCACCCGGAGAGGAAGGTCCTCCCAGTTGTCCGCCACCCGGCAGAGGGGTTCGATCCGCGCCAACAGGCGGGCTGCCCGGGCCTGCCGAATGACCAGATCCCACTCTTGCGGGGAGAGTTGCCCCGCACAGCCGGGATCGCGCAGCAAGCGAAGCAGGACGGGCGGGCTCATGAAGCGGCCAACGCCTCCATTTGGGCCACGGCCGACGCCAAGTCTCCGTATTCGAGGTGATACCGCTCGCACC
>CAYOJM010000029.1:0-38757 GCA_964404295.1 uncultured Sedimenticola sp. | reverse complement strand
GGCCTGTGGGTTGTTGCCGGAGTCGGCCGCTGCGCGGCCTCGTCCGGCCTACGACTCGTAGAAGGGAACCACGAAGGCGGGGAAGGCACAGAGAGGGGAAGTTTGGCCGGTCCAGCATCCGATTCCTCCGTGTCCTCTGTGCCTCCGGGATGAAAACCTCAACGCAAACCGCCGCGGCCCTCCTCGTCCTCTTCTCCGAAGCGGCATCCCAGCTTTCGGGCGATCTCGCGGATCTGTTCTTCGGGCGGATACCGGTCCCCGTGCGTCTCCAGGTGGTGCTTCCAGGAGAGGAACTGCGCTTGCAAATGGGGGTCGATGTGGTGGCACCCCAGCACCCGCAAGGTGACATCGCCCACGCGCCAGGGGCCTTCGCCGCGCAGCTCGCCTTCCACCAGGTGGGCGGCCCGGTCGGGGGTGGAAAGGTGCCAGAAGAGGTCCAGATAGACCAGTCCGCGAGGGTGGGGGAAAGCGCGCGCCACCACCTTTTCGCGTCCGTCGGAAAAGCGGACCACCAGGGGCGCGGTCACGGTTTCGATGGCGGCCATGGCGCATGGTCTCGATCCGGTCGGATGGGCTACAGTGTGCCATGGGGCCATCAGGGGCCATCCACGGTCTGCATGGGGGAACCCGATGTCGCTGTTGTCGCGTCTCGGCCTTTGTCTCGTCGTCGCCGTGTCATCCGCCCGGGGGGCGGTGTTGGCGTTGGACGCCGCGCGCCTGGAGGGCGACGGCTGGGAGGCCGGTCCCCTGCACCTGGCCCTGGAGGTGGAAGGGCCTCTGCCCGCGCTCGAGCTGAAGGTGGCGCGCTTCCGCCTCGAGCCGGCGGCGCTGGAGGGTCGGGATCTGCGATTGGCCTGTCCTCGGCTGGAGCTGGATGAGACGGGCGATGTCCGCTGTCCGGATGCCCGACTCACCTTGGCGATGCCGCCTTGGAAATCGGTTCAGGGAC
The DNA here is from genome assembly GCA_964404295.1 of uncultured Sedimenticola sp. Taxonomy (GTDB): domain Bacteria; phylum Pseudomonadota; class Gammaproteobacteria; order Chromatiales; family Chromatiaceae; genus Thiolapillus. The sequence continues at coordinate 37,808 of CAYOJM010000029.1, read as the reverse complement.
GGTTACGGGGGGCCAAGACCGGTGAGGGGCTGACGCTGTCGCTGTCGCCGTTGTCGCTCGATGGTGGGCGCATCGAAGGCACTTTGAGCGTCTCGGGCGCCCAGAGTCGGGCCGATCTTCGCTTTCGGGGGCTGGACCTGGCGGTGCCCGGTCGGCGCTGGTTCGTCGAGTGGCAGCCGCGCGGGCGGCTCGGCGGCCGCTTCGCCGGGGCGCTGGAGACCGATGGTCGATGGCGCGTGCACGGCCGGTGGACATTGGCGGAAGCGGCCTTTTCGGATGTCGATGGGTTGCGGGTGGGCGAAGGGCTTTCCGCCGTATTGACGCTGGAGGGGCGGGGTCGGGATGGTTCGGCCGCGGGATCGGTGGAGCTCACCCTGTCCGACGGACAGCTCTATCTGGATCCGTTCTATCTGGCGTTCGAACGACCGTTGCGGGTGGCGGTGCGCGGTCGCGTCGCGCCGGGCGAGCTGCGCCTCTCCCATTTCGAAGCCGCCATGGATGGGGTGTTCCACGCCGCGGGGCGTTTGCGCTGGCATGGCGGGCGGCTTCACGGCTTGCGTCTGCGGGCCGCCCTCGATGATCTGGAGCAGGCCTATCCGTCGCTGTTGCAACCCGTTCTCATCGGCACCGCCCTGGACGATTTGGAGGTCGAAGGGCGGGCCTCGGGAACACTCGTCTGGGGGGCGGACGGGCCCGAAGCGTTGGGATTGATGCTGGACGGGGTGACGGTGGCGGACCGCGGCGGCCGTTTCAGGTTGGCCGGGGTGGACGCGGATCTGAACTGGGCGCGGGAGGACGCCCCCCGGGATTCCACCCTGGCCTGGCGGGAAGCCGGCCTGTACCGCATCGGATTGGGTGGTACCCGACTGCAGCTACAGGCCGCGGGCGACCGTGTGACGGTGGCCCCTTTCTCCCTCGACCTGCTCGACGGCCGACTGGAGATCACCGGACTGATGCTCACGGGATTTCTTTCCGGCGCGTTGGAGGCGGTGGCCGGCGCCCGGCTGAAGGGGGTGAAATTGGAAGCGCTGAGCCGGGCGCTCTCCTGGCCGCCGTTGCAGGGGGAAGTGAACGCGGTGTTGCCGCGCCTCCACTACCACGAAGGGCGGTTGTCGTTGGAAGGGGATCTGGTGGTGGAACTCTTCGGCGGCAAAGTGGTGGTCGAAGGGCTGGAGATCCAGGATCCGCTGGGGCCGGCGCCCGTGTTGGAGACCCGTTTGCGGCTGGAGAACCTGGACCTCGCCCAGCTTTCGGCCACCTTCTCCTTCGGTCGCATCGAGGGCAGCCTGGAAGGGCGGGTGCGCAACCTGCGCCTGGTGGGGTGGGAGTTGGCGGCCTTCGACGCCGAGCTGCGCTCGCCGTCCGACGACCCCCGTCCCCATCGCATCAGTCAGCGCGCCATCGACGACCTCACCGAACTGGGCAACGGCGTGGCGTCCGGCCTGTCCGGCACCTTTCTCGGCGTCTTCAAGACGTTTGCCTACGACCGCCTGGCGTTGCGTGTGCGCCTCGAAGGGGACACCGCCCATCTCGATGGTGCTCCGCGTACCGGAGGAGGGTACTATATCGTCAAGGGCGCATTGCTGCCGCGGGTGGACGTCATCGGGCGCAACCACCGCGTGGCTTGGAAAGAGCTGCTTTCGCGCCTGCGCAACATTCGAGTCCAGAAAGCCGTCGTGGAGTGAACGAGATGATCAAGAGAGCCGGTTGGCCCCTGCTGAGCCTGCTGCTCAGTGCCTGCGTGACCATCAACATCTATTTTCCCGCCGCGGCCGCCGAGGAAGCGGCGCGGGTGATCGTTCGGGACGTGCTCAAAGGGACGGAGGCGGCCGAGCCGGAAGCGGCGCCCGCCGAAGGGCAGAACGGGGCCGCCCTGGACGGACCTTCCGGCGCGTTGCGGATGGTGCTCCATCTTCTCGAGACGATGGTGCCCCAGGCCCACGCCGCGCAGGCGGACATCAACATCAACACGCCGGCCATCGCCCGCCTGCGTCAGTCCATGCAGAAGCGGCAGAAGGCCTTGGCGCCCTGGTATCGGGCCGGGGCCATCGGCTTCAACGCCCGCGGCTTGGTGGAGGTGCGCACCCTCAAGCCGGTGCCCTTGAACCAGCGCAACCGGCTCAAGAAGCTGGTGGCGGACGAAAACGAGGATCGCAACGCCCTCTACCGTGAGATCGCCCGTGCCAACGGCCATCCCGAATGGGAGGATGAAATCCGCAAAACCTTCGCCCGCATCTGGGTGGAAGAGGCGCCCAAGGGCTATTGGTACAAAACGGACGGGAGCTGGAAACGGAAATGACCTGAAGTGACGGGCCGCCGCCCATGCGGCTCGAAGCGGCCCGGCGCGAAAAAAGGCCACCCGTCGGAGGGTGGCCTTCATCGTTTCGGCCCTGTCCGTGGCGGATCAGTAGCCGCCCTTGCGCTTGGTCTCCGGCAGGCCGGCGATCTTGGCGGCCTGCTTGGAGGGGCCGCCGCCGCCGGGAAAGAGCATGAACAGGTCCTTGGAGCCCACCTTGCGGCCCCAGATCTTGGACATGGCCTTGATCATCTCCCGGTTGTTGGGTTGGTGGCCGCCCTCCTCGAAATAGGTGTCGCGCAGGTATTTCATGACGTCCCAGTGCTCCTGGGTCAACGCCACGCCTTCGGCCTCGGCGATCACCTTGGCCACCTCTTCGTCCCAGTCGTTGGGATCGGCCAGATAGCCGTTGTCGTCGGTTTCTATGGTGCGACCGTTCACTTCGTAAGGCATCGTTTCACCTCCTGCGGATGGGGCGTCGGTGGCGCGACACCCGGGTTGGGTGGAAGAAAACCTGGCGGAATTTTAGTCGAGCCGCTCTGGGGCGTCATCCGTCCAGGGCGCACCCAGGTTGCCGGCCGAGAGCAGGGGCGTGATCCAGTAGTGGAGCTCGCAACCGGCGAAGCGGCGCTTGAGCCGGTCGAGCAGTGCGTTCGCGACTCGGGCCTCGAGGTGGGTTTGGATCAGCCATCCCTTGCGGTAGCCGGCCACCTTTTCGGCCGCGCTCATGGCGTGTTCCGAGCCCCCATAGCCGTTCACCGGCAGGCTGATGAAGCCGATCACCTCGGGCTGCTCCAGCAACCAATCGACGAGCGGATCGGTGAGGGCCGGCGGCACCACCAGCGAAAGCAGATGTTCACCGGCCGTGGTCTGCATCTCGGACGGACTCATGCGGTCTTCTCCCGTGGAAAGGCGAAACGTCGGTACAGAATGGGCAGCAGGATGAGGGTGAGGGCGGTGGCCGAAATGAGGCCGCCGATGACCACGATGGCCAAGGGGCGCTGGATCTCCGACCCGGGGCCGCTGCGAACAGGAGGGGGACCAGGCCGAAAGCAGCGATGGAGGCGGTCATGAGCACCGGGCGCAAGCGGCGGTTGGCCCCTTCCACCACGGTGTCGTGGAGCGAGCGGCCCATGGCGTGGAGCTGGTTGAAATAGGTGACCATCACCACCCCGTTGAGGACGGCGATGCCAAGGAGGGCGATGAAGCCCACCGAGGCCGGCACCGAAAGATACTCTCCGGTGATCCACAGTCCGGCCACGCCGCCCACCAGGGCGAATGGGATGTTGGAGAGCACCAGCACCGCTTGGCGCACCGACCGGAAGGTAGAGAAGAGAATGAGAAAGATCAGTCCAATGGCCACCGGCACCACGATGGAGAGGCGGCGAGCGGCCCGTTGCTGATTTTCGAATTCGCCGCCCCATTCCAGATAGAAACCGGTGGGGAGCTTCACCTGTTCCGCCACCCGGCGTTTGGCCTCCTCGACGAAGCCCACCAGGTCGCGCCCTTCCACGTTGGCGATGGCCACCGCCATCCGTTTGCCCTTTTCTCGGTTCACCGACACCGGACCTTCCACCCGTTCCATCTTGACGATGCTGGACAGGGCCACCTGGCGTCCATCGGGCAGGGCCAGGTGCAGGCCGGCGAAGGTGGCCGGGGAGTTGCGCACCTCGGGCGGCCCTTTGATCACCAGGGGCACGCGGCGGGTACCTTCATAGATGGTGCCCAGGCGGAGCCCTTCGATCTGAGCGCGCAGGGCGTCTTCCAGAGCGTCCACGTCCAACCCCAGTCGGCCGGCGGCGAGGCGGTCCACCACCAGCTTGAAATACTGGGCGCCTTCGTTGCGCGGTGTATAGACCTCGGTTGCGCCTTCGATCTGCTGCACCACCTTGACCACCGCTTCGGCGGTGCGGTTGAGCGACGCCTGATCCTCGCCGAAGATCTTGATGGCCAGGTCGCCGCGCACCCCGGTGAGCATTTCGGAGACGCGCATCTCGATGGGTTGGGTGAAGGTGTAGGCCACGCCGGGAAAGTCGTCCAGCACCTTGCGGATCTTCTCTTTGAGCGCCTCTTTGTCCGGCACCTCCCATTCCTCGACCGGCTTGAGCACCAGGAAGCTGTCGGTTTCGTTTAGTCCCATGGGGTCGAGGCCCAGTTCGTCCGAGCCGGTCCGGGCGATGACCGAAGTGACCTCAGGTACCCGTTCCAGCAGGGCGCGCTGAAAGGCCATGTCGATCTGGATGGAGCGATCCAAATTGATGGACGGAAGTTTCTCCAGTTGCACGATGAGATCCCCTTCGTCCATGGTGGGCATGAAAGTCTTGCCCACTTGGGTATAGAGGTAACCGGCTCCGGCCAGCAACAGCAGCGCCACCCCCACCACCGTCTTCACATGGTTCAGGCACCAGCCCAGAACAGGGGTGTAGATCTTGTGCAACAGACGGACCAGCCATGGCTCTCGGTGCGAAACCTTGCCCAGCAGATAGGAAGAGAAGACCGGAATCACGGTCAAGGACAGCAACAAGGAGCCGGACAGGGCGAACACGATGGTGAGCGCCACGGGAATGAACAGCTTGCCTTCCAGTCCTTGGAGGGTGAGCAGCGGGAGGAAGACGATGATGATGATGAGGATGCCCGAGGCCATGGGCAGGGCCACTTCCCGGGCGGCACGATAGATCAGATGGAGCCGCGGCAGCCGGCTTTCGCCGCGACGGGCCAGATGGGTGACGATGTTTTCCACCACCACCACGGCGGCATCCACCAGCATGCCGATGGCGATGGCCAACCCTCCCAGGGACATGAGGTTGGCCGACATGCCGAACCGGTGCATGAGGATGAAGGTGACCAGCGCCGCGAGCGGCAGCACCAGGGCGACGGTGAGGGCGGCGCGCAGGTTGCCCAGGAAAAGCACCAACAGGACCACCACCAGCACGATCGCTTCGGTGAGCGCCTTGGTGACGGTGCCCACCGCTTTGGAGACGAGCTTGCCCCGGTCGTAGAAAACACTGATCTCCACCCCTTCGGGCAGGCCGGGGGCCAGCTCTTCCAACTTGGCGCGCACCCCCTTGACCAACTCATTGGCGTTGGCGCCGCGAAGTCCCAACACCAGCCCTTCCACCGCCTCGCCCTTGCCGTCTTTGGTGACGGCGCCGTAGCGGGTGAGGGAACCGATGCGCACGTCGGCCACGTCGCCCACCCGCACCGGGCGCTCGGGGTCGGCGCGCACCACGATGTCGCGCACGTCCTGCAAGGTGGCGATGGCCCCTTCGGTGCGCACCAGCAGCACCTCTTCGCCGTCGTTGAGGCGGCCGGCGCCGTCGTTGCGGTTGTTCGCCTCCAAGGCCTCGCGCAACCGGGCCAGGCTGATGCCGCGGGCGGTCATGCGGGCGTTGTCGGGAACCACTTCGAAGGTGCGAACGAGACCGCCCAGGGCGTTGACGTCGGCCACGCCGGGGACGGTGCGCAGAGCCGGTCGGATCACCCAGTCGAGAAGATCGCGCCGCTGACGCAGATCCAGGTCGCCGCCGTCCACCGAGAACATGAACATCTCTCCCAGCGGAGTGGTGAGTGGTGCGATGCCGCCGCTGATGTCGTCGGGCAGGTCCTCCCAGATGGCGGAGAGCCGTTCTGCCACCTGTTGCCGCGCCCAGTAGACGTCGGTGCCCTCCTCGAAATCCACGGTGATGTCGGTGAGGGCGTACTTGGTGACCGAGCGCAGCATCTCCATGTGCGGGATGCCGAGCATCTCCACTTCCACCGGCGCGGTGATGCGCGACTCCACCTCTTCCGGCGTCATGCCCGGCGCCTTGATGACGATCTTCACCTGGGTGGTGGAGACGTCTGGAAAAGCGTCGATGGGGGTCTTCTGGAAGGCCACCCAGCCACCGCCGGCCAGAAGTGCCACCACGAGCAGCATGAGCAGGCGCTGGGTGAGCGCGAACTGAATCAGCCGGGCCAGCATCATTCGCCCCCTTCCAGCCAGGCCGCCTTGAGGGCGGCGGTCCCGGTGGTGGCCACGCGGTCACCGGCTTTCAAGTCGCCTTCGACGACTAGGGCGTCGGGCTCTTCCGTGGTCACTGCGACCGGCACCGGGTCGAAACCGCCCGGCCGTTCCACCAGCACCCAGGTCTTGCCCTCGGCGCGCAGGAGGGCGCGGCGCGGTACCCGCCAGACCCGGCCCTCCTCCACCCGCGCCAGCCGCACCTGGACGAACTGACCGGGACGCAGCCTCCGTTCCGGATTGGGCACTTCGGCGCGCACCAGCACGCTCTGGTTCTCACCCTGGATCATGCTGCCGACGGTGACGATGCGTCCCTCCACCTGGGGCTTCTCCACTTTGACCGCCATGCCGGTGCGCACCGATTCGAGTCGTTCATAAGGGACCTGGATCTCCAGCCAGAGTGGGTCCAGGCGACCGATCCGGTACAAGGGACTGGCGATTTCCACCCTTTGGCCGGGGGTGGCCAGTTGTTCGAGCACCACGCCGTCCATGGGCGAGCGCACCTCCAGGGTGGCGGAGAGCTTGTGAGCTTTCTCCAGCTCGCGCACCGCCCCTTCGTCCATGCCGGCGAGCATGAGGGCTTGACGCCGCTGCTCCACTTCCGTGCGCGCCTGGGTGTAACGGGCGCGGGTTTCGAGAAAGCGGCGCTCGGGGATGATGCCTTCGGCCTTGAGCTGCCGGTCGCGGTTGAGCTCCGCCCGCGCCAGGCCCAGTCGGGTGAGCGCTTCGAGATAGAGCCGTTGTTCTTCCACCAGGCGCGGGCTCTGGATCACCGCCAGCCGCTGCCCCTTGCGCACCGGCTCTCCTTCAGCCACCTCCAGGCGGGTGAGCAGCCCTTCTTGCGGCGCCGTCACCACCAGCAACTGGGCGTTGGGCACCACCACCTTGGCCGGCCAGGCGGTGCCCCAGGCGCGGTGCACCGGCTCCACCTCCGTGGTGCGGATTCCCAGAGCTCGGGCTTGTTCGGGGGAGATGGCGATCCGCTGGGCGGCGGCCGGCAGGGCCGCGATCAGCAAGGCGACGGCAAACAGCATCTTGTTCATCGGGGAGTCTCTCCGGAAAGGTGGTACACCATGGCTTGGGCTCGGCCTTTTTCGAGTTCACGCAGGCGCAATTCGCGGGTGGCCTGATGGGACTGGCGGCGCGCCAGCAGCAGTTGGTAGAGATCCATCTCTCCCAGTTCGAAGGCGCGTTGCGCCAGCTTGAGGCGAGACCGTGACAACCGGTGGTTCTCTTGCGCCAGGCGATGCAGATGGAGGGCGCGGGACAAAGTCTGTTCCGCTTCCCGTTGCCGTTGGACGAGATCCCTCCGGGCGGCCGCCAGCCGGGCCTGGGCGCGGGTGAGTTCCGCCTCCGCTTCGGCGATGGCCGCCGCGGCGGGCGTTTGGGTGCCCAAGGGGACGCTGAGCGACACCCCGAGGGCATCGGTGTACTCTTCGTGACGGCTGCCGCGGTCCCGTTTGGCGAACAGGGAGATCACGGGGGGCGCCCGGCGCTGGGCACGGGCCGCTTCTACCCGCGCGCGGGCGATCTCCACTTCGGCGCGGGCGCTGGCCAGGGCCGGATGGTCTTTGAGAGGGCGCGATTTCATCGTGGCGGACCATGTGTCCAGGTCTTCCGGCACCGCGTCCAGGCCGGTGTGGTTGTGCCATGCCAAACGCGCTTTCTGGAGGGCGTCCAGCGCTTCCTGGTAACTCGACTCCACGCTCACCAGGTCTTGGCGGGCCATCAGAAGGTCGTTTCGGCTCACCTCGCCCACGTCGAACCGGTGTTGAATGTCTTTCACCAGGGCGCGCGCCGCCGCCCACTGGCGGGTGGCCTCTTTCAGGTCGGTGCGCGCGATGCGCAATCGCCAGGCGCGGTCGATCACTTCACCGGCCACCCGCCAGCGGAGTGTGATCGCGGCCGATTCTGCGGCCAGAGCCATGCGATCGGCCAGCAATCCGTGGGCGCTGCGTTGGGCGGGCAAGGCCACGGGGACCGAGACACCCGCCACGTACTCTTCATAGCCGAAATCGGATCCGAAATCGTCCCCGGCCGCCGACACCTGGATCTCGGGGTCGCCGCCGAGCAGGGTCTCCGCCTGACGACGATGGCCGGCCTCCACCTTCCGCTGGGCGGCGGGCAGGACTTTTTCCGGGTGCCGATCCAGCGCCGCATTCACTGCTTCGGCCAAGGTGGCGGCCTGCAAGGGGGAAAGCAGCGTGAGCAGCAGCATCAGCCACAACCAGGGTATTCGAACGTGCTGACCTTGGGTCATCTGCCTGTCCATTCGAAGAGGGAGTGGGCGGCAGTGTACGGATCTAGACTGAATCCAAGCTGAAAACGGCGTTCAGTTTGATTTCAGCTCCCCGGCCATACAATGGCCATCCGATCCCGCTCCCGTCCGACATGGCCGTGCGACCGTCTTTTCCGATTCTGCTGCTCCTTCTGGTTTTGGCGTTCGCCGGCGGCGCCTTCTGGTGGTCGTGGCAGATGGGCGATGGTGGCCATGTTCGGGTCCATCCGCAAGGCGATTGGCATCACGCGAGCCGGGGAGCGGATGGGCCGCTTCCGTTGGAAGAACTGCTGCTGCGGCTCGACGTGCCCGCCCGGAGCCGCATCCTTGAGGTGGAACGGGAGAAAGAGGGCGGTCGGCTCTTGTATGAGATCGAGCTGCTGCTTCCCGACGGGCGGGTGGAAGAGCTGTTGGTGGATCCCCGCACCGCCGATGTGGTGAAACGGGAATTCGAGGACGAAGAATGAGACTGCTTCTGGTGGAGGACGACGCCGCCTTGGTGGAGGTGCTCGCGCCCAGCCTGCGTCAAGCCGGGTACGCCGTGGATCGCGCCGCCGACGGTTCCGAGGCGCTGTTCCTCGGGCGGACGGAGGAGTACGACCTGGTGGTGCTGGATCTTGGTCTGCCGGAGATGGGTGGGCTGGAGGTGTTGCGTACCTGGCGGGCCGACGGCATGGCGGCCCCGGTGCTCATCCTCACCGCCCGCGACAGTTGGATGGACAAGGTGGAGGGACTCAAGGCCGGCGCCGACGACTACCTCACCAAGCCGTTCCACACCGAAGAGCTGCTCGCCCGCATCCAGGCCCTCCTCCGACGCAGCCACGGCCGGGTGGCGCAGGAATTGCGGGTGAACGACCTGGTGCTGGACGAGGAGCATCAGCAGGTGCGGTTCGACGACGGCCGCACGGTGGCGCTCACCGGCACCGAGTTCCGTCTGTTGCGTTATTTCATGATGAACCCCGGCAAGCCGCTCTCCAAGACGCGCCTGACCGAACACGTCTACGAGCAGGATTTCGACCGCGACAGCAACCTCATCGAGGTGTATGTGCGGCGCCTGCGGGAGAAGATCGGGCGGGGGCGGATCGAGACCCGGCGGGGGCAGGGCTATGTCTTCCACGGCTGAGGCGCCGCGGACCCTGGAGAGCCGACTGGGGCGCCTGCTGGCGGTGATGCTCCTGGCGATCCTGCTGCTGCTGCTGGCCATCGCCGCCTGGATCGGACGGGAGGCGGCCATCCAGTTCGCCCTCTCTCGCTTGCATCACGACGCCGAGGCCATTCTCACTCGGTTGGACGTGGATCGACGGCGCCTGATCGGAAACCTCCAGCCCATTTATCACCAGCCGTTGTCCGGCCACTATTTCGTCATCCGGTTCGAGGATGGCGCCCGGCTGCGTTCCCGCTCCTTGTGGGACCACGAGATGGCGCTGCCGCCCGCTTCGCCAGAGGCTCCACGGTACTGGCTGGCCGACGGCCCGCGCGGCCAACGGCTTCTGGTGTGGGAGCGGCGTTACCGGAAGGACGGCGCCGCCTTCGACATCGCCATCGCCGAGGACGTGGCGCCGCTGCTCTCCGCGATTTGGCGTTTCGTGGGCATCGGCCTGGTGGCCTCGGTGGGCGCGGTGCTGCTCCTGTGGGTCCTGCAACGCTGGATGCTGCGCCGCGCTTTCGCCCCTTTCGATCGCATCCGCGCGGAGGTGCGCGAGGTGCGCAAGGGGGGACGCGAATCGGTGAGCACCGATGTGCCGGCCGAGGTGCTGCCGGTGGTGAACGAATTCAACCAGCTGCTGGCCGCCTGGCGCCAGCATCAGGCGCGGTCGCGCAATGCCCTGGGCAATCTGGCCCACGCCCTCAAGACCCCGCTTCAGCTCATCCTGCGACGGGGGGAAGCACTGGGGGACGAGACGGTGCAGCTTCAGAGCCGGCGCATGCAACAGCTCGTCGAGCGCGAGCTTAAAAGGGCCCGCATCACGGGTCGCGGCGGGGCGGGGCGGGTGTTTCGTCCTCGGGAAGACATAGAAGCGCTGGTGGAAACGCTCAAGACCCTCTACCACCACAAGGCGCTGCGGTGGCGGGTGGCGGTGGAGACGCCGGATGCGCTGCGGCTGGACCAGAGTGACATGTTGGAGCTGGCGGGCAATCTGTTGGACAACGCCGCCAAATGGGCGCAAGGTCAGGTGTCGCTGCGGCTGGAGGCGGACGAAGCCGCCTTGCGTCTCGTGGTGGAGGACGACGGTCCCGGCGTCGACGGAGAGACCCTCGAGGCCTGTCTCGGCCGAGGAGGGCGCCTGGATGAAAACCGTCCCGGCCATGGGCTGGGGCTGGCCATCGTTCGCGACATCGTGACCCTATATGACGGCACCATCCGCTTCAACCGCGCGCCGGCGCTGGGTGGGCTTCGGGTGGCGGTGGTGCTGCCGCTCACTTGAGGGGGGCTGCGTCAAGGCGGCAATTCGATACAGACCGCAAGGCCTCCGCCGGGCCGGTTCTGCAAACGGATCCGCCAGCCGTGCAGTTCGGCCAGTTGGCGCGCCACCGCCAATCCCAAGCCGCTGCCTCCCGTGTCCCGGTTGCGCGAAGGCTCCAGCCGATGGAAGGGCTCGAACAGCCGTTCCCGCTCGTTTTCCGGGATCCCCGGGCCGCGGTCGAGCACCCACAGCCGGTCCCCTTCGAGGGTGCACTCCAGGCGGACTTCCACCGGCGGCGCGCCGTAGCGGAAGGCGTTGTCCAGCACGTTGTCCAGAATGCGTCCCAGGGGACGCTCGGCCACGGGGCGGCGGCACCCGCCCGAGATCTTCAGCGCCACCTGCTGCTGTGGCGCTCGGGTTTCGATGCGGGCGCTCACCACCGCGTTCAGCGGCCGTTTCGGGGCGTCGTCGGCCTCGAGGTGGAGAGCGCGGGCCAGTTCCAGGGTGCGCCGCACCAGCCGGTCCATCTCGTCCAGGTCCTGCTTCAGCCGTGTGACCAGGGTTTCGTCTTCACAGCCCCGCAACAGCTCCAGGGCCAGGGCCATGCGCGCCAGAGGGGTGCGCAGGTCGTGGGACAACCCCCCCAGGAGCACGGTGCGGTTGTCCACCAGGCGGCGGATCTCGCCTCCCAGTTCGTTGAATTTTCGAGCCAACAGCGCCAGCTCCCGTGGCCCCGTTTCCGGAAGGGGTCGGGTGGTTCCCCGGTGTCCGAGCTCCTGGACCGCGCGGCCGAAGCGCTCCAGCGGTCGGCTGATGTGGCGCACCAGAAGCAAGGTGGTGGCCAGGATGAACGCGCCGGCCCCGACGAGGATTCCCACGAACGCCAGCGGCGGTCGGGTACCGATGCGCTCGTGGGTGAATCCGAAATAGAGGGTACGGCCTCCGGCCGGCACCACGGCCCAATAGTGTTCGGGGGGACCCGCGGTGCGGTACAGGGGGTGGGTTTTGCCCAAGCGGGCGGCCAGGGCCTCGGACAGAAAGCGCAGATAGGGTGGCGCATGGCGCAGCGGTTCCATGGCCGAAGGCGGCGCGGTGCGCAGCGCCAGCCGGTGGTTGCGCTCGAGTTCCGTTTCGAAGTCGGGCCGGGTGTCCGGCGGCAGCTCCACCCAGGTCTGGGCCGAAAGGACCAGCAGGGCGGCCAGGTCGTCTGCCGCCTGCTGTCCCAGGGGCAGCAGAATGAACCGGAACACCAGCAGGCCGGTGAGCAGGACGAATGCGAGGAGCGCCAGGGCCGTGGTCAGGGCGATGCGGCTGAACAGGGTGGTGGGTGCCGGCATGGGTCAGGCGGTGTCGCCTTCGGGGGTGAAGCGGTAGCCGCGGCCCCATACGGTGCGGATGTACTTCGGCCGGCCCGGTGCCGGTTCGATCTTCTGCCGCAGGCGGGCGATGCGCACGTCGATGCTGCGATCGAAAGGAGAACGATCGTAACCTTTGAGCTGCTCCACCAGCCAGTCACGGCTGAGCACGCGGTTGGGGTGGCGCGCCAACAGCTCCAGCAGGCTCCGTTCGCCGCTGGTGAGCGGCACCTCCCGGCCGTCTCGCCAGAGCACACCCCGGGTGAGGTTGAGTCGATAAGGGCCGAAAGCCACCACCTCTTCCGCATCCGCCCGGGTCCCCGACCGGTGGCGTCGCAACACCGCCCGGATGCGGGCCGCCAGCTCCCTGGGATTGAACGGCTTGGGTAGATAGTCGTCGGCCCCAAGCTCCAGGCCGAGGATGCGGTCCACTTCATCCCCTCGCGCCGAAAGCACCAGGACCGGCAGGTTTCCCCGTTCCCTCAGGCGGCGGGTGAGGGTCAGGCCGTCTTCGCCGGGAAGCATGATGTCCATCACCACCAGGTCGGGCGGCGTTTCGGCCAGGTGCCGATCCAGCCCGCGCCCGTCGGCCAGGGTGGTGACCTCAAACCCCTGTTCCGTGAGGTAGCGTTGCAGCAGGCGCCGCAAGGCGGCGTCGTCGTCCACGACCAGGATGTGGGGACGCTCCGGCATGACCGGGATGGTAGCAGAGGCATCCCGATTCGATGGGTGGGCGAAACACTTTGTTACGGTCTGGAGATGCCGGCGGGGCACAAAGCGGTTACCCTTGCGGCGGATCGATTTCCGAGAAGAGACGGATCATGTGCAAACTGTGCTGGACGTTCCTGGGACTTTTGCTGCTGGTCCTGGTGGCTGTGGCCTACAAAGTGGTGGTGAAAGGCAGCACCGAAACGGCGCCCGACGGACGTCAAGCGCTCCTTTTGGAACCGGCCGAGCGGGATCTGGTCTTGGGCGAGATGCGCGCGTTCCTGGCGGCGGTGCAGGGGGTGCTGGCGGCCGCCAACGCGGAGAAGATGGAAGCGGCGGCCGATGCGGCATCCGCCGTGGGCATGGCGGCCCAGAACGACGTTCCTGCCGGCCTCATCGCCAAGCTGCCGCTCGAATTCAAGCGGTTGGGTTTCGATACCCATCGCCGTTTCGATCAATTGGCCCTGGACGCCCGTCAGTTGGGCGACCCCGACCACACCCGTCAGCAGTTGGCCGAGCTCATGGCCAACTGCGTCGCTTGCCACGCCGCTTACCGGATCGAGGCGGTGGCGCCCTGAAGAACCCGGCGTGGGATGTCGCTTTCGTGCCGCGACCTGTCACGCCTCTTTCGGCGTCTGGATTCCTTTCATCGGCAGGAACAGACCGCAGCCCAAGTGGCGGTGGTTGTCCAGCCCTTCCTCTTGGAGACGAAGGGAGTCGGCAGGAGAGAGGTCGGCGAGCATGAGGCTGCGGGTGATCAGCGGGCCCTCGGGGGTGGCGATCTCGGTGGTGCGTCCGCACAGCGCTTTTTTCACCTGGATGCCGCGCGTTTCGAGCGTTTCCGCCAGGCGCGCGAGGAAACGATTTTCGTCCTCGGCCTCGCCCGCCGCCATGCGCATGTGACGGGCGTACAAGGTGGAATGACTGAACAGCCGTTTCTCGCGCGCCTCGCCCAGGGTCAGCTCATAACCGTCGAGATCGAGGGTCACCCCTTCGAGGCGTCGGCGCACCGAGTCGGCCAGCTCCACCGGCACCCGCAACCGCATCCGCGTGCGGCGCGACGGAACCAGATGCTGGCCTAGGGCTGGATCCGGGCGCTCCCATCCGTTCTGCGAGGCCGCCAGGTGGATCTCGTGGAGTCCCACCAACCCTTCGTTCAACTCGGGGAGCAAGGGTGACAACGCCCGGTTGAGGGCGTGTAGGTGGTCCACCGGCAGCATGCGGCTGCGCAAAGTGAACGCAAGGTCCAGCACCCGCTCGGATGCCTCCACCACGTCGTTTTCGGGCTCTTCTTCCCAGAACATGGCCGTCACTCCGGGAGCCGTGCCTGGAGCGCCTCGCGATCGAACCACCAGTCGTCCTGCACCAGCACGTCCACGATGTTGCGCAAGCGCACCAGGAATTTGTCGGGTTGATCCAGCTCCAGTTTTTCAACCCAGTGGTCGAACTGGGCCTGGTTCTCCACCTGGCTGTGGCGGCGGGCCACGTTGCCCAGCATCTGTTGGGTGAAGAAACGCAGGTCTTCGCGTTGCGGGCCGGTGGCGCGCAGGTCCGCAACGAAAGCCGCGGTGGCGGCAGCCACGGCGGCGCCGTCGGCCTCGGGCGGCGTATCGTCGATCAAATGCTGAAGCAAGGTGATGGTCACCTCCGGATCGATGGGATAGGTGACCGCCAACCAGATGCCTTGCCCCAGGGCCGCCAGGGAGCCGGGCCGGTCGGCCAGATAGAGCACTTCGCACGCCTCGGCCGCCTGTTGCCACCGTTCGGCCTCGATGAAGCGGTCCAGCGCCTCCCTCGCTGGCGGCCAAGCCTCCTCACCGCGCTCGAGGGCGGCCAGCGCACGGGCGAGCGCCAACTGGATCTCGGGCCGTTGCGGGTCGTCCGTCGGCGATGTGTCCAGGCGTCGGCGCAGTTCCACCACGTCGCTTTCGAGACGCGCCTTCTCGGCCGCTTCCTCGGCGGGGGAGACCGGCGCCACGCCCGACTGCTGGCCGGCATCGAAGAATTTCATGTTCACACCCGCCCGCAGAAGGCGGCTTCGATGCGGTCTTCCCAGTCCGGGGGCGTATCGGGAAATTCGGGCTTGACGTCGGTCTTGAGGAAACGCTCGCCGTGGCGGGCGTACTCCCGAATCAGCTCCAGCAGCTCCTCGAAACTCTCGAGCTCGTAGTTGGAGACGAGAATGTTGCTCAACGCCAAAGGCTCGTTCTGGTTCATGTCGATTCCTGTTCGGTTGCCCAATCGTATTGGCCGGTTTCGCACTTCAGAATAGGTGTCGATTTGATCCAGATCAACACCTCTTGGATCCTGGTTGACGGCGCCGGTTTCACTTGACTATCCTCTGCCGTCAATTTGCAGTTTGAGTATACTCTAAAATACTTAAACTGCGTTGGATGGGGCCGGCGGGTGCCTCGCGCCCAACCGCCAGGATCTCATGTTTTTTCAATACATCCGGCAACTTCTGTTGCAGGATGCAGGCATCGGGGCCTACCGGAACGCGCCGCCTATCCCATTGGGGATAGGTGAAAGCCCCGAAAATACCCCCGATGGCGGAGTGTCTCGCAGAGATCGCTCGGCTACAGTTGGCAGCTGTTGATGAAGGTGGGACCGTTAGTCGGCGGTCGTTTTCATCCACCGGCGTCAAGAGGAGTGACAACAGTTACGGGTCGACGCCTGGTCCACGGGGCCGCAGAGCCGACCCAAGCGAGAAACACCGTATTCACGATCTAGTCAGGAGACTGAAAAATGGCGATCGAAAAACACCACACCCCCATGATTGACCAGCTCGAGGATGGTCCTTGGCCGAGCTTCATCAAAGGCATCAAGCGCCTGCGCGACGAGCACCCCGACGAGCGCATCAACGCCATGGCCAACGACCTGCTGGGTCAACTGGAGACTTCCTACGAAACCCGTCTCGGTTACTGGAAGGGCGGCACCATCACCGTCTTTGGTTACGGCGGCGGCATCATCCCCCGTTTCACCGAGTTGAAGGACGACGAGGGCAAACCCCGTTTCCCCAACGCCGCTGAGTTCCACACCATGCGCATCCAGCCTCCGCCGGGCTTCTTCTACACCACCGACATCCTGCGCAAGATCATCGACATCGACGAGAAATACGGCTCCGGCATGATCTGCATGCACGGTCAGACCGGCAACCTCATGTTGGTGGGCATGGACTCCGACGCCGTCCAGCCCTGTTTCGACGAGATGAACGAGCTGGGCTTCGACCTCGGCGGCGCAGGTCCCTGCGTGCGCACCGGCATGTCCTGCGTGGGTGCCGCCCGCTGCGAGCACTCCAACATCGATGAAGGCAACATCATGCGCACCCTGCTGAACAACTTCCAGGACGACATGCACCGTCCCGCGTTGCCCTACAAGTTCAAGTTCAAGGTCAGCGGCTGCGCCAACGACTGCACCAACTCCATCCAGCGCGCCGACATGGCCATCATCGGCACCTGGCGCGACGACATGAAGGTGAACCAGGAGGAGGTCAAGGCCTTCGTCCAGCAGAAAGGGCGCCAGTACGTCATCGACAACGTCATCACCCGTTGCCCCACCAACGCACTGACGCTGAACGACGACGACACCCTCGAGGTGAACAACAAGGACTGCGTGCGCTGCATGCATTGCATCAACGTGATGACCAAGGCCCTTTCCCCGGGCGACGACAAGGGCTGCACCATCCTCATCGGCGGCAAGCGCACGCTCAAGATCGGCGACCTGTTCGGCACCGTGTTGGTGCCCTTCATGAAGGTCGATACCGAAGAGGACCTGGAAAAATTGGTGGAGTTGGCCGAGGAGATCATCGATTTCTTCGCCGAGAACGCCCTCGAGCACGAGCGGACCGGCGAGATGATCGAGCGTATCGGCCTGGCCAATTTCCTCGAGGGCATCGGCATCGACGTCGATCCCAACATGGTGGAGCGTCCGCGCACCTCCAGCTACGTCCGCATGGACGGCTGGGACGAGGAGGCCGCCAAGTGGGAGGAGCGCAAGAAGGCCGCGGCCAGCTGAACCCACGCTGAACCGAACCCCGAACGGTGGGCGCGATGAGCGCCCGCCGGTGGACAACGAATATCGAACTTTTAGGAGGTAAGCATGGCTGAGACTCCTCGCATGCCCATCGAATCCGGTACGCCGGACCATTTCCAATACATGCATCCCATTCTGCGCAAGAACTATGGCCAGTGGGCCTACCATGACCGTCCGCGCCCCGGCGTGTTGCACCACGTCTCCAAGAACGGGGACGAGGTGTGGACCGTCAAGGCCGGCTCGCCCCGTCAGCTGGACATTCTGACGCTGCGTGAGATCTGCGACATTGCCGACGAGTTCTGCGAGGGTTACCTGCGGTTCACCATGCGCGGCAACATGGAGTTCATGGTGACCGACGAAGCCAAGGTGGAGCCGCTCATCGAGCGGCTGGAGAGCCAAGGCTTCCCCGTGGGCGGTACCGGCAACTCGGTGACCATGCTCTCCCACACCCAGGGGTGGCTCCACTGCGACATTCCGGGCACCGATGCCTCGGGCGTGGTCAAGGCCATGATGGACGAGCTCTACGAAGAGTTCAAAAACGAAGAGATGCCCAACCGGGTGCACATCACCACCTCTTGTTGTCAGATCAACTGCGGCGGCCAGGGTGACATCGCCATCAACGTGCAGCACACCAAGCCGCCGAAGATCAACCACGAGCTGGTGGCCAACGCCTGCGAGCGTCCCGCCGTCGTGGCCCGCTGCCCGGTGGCCGCCATCCGTCCCGCCATGGTCAACGGCAAGCCCACCTTGGAGGTGGACGAGAAGAAGTGTGTCTGCTGCGGCGCCTGCTTCCCGCCCTGCCCGCCCATGCAGATCAACGATTCCGAATACACCCGCCTGTCGATCTGGGTCGGCGGCAAGCACTCCAATGCCCGCTCCAAGCCCATGTTCCACAAGCTGGTGGCTTCCAACATCCCCAACAACGCGCCCCGTTGGCCCGAGGTCGCTGCCATCGTCAAGAAGATCCTCAAAGCCTACAAGGAGAACGCCAAGGATTGGGAGCGCATGGGTGAGTGGGTGGAGCGTATCGGCTGGAAGCGGTTCTTCGAGCTCACCGACCTGCCGTTCACCAAGTACCACATCGACAACTGGCGCGGCAGCCGTAACAACCTGAACCAGTCTGCGCACATCCGCTTCTGATCGGATAGGGAGTCACACAGGTCATGAAATTTGCAGTCCAGGTAAACGAAGGCCCTTACCAGCATCAGGCCTCCGACTCCGCCTACCACTTCACCAAGGCGGCGCTGGAGAAGGGGCACGAGTGCTTCCGTGTCTTCTTCTACCACGACGGCGTGCTCAACGGCACCCGTCTGACCACGCCGCCCCAGGACGATCGCAACATCGTCAACAACTGGGTGGAGCTGGCGGAGAAGTACGATCTCGACCTGGTGGTCTGCGTGGCCGCGGCCCAGCGCCGCGGCATCGTGGACGAGGGCGAGGCCGAGCGCAACGGGAAGGATGCCACCAACATCGCGCCCCGCTTCCGGATCTCCGGTCTGGGGCAGCTGATCGAGGCGGCCATCCAGTGCGACAAGCTGGTCGTGTTCGGCGATTAAGGAGGTAGATCATGTCCGACAAGAAGAAGTTCATGTTCCTCAATCGCCGTGCACCGTACGGCACCATCTACGCATGGGAGTCCCTCGAGGTGGTGCTCATCGCGGCGGCCTTCGAGCAGGCCGTGAGCCTGGCCTTCATCGATGACGGCGTGTACCAGCTCGTGACGGGGCAGGACACCACCGGCATCGGCATGAAGAACTTTTCGCCCACGTACAAAACCCTGGGCGACTACGAGGTCCGCCACATGTATGTGGACAAGGACTCCCTGGAGGCCCGCGGCCTGACCGTGGACGACCTGGTGGTGGTGCCCTGGGAGGATTGGGAGACCGAAGAGACGGTGGACAACATCGTGGAAGTCGTGGATTCCGCCAAGCTCGCCGAGCTGCTGGAGGAGTCCGACGTGGTATTCAGCTTCTGAGGAGCCAAAGATGAGCGATCTGCACACCGTGAACAAATCTCCATTCGAGAAGAACTCCCTGGATACCTGTCTGCGCCTGTCCAAGCCCGGCTCTTCCATCCTCCTCTACGAGGACGCCGTCTATGCCGCGCTCACTGGAACTGCGGCGACCGACAAGATCACCGGCGCCTTGGCGGACCGCAAGGTCTATGTGCTCGAGCCCGATTTCCGTGCCCGGGGGCTGAAGACCGAACGCCTCATCGAGGGTGTGGAAATGGTGGACTACGCCGGGTTCGTGGACCTGGTGGACGCCTGCAGCAAGGTCCAGGCGTGGGTCTGAGCCCGCCTGAACACGATTCTTTGTAATTGATCGACAGCTAGGAGACAGAAAGATGCCTATCGAAGTAAATGGTAAAACCCTGGAGACCGACGAGGAAGGTTACCTGGTGAACCTGGACGACTGGTCCCCCGAAGTGGCCGAAGCCATGGCCAAGGAAGACGATCTGGAACTCACCGACGAGCACTGGGAGATCATCAACTTCCTGCGCGAGTACTACGAGGAGTACCAGATTGCGCCTGCGGTGCGCGTGCTGACCAAGGCCGTGGGCAAGCGTCTGGGCAAGGAGAAGGGCAACAGCAAGTACCTCTACGGCCTGTTCCCTTACGGTCCCGGCAAGCAGGCTTGCCGTTACGCCGGCCTGCCCAAGCCGACCGGTTGCGTGTAACCGCTCTCGTGCAGAAGGGGGGGAGGCGCCGTATCGGCGCCTCCCCGGTTCCCAGCAAAACTGAAAGGGTTTTCGAAACATGTCGTTTCTGACCGTTCTCATCGCAGCGCTTTTCTATCTGGCCACGGCGATCTTCGTCCTTGGCGTGCTGTATCGAATCTGGCGCTATGCCCGGACGCCGGCCCCATTGAAGATTGCGACCACGCCCGCGCCCGTCACCAAGTTCGGTGTGGTGCTGCGCATGTTCCGCGAAGTGGTGTTTTTCGAAAGCCTTTTCAAAAGCAACAAGCTGCTGTGGATCCTGGCCGTCCTGTTCCACTACGGCTTGGCGTTGGTGCTGTTCCGGCACCTGCGCTACTTCCTGGATCCCGTGCCCCTGGTGGTGGAGCTGGCGCAGCCTTTCGGTAAATACGCCGCTTTCGCGATGGTGTTGGGGCTGCTCGGCTTGTGGGCGCGTCGCTTTCTCATCGACCGAGTGCGCTACGTCACCGCGCCTTCCGATCATCTGATGTTGGCCCTGCTGGTGCTCATCGGCCTCAGCGGAGCGCTGACCACCTTCGTCGCCCACACCGACGTGGTGGCATTGAAGGATTTCGTTCTGGGTTTGATGACCTTCGATCTCAAGCCCCTGCCCGGTGATCCCCTGTTGGTGATCCATCTGCTGTTGGTGGCGGTGCTGATGATCGTCTTCCCTTACAGCAAGCTGCTGCACGGCGTGGGCATCTTCTTCAGCCCAACCCGCAACATGGTGGACAACCCCAGGGAGCAACGTCACGTGGTCGCCTGGGCCCGCAAGCTGGAAGAAGAGAACTCCTGAACACCGTAACGGCAACACATCTGAGGCGATAGGTTCCGCTCATGGCTAAAGCGAATTTCGAAGTTCCCGAGATCACCGGCGTCACTGAAGTGCCCGAGATCCAGCCGGACTCCATGGCCCACCTGGAGACCTTCCGCGCCAAGCCGGAGTTCATGGAGGCACTGGGTTATCCCGGCGAAATGCCGGAGAACTGGAAGGAGAAAGCCATCGAGGCCATGGGCGACATGCTCAAGAAGTACCGCTCTCTGCAGGTGTTCCTCGACGCCTGCGTCAAGTGCGGCGCTTGCACCGACAAGTGTCACTACTTTCTGGGCACCGCCGATCCGAAAAACATGCCGGTGGCGCGTCAGGACCTGCTGCGCAAGGTCTATCGCCGCTATTTCACGCTCGCCGGCAAGTTCTTCCCCAAACTGGTGGGTGCCATCGACCTCACCGAAGAGGTGTTGCACGACTGGTACAACTACTACCACCAGTGCTCTCAGTGCCGTCGCTGTTCGGTCTTCTGCCCTTATGGCATCGATACCGCGGAGATCTCCATGGCCGCCCGCGAGATCATGGACCGCATCGGCGTAGGGGACAAATACTGCAACGAAATCATCGGCAAGGTGTTCCGCATCGGCAACAACCTGGGGCTTCCCGAGCCCGCATTGGCGGACACCCTCGAAGGCCTGGAAGAAGACGTATATGACGAGACCGGCGTGAGGGTGCGTTACCCCCTCGACGAAAAGGGCGCCGAAGTCTTGTTGGTCACGCCGTCGGCCGATTTCTTTGCAGAGCCGCACGTGGATGGGCTCATGGGTTACGGCAAGGTCTTCCATGAGGCGGGGGTGAGCTGGACGCTCAGTTCCTACGCTTCCGAGGCGGCCAACTTCGGCATGTTCATCGGTTCTTACGAGAACATGCGCAAGATCTCCTTGCGTATCCGTAAGGCAGCCATCGACCTGGGGGTGAAGCGAATCGTTTTCGGTGAGTGCGGCCATGCGTGGCGGGTCGCCTATGCGTTCCTCAACACCCTTGCAGGTCCTTTC
Source organism: uncultured Sedimenticola sp. (assembly GCA_964404295.1). Lineage (GTDB taxonomy): Bacteria > Pseudomonadota > Gammaproteobacteria > Chromatiales > Chromatiaceae > Thiolapillus. The sequence continues at coordinate 16,210 of CAYOJM010000029.1, read as the reverse complement.
GATTTCCTGGATCCGAAGTATCCGGTGCCTCAGCACATCTTGGAGTTCACCTGGGAGCAGATCCAGGCCGGCAAGCTCAAGTTCGACAAGTCGGCCAACGACGACATGGTGGTGACCTTCCATGATTCGTGCAACGTGGCGCGGGCCACCCGCATGGGCGACAAGCCCGGCGGGCAGTTCGAGATTCCGCGCAACGTCATCAAAGCCGTCTGCAACAATTATGTGGACATGCCGGAGGGCACCATCAAGGAAGCCACCTTCTGCTGCGGTGGAGGCGGCGGCCTGCTCACCGACGATCTGATGGAACTGCGGGTCAAGGGCGCCAAGCCGCGCATGGACGCTTTGAAGGCGGCCACCGATGAGCACGGCGTCACCCACATGGCGGCCATCTGCGCTATTTGTAAATCCCAGTTCACCAAGGTGATCCCTTATTACGGATTCGACATGGACCAGATCGTGAGCGTGCACCAGCTGGTCTCCAACGCCATCATCCTCACCGGCCAGGAGGACGAGGGCGACGACGAAGAGGACAACGCGGAGGACGCGGCCTGAAGGAGGGCGCCTGCCGCTGACAAGATGAAATTCCCGCAAGGGCAACAGTTCAACCGGTATGGAGAGTGACAATGGCAACTCCGAGTGAAGAAATGAACAAAGGCCGTACCTGGCGTCGCTTCGAGGACGGCAAGAATACTTGGGACGACTGGACCGAGGACGTGTTCAACTACGACACTTCCTACAAATGTCCCACCTATGTGCACGAAACGCCTCCCTGCCAGGGCAGCTGTCCGTCCGGTCACGACGTGCGCGGCTGGCTCTCCATCGTCCGCGGCCTGGAGAAGCCGCCTGCAGACGTGGATTGGCACGAATACGCTTTCCGTCGGGCGGCGGAGGCCAATCCCTTCCCCTCCATGATGGGCCGCGTCTGCCCCGCGCCTTGCGAAGATGGATGCAATCGCAACGAGGTGGAGGATCACGTCGGCATCAACTCCATCGAGCAGTTCATCGGCGACACGGCACTGGAAAAGGGTTACAAGTTCGAGCCCGGTCCCGACACCGGCAAGAAGGTGGCCATCATCGGCGGCGGTCCCGGCGGCATGGCCGCGGCGTATCAGCTCCGCCTCATGGGTCACGGCGCCACCGTCTACGAGGCCCAGCCCGAGCTGGGCGGCATGATGCGCTACGGCATTCCCAACTACCGGGTGCCGCGTGACAAGCTGGCCGCCGAAATCCAGCGCATCGTCGACATGGGGGTCGAAGTCCATACCAACACCCGTGTGGGCAAGGACATCACCGTCGAAGAGCTGGAGAAGAACTACGACGCCATCATCTGGGCCATTGGCTGCTGGACCGGTCGCGATCTGCCCGTGCCCGGTTGGGAAGGCACGCCCAACTGCGTCACCGGCGTCGCTTTCCTCAAGGCCTTCAACGAGGGCCGGATGAAGGTCACCGGAAAGAAGATCGTCTGCGTGGGGGGTGGTGACACCTCCATCGACGTGGTTTCCGTCGCCCGTCGTATCGGCACCAGCGCCAAGCTGCAGGGCAATCCGGAAGACGTCATCAATGACGACAACTTGGTGCACGACGACGAGCTGGCCGCCACCCGCGAGCCGGTGGACGCCACCTTGACGTCGCTGTTCAAGCGGGGCCAGATGATGGCGTCCGAGCACGAGATCGAGGATGCACTCAAAGAAGGGGTCACCATCCTCGATGGTGTGATGCCGCTGGAGGTCATCAAGGGCGAGGACGGACGTGCCACCGGCCTGAAGATCTGTGATTGCGAGATGGAGGGCAACACGCCCAAGCCCATCGAGGGCACCGAGCGCATTCTGGAAGCCGATCTCATCGTGGCCGCCATCGGCCAAGGCGGCGATCTCCAGGGGCTGGAGGAGTTCGATAATGGTCGCGGCCTGATGGACACCACCGGCAACTACCAGGTGAAGGGCAAGCCCAACCACTTCGCCATCGGGGACATCGTGCGTCCGCACCTGCTCACCACCGCCATCGGCCAGGCCTGGGTGGCCGCCGAGTCGGTGGATGAATTCCTCAAGGGTGAAGAGATCAAAAAGCGGCCCAAGGTGGACGTGCACCATTTCGACTTGCTGGAGAAGCTGCACGAAGCCGGCCTGGATCCGGAGGAGTTCGATCCCAACTCCGGTGATCTGCGCGGCACCTCCCAGGCCAACTACGCGGTGCACAACTACGAAGACCGCTCCTTCCAGGAGATCATCAGCACCGATGAGATGTTCCTGGGTTATTTCGAGATCACGCCGCGTCACAAGCGTGAGGAGAACGTGCCCACCGCCGACGAGGTGCTGGGCCACTTCGCCGAGCGGGTCAAAGGATTGGACGAGGAGACTGCGCGCAAAGAGGCCGACCGTTGCATGAGCTGCGGGCTCTGCTTCGAGTGCGACAACTGCGTCATCTATTGTCCGCAGGACGCCGTCTACCGGGTGCCCAAGGATCAGCGCACGACGGGACGTTACGTGGCCACCGACTACACCCGTTGTGTCGGGTGTCACATCTGTTCCGACGTCTGTCCCACGGGCTATATCAAAATGGGCCTGGGCGAGTAACCAGCAGAGGCTTAATCCATGACTGGCAAGCGCAGTATCACCCTGTCGGCGATTCTGGTGTCCGGCCTGATTTTCGGGTCGGGCGCCCTTGTCGCCGGCGAGGCGGTGGAAGGCACCGCCAAGGCGGACAAGCTGGAGAGCTGTGTGGAACCCACCGACGTGATGCGTCGCAGGCACTTCGAGTTCATCAAACACCAGCGTGACCTGACCGTGCGCCAGGGCATCCGCGGCAGCAAGCACAGCCTGGCGGGCTGTGTGGACTGCCACGCTCGGCACGATGCTCAGGGCAAGCCGGTTCCGGTGGACGCCGAAGGCCAGTTCTGCGCCGCCTGCCACGACTACGTGGCGGTGCACATCGATTGCTTCAGCTGCCACAGCACGGTACCGGGAGGAAAGTGAAGATGTCCAGAACGAACGATTCGGGGCGCCGTGATTTCCTCAAGAAGGCGGCGGCCGCCACCACGGTCACCGTGGCGCCGGGGGTGGTGTTGCATAGTCTGACGGCACAGGCCGAGCCGCGTACCACGCCGGTCACGGACAAGGTGCGTTGGGGGATGCTCATCGACACCAGCAAGTGCGCGGAAGGGTGCACCGACTGCGTCGAGGCGTGCGACCGGGAGAACGGCATCGATCTGGTGAACAAGCCGGAAGGGGCGGACGATGCGCTGTGGGAGCGCCAGCGCCCCCACTGGATCCGCCAGGTCAAGCTCAAGGACAACATGACCGGTCGCATCACGGTGCTTCCCATGATGTGCCAACACTGCGAGTTCCCGCCTTGCGTGGACGTCTGTCCCACCGGCGCCTCCTTCAAGCGGGCGGACGGTATCGTCATGGTGGACCGGCATATCTGCATCGGCTGCCGTTACTGCATGATGGCCTGTCCCTACAAGGCCCGCTCTTTCATCCATGCGGATGTGGCGGAAAAACTCACCCATGCGCCGCGGGGCAAAGGCTGCGTGGAAGCCTGCAATCTCTGTGTCCATCGGCTGGACAACGGCCAGACCACCACGGCTTGCCAGGAGGCGTGCAAGCAGCAGGCCATCGTGTTCGGGGATCTCAATGATCCAGAGAGTCCCGTATCCAAGGCGCTCAAGCAGTATCCCAGCGTGCAGATCCGCGACGACCTCAAGCTCAATACGGGCGTGCGCTACACCAACATCTGACACAAGAACGAGGCGGGTGAAGTAATGAAAAAGGTTCACTTCAGCGAGTGGGGTGTGGAGAGTCCCAAGTACTGGGGGCTGCTGGCGCTGCTCGGCGTGGTCATCGCCATCGCCGGCGCCGCCACCTGGTACATGGAGCACAACGGCCACTGGGTGACCGGCATGACCAATCAGATCGTGTGGGGCATGCCGCACGTCTTTGCCATCTTCCTCATCGTGGCGGCCTCGGGCGCGCTGAACGTGGCTTCCATCGGCTCGGTCTTCGACAAGAAGCTGTATAAGCCTTTGGCTCGTCTTTCCGGCCTTTTGGCCATTACCTTGTTGGCGGGGGGGCTGGCCGTTCTCGTATTGGATCTGGGCAAGCCCGACCGGCTGCTGGTGGCCATGACCCACTACAACTTCAAGTCCATCTTCGCTTGGAACATCTATCTCTATACCGGGTTCTTCGCCATCGTGGCCGTCTATTTGTGGTTCATGATGGACCGGCGCATGAACAAGTACTACAAGCCGGCGGGGATCGCCGCCTTTCTGTGGCGGATCATTCTCACCACGGGTACCGGTTCCATCTTCGGATTCATCGTCGCCCGGCAAGGTTATGATGCCGCCATCCTTGCACCCATGTTTGTCATCATGTCCTTCGCCTACGGCCTTGCCGTCTATATTCTGGTGTTGCTCTTCGTGGCTTGGATGGATGGGCGTGAAGTGGGTGACAAGGTGCTCTTTCGGCTGAAGAACTTGCTTGGCGTATTCGCTGCAGCCGTCTTCTACTTCACTCTGGTCTATCACTTGACCAATCTTTACGGCACGGAGAATCACGAGTACGAAGCCTTCATCCTGCGGGACGGCGGCATCTACACCTTCCTGTTCTGGTTCGGCTGGGTCTTGGTGGGCAACCTGCTGCCCATCGCCCTGGTCTACCATCCCGCCATCGGCAAGACCCGGGGCGGCATCATTGCGGCTGCCACCTCGGTGGTGGTGGGCGGCTTGGCCACAGTCTATGTCATCGTCATCGGCGGGCAGGCCTTCCCCATGGCGATGTTCCCCGGCAAGACCATCGTGGCCAGCGGCTATTTCGACGGGGTGAATGGTCAACCTTTCCTCTACACCCCGAGCCTGCCGGAGTTCTTGCTCGGAATCGGTGGTATTGCCTTGGTGTTGCTGCTCACCTTCGTTGCCATTCGGGTGTTGCAATTCCTGCCGGTGTCGCTCGCCGACGAGGCGGTGGATCCCCATCACGCCAAGTCGTCCTGACCGGCACGGCGTTTGTCACCTCGAAAGGCGGTCCCTGTGGCCGCCTTTCGTGTTTGGGTCGTCCACGACGATGGGCGCGGTCGTGCCGGCGGCAGGTTACACTTCCGTTTCTAGAGTCCACGGAATAGCGTGTCATGGCCCATCTGATGATCTCCGCCGCCCACAAGTCGTCGGGAAAGACGACGGTGAGCATCGGCCTGTGTGCGGTTTTTCGGCGCCGGGGGCTGCTGGTCCAGCCGTTCAAGAAGGGGCCGGATTACATCGATCCCTTGTGGTTGGGGCAGGCGGCGGGTCGCCCCTGTTACAACCTCGATTTCCACACCATGGGAAGGGAGGAAATCCGCCGATCGTTCGCGCATCGGATGGCCGATGCCGAGCTGGGTCTGATCGAAGGCAACAAGGGGCTCTATGACGGGCTCGACTTGGATGGGAGCAACAGCAATGCCGCACTGGCCGTGCTCTTGAACGCGCCGGTGATTCTCGTTCTCGACACCCGTGGCATGACCCGAGGCGTGGCGCCGCTCATTTTGGGTTATCAGGCGTTCGAACGGCGCATCCGCATCGCGGGGGTCATTCTCAACAGCGTGGGCGGTCCGCGGCACGAGTCCAAACTCAGGCGGGTCATCGAACACTACACCGATGTGCGGGTGGTGGGCGCCGTGCCGCGAAACGAGCGTATGCACATTGAGGAGCGCCATTTGGGGTTGATGCCCAGCAATGAGGCGGAGGCCGCTCAACGTCATATCGACCGGATCGCGGATCATGTCGGCGCCCACGTGGACTTGGATCGGATTCTGGAGATCGCCGCTTCCGCGCCTCCGATGGCGCCGCCGCCGGCTCCGCTTCCGGCCGAACCGGTGGCTCGGGTCCGCATCGCCATCGCGCGGGATGCCGCCTTCGGCTTCTATTATCCGGACGATCTCGAGGCGTTTCGGGCGGCCGGGGCGGAGTTGGTCCCTTTCGACACCCTGGAAGACGAACGCATGCCCGAAGCGGACGGCCTGTTCATCGGCGGCGGTTTTCCCGAGACCTGCATGGAGCGGTTGGAGGCCAATGAGTCCATGCGTCGTTCCATTCGTGAGTTCATCGAGGGCGGCGGTGCCGCCTACGCCGAGTGCGGCGGCCTCATGTATCTGTGCCGCAGCATCGGCTGGCGCGGAAAACGGTGTGAAATGGTGGGCGTGTTGCCGGCGGAGGTGCAAATGCACCAAAAACCACAGGGTAGAGGGTATGTCCGCCTGTGCGAAACTGACCAACACCCTTGGGGCGGAGAGGATCCGAGGGTGATCCATGCCCACGAGTTCCACTATTCCGGCCTCGACTCTCTTGATCCCGGGCTCGCCTTTGCATACCGGGTGGAAAGGGGATACGGTGTGGACGGTCGGCACGATGGACTGGTCTACCGCAATTTGTTGGCCAACTACACCCATATGCGCAATGTGGGGGAAAATCGGTGGGTCCGCCGCTTCGTGGCCCATGTGGCCCGTGTCCGCACCGAACGGTCGGGCAGTCGATAGAGGTAACGACGAAATGTTCAGAGTCACCCCTGCAGCAGCAGAACAGATCAGAAAAGCGGCCCAGCAGAGCGGCACCGAAGGCATGGCGCTGCGGCTGGCCGTACGTGAAAACGCCGATGGTTCCCTGGCCTACAAGATGGGCTTCGACGAGCCCGCGGAAGGGGATCTGCGTATCGTCAGCGAAGGCGTGGAGGTGGTGATGGATCCCAGGTTCCAGGAGAAGCTCGACGAGTGCACATTGGATTTCGTCGAATTGGAGCCGGGCAACTGGCAGTTCATCTTCCTGAATCCCGCCGATCCCCACTACGTGCCGCCCAAGGACCATTGAGCGTCGGCCATGGAGTTGGCGCCCGAAGATGCCCTGCGCCTCAACGTGATGCTGGCCAACCGCCCCCAGGCGGTGCGCATCGACGAGTCCAGAATGATCCTCTACGCCCTATCCGAAAAGGGCGAGATGGAGATTCCCCTCAACCCCACCGTCAAGGACGAACTCTACCTCAAGTGGGTGCGTGAGCTCCTCTCCACCCAGGTGCTGGGCACTCCCGCCGGCTATCCCCTCCATCTGCAACGCTGGACCCGCATGGGACACCTGCGGCTGGAGAACGTCGAGGCGCTGCTGTTGCTGGGCGAGCCCGAGGCGGTGGTGGCGGTGGTCCATTCCCAGGATTTGACCGACGAGCTGGCGCGCCGCGCCTGGTGGGCCATGGAGGATGCCGAGAACGCCCGCCAGATGTTGCGCAATCGCCGCATCGTGGCGGGTGAGATGGGGCCGAAACTGGCCCGCTGGCTGGTGGAGTTTCTCCCTTTCGAGACCGAAGCCGAAAAGATCATGGACACCTTGACCCTGGTGCTGCAACCCGGGTTGGTGGATGCCGGAGTGCGTGATGAGCTGTGGAAACGCGCACGCCGCAAGAACGCCTATTACATCGGTTTTCTCGCCAGTACCCCGGACGACCTGCCTCAGGCGGGGGCGCCGTCGCCGCTGTTGTCCAAATGGGCCGGCGCGCTGGGAGAGCTGGCAGATGGGGGTAATGCGATTGCGGCTTTGTTGCAACGGGTGCTGTCGCCGGTGGGTCAGGTCTGGCTGGCTACCTTCAAACGGGTATTGGAAAAGCCGGTGAACCAGGATGTGGTGAATCGGGCGTTGGAAGTGGCGGCCGACTATTTCGCCGCCGCCCGTCCCGAGGGTCCTGCCGACGCCACGTTGGAGGCGCTCGAAGAGGAGGCGGCACGGTGGCTGGAAGAGGCTGCGCAAGCCCAGGCCGTGGCCCAGGCGTGCCCCGACAGCGAAGGCCACCTTCGCGCCCTACGGGTGCTTTCCGGATCCGGGTATGGGGTGGTCCGCCCCGTGTTCTCGAAGACCGATGCCATCGGCACCCTCATGCGCCGCAAGCTGGAGCCGGTGATGACACCCTACCTCGAACAGGTCGACCGCCTCTTGAAGGCGTGATTCTTTCTTGTAGTCTAGGTGGAGAGTCTGCTTCGTAGTCAGGAGACGGTGCTCGTTTCGGGTGGGGTGCTAAATCCGCCCATCTCCATCCTTGGTTGCTTGGGATGCCCTCTTTCGGTCGAATGAGGTGGGATGGGAATACCACCCCTCATTCTTCGGGGAGTGTTCCGGGCATGGCAGAAACCCTTTGGGCGTAGAAGGCAAAAATGCGCCGGCCTCCGCGGCCGAAAATCCGTGGGCCGAGCATGGCGGGAAGGGACGCCGGCCTTTTATCGCCCACTCCGCCGCCTGGGCCGGCGACCTTTCCATGCGGCCACCGCTTGGACGATTCGCGGCCAGGGAAAGGTGTCGAAGTCGCCCCACCGTGCCAGGGCCCGCTTCAAGAGCGCGTGGATGTCGGAGACGGGGCGGGGCAAAGGCGCATCGGGATGGAGGGCCAGGTGGAGCCCCTGTATGCCCCCCACCTGTAGGCGGACGGCTTTGGCGTGGGGAAGCGGACCGCCGCCGCCCGGTACGCGCAAGGCAAAGCGGGCCGCCCGGGTCAATGCCTCCAGGTAGGCGCGGCAGGCGGCATGGCCGGCTTCCGACTCGCAATGGACCGCTTCCCGTTCGGCCAGGCAGATTTTGCGCATCCGACCGCAGCTTGCATGGTTGCCCAGAATGGCCTTCTCGTACAGGCACTGGCGTTCATTCACCTGGCGGTAGATGCGCCGGTAGGCCTCTTCGTCCATGTCAGCTTCCTTGCTTGAAGCGGCGGATCAGGCGACGGTCGCGCTTGCCGGGACGGTGCGGGGGCGGTGCCGGCATGGCGGCACGTTCAGCGCGACGGCGAGCCAGCGCCTCCTCCCGCCGTTTGCGGCCGGCTTCCGATTCGCGATAGAAATGCACCGCTTCTTTCGCCGGGCGACGCTGCGGAGGCAATATGAGCACTTCGATGTCCCATTCCAGCCCGTCCTTGTTGATGCGCAACCGGCTGCCCACCTGGATCTCCTTTCCGGGCTTGGTGCGCTGGCCGTTGAGATGGACATGGCCGCCCTGGACGGCCTCGGCGGCAAGGCGGCGGGTCTTGTAGAAACGGGCCGCCCACAGCCATTTGTCCAACCGCATGCGTTCTGTGCTCACGTGGGGCCGTCTTCCGAGCTGTCGGGGCCGTGGGCGTAACTCGTGGTGCCGTCCCCTTCCAGCCCCAGGAGGGGATCCAGCTCGCCGCGGGCGTCCAGCGCCGCCATGTCGTCATAGCCGCCCACGTGGACGTCACCGATGAAGATCTGCGGCACCGTGCGGCGCCCGCTGCGCTGCATCATCTCCACCATCCGGCTTCGATCCAGGTCCACGCGGATCTCTTCGAAGTCCACGCCCTTGGATTGGAGCAGCGCTTTGGCGCGTACGCAGTAGGGGCACATGAGGGTGGAATAGACGACGACTTTGGGTGTGGACACGGCGACCTCCTCCGCTGGGTGTCGGCCGTTCTGGCGACGGCCTTTCGCTTACGTCGTCTATCCTAGCAGCCGCGAAGGACTCCGTTCCACCCGTGCCGGGCGCATCGGGTTCCGGCGCGCGCATCTCTTGTTACACTGGGACGTCGTTTTTTGCTTCGTTTCCAACCATGGGGAAGAACGCCACGCCCAAGACCATCCGTCTGGCCGACTACCGGCCGCCGCCTTGGACCATCGATACGGTGGATCTGTGTTTCGACCTGCGCGAGAAGGGCACCCGGGTCTTCTCCCGCATGACCCTCGCGCGCAACCCCACCGCTACGGAGCGGGCCGACCGGTTGCGGCTCGACGGCGAAGCGCTGACCCCGGTCTGCATCCGTCTGGATGGGTCCGAGCTTCACGGTGACCGCTATCGCATCGACGACGAAGGCTTGACCCTCTTCGACCCGCCCGACCGATTCGTTCTGGAGACGGAGGTGGAGATCGCGCCCGAGGACAACACCCGACTCGAGGGGCTCTACCGCAGCGGCGGCCTGTTTTGCACCCAGTGCGAGGCGGAAGGGTTCCGGCGCATCACCTGGTACCTGGACCGTCCCGACGTCATGGCCCGCTTCAACGTGCGCATCGAAGCCGACCGCGCGCGCTATCCCGTGCTGCTCTCCAACGGCAATCCGATGGAGGCCGGGGAGCTCCCCGGCGGGCGCCACTATGCCGTGTGGGACGACCCCTTCCCCAAGCCCTGCTACCTCTTCGCCTTGGTGGCCGGCGACCTCGAACACGTGGAAGAGACGTTCACCACTGCTTCGGGCCGCCGGGTGCGCCTGCGCATCTACACCGAACGGGAGAATATCGACCGTTGTGACCACGCCATGCGCTCGCTGATCCGCGCCATGCGCTGGGACGAGGTGCGGTACGGTCGGGAATACGACCTGGATGTGTTCAACATCGTGGCGGTGAACGATTTCAACATGGGCGCCATGGAGAACAAGGGGCTCAACATTTTCAACGCCAAATATGTGCTGGCGCGTCCCGACACCGCCACCGACGCCGACTATCAAGGCATCGAAGCCGTGGTGGCCCACGAATATTTCCACAACTGGACCGGCAACCGCATCACCTGCCGCGACTGGTTCCAACTCTCCCTCAAAGAGGGGTTCACCGTCTATCGGGATCAGGAGTTCTCCGCCGACATGGGTTCGCGAAGCGTCAAGCGCATCGACGACGTGCGGGTGTTGCGCGCCCACCAATTCGCCGAGGACGCCGGCCCCATGGCCCACCCCGTGCGGCCCGACCACTACATGGAGATCAACAACTTCTACACCGTCACCGTGTATGAAAAGGGGGCCGAGGTGGTGCGCATGCAGGCCGAACTGCTGGGGCCGGAGACCTTCCGCAAAGCCACCGACCTCTACTTCGAACGCCACGACGGCCAGGCGGTGACGGTGGAGGATTTCGTGCGCTGTATGGAAGACGCCTCCGGTCGCGATCTGTCCCAATTCATGCACTGGTACCGCTACGCCGGAACCCCCGAGGTGGAAGTGACGGATGAATACGACGCCGCCGACCGCCGTTATCGCCTCCATTTCCGCCAGCGGGTGCCGGACACCCCCGGCCAAAAGGACAAGCCGCCGTTCCACATTCCCATTCGGGTGGGCCTGTTGGATGCCGAGGGATGCGAATTGCCGTTGGTTCGGGCGGACGGCGCAGCCGACCCCTCCCTCGTGGAGCTGCGCGAGTCCGAGCAGACGGTCGAGTTTCTCGAAGTGGACGAGCCGCCGGTGCCCTCGCTGCTACGCGGGTTCACCGCGCCGGTGAAGCTCCAGTTCGACTACAGCGACGCCCAGCTCCATTTTCTCGCCGCCCACGACAGCGATGGATTCAACCGGTGGGACGCCGCCCAGCGCCTGGCCCAGCGCATGATCCTGGCGCAGGTAGAAGCGGGCGTGGACAGGGTGAGCGTCCCCCAGGACCACTTGGAGACCTTCCGCCGCATCTTGGAACGGGCCGATGAAGATCCGGCCCTGGCGGCGGAGATCCTGCAACTGCCCTCGGAATCCTGGTTGGGAGACCAGATGGATCCCATGGACGTGGAGGGGATCCACCGGGTGCGCGAAGGCGTCAAGGCCGAAGTGGGCCGTCGGTTGGAACCGCTCCTTTTGGCCCATTACCACGCTCTGGATGAAACCGGTGACTACCGGCTCGACGCCGACGCCATCGGTCGCCGCGCCCTGAAAAATCTGCTGCTGGCCTACCTGGTGGCCGGTGGCGGCGAAGCGGCGCGCGCGCTCTGCCTGGCCCAATACCGGCGCCACCACAACATGACCGACGTGATGGCCGCCCTGGCCCTGGTGGCCCACAGCCACTGGCCCGAGCGTGGCGCCATCCTGGCCGACTTCGCCGAACGCTGGAAAGACGACCCGCTGGTCATGGACAAGTGGTTCAGCGTGCAGGCCATGTCCCACCGGGAAGACACTTTGCCGGGAGTGCAGGTGCTGCTCTCGCATCCCAGTTTCTCGCTGGAAAATCCCAACCGGGTACGCTCCCTCATCGGTGCCTTCGCCGCCGGCAATCCTTTGCGTTTCCACGCCCCTGACGGCAGCGGCTATGCTTTTCTCGTGGACCGGGTGCTGGAACTGGACGCCGTCAACCCTCAAATCGCCGCCCGCCTGTTACGCAATCTGTCGCGTTGGCGTCGCCTGGACGAAGGGCGACAGGCCCACGCCCGCGAACAGCTCGAGCGCGTGCTGGCCCGTCCCGGCCTCTCCCGGGACCTGCATGAAGTGGCGTTGAAGTTGCTCGAATCATGAAAGCGCTGCTCCTCGTGGCCCATGGCAGCCGGCGTGAAGCCTCCAATGAGGAGGTGCGGGCACTGGCTCGGCGCATGGCCCGGGATCACGGAGGGGGTTTCGCGCGGGTCGAAGCGGCTTTTCTGGAGCTGGCCGAACCCTCCATCGCCGAAGGAATCGGCGCCCTGGCCGCCGCCGGCGCCCGTGAGGTGGTGGTGTTGCCCTATTTCCTCTCCGCCGGCCGCCACGTGAGCCAAGACATCCCCGCGGAGGTGGAACGGGCGCGGGCCCGCCACCCCGAGACGGTGATCCGTCTGGCGCCCCATCTGGGCAGTGCGCCGGGCGTGGCCGCGCTTCTGGCCGAGCTGGCGGGGGAGACGGACCGCACGGCAGCTTCCTGAGGCTCTGCTATAGTGTGAAAGACGCCGGTGCAACGCCGGCAAGAGATAAGACGACAACAAACTGGAGGGTGGAGCCATGGTGATCCTGATGAGCGATCTGCCGCGGGAGGTATCGGCCCATGACATCAAGCTGCTGGTGGAGAAATACCATCCGGTGCGTAAGGTGGAGAGCCTGGTGCGTCGCAACCGGGGCACCGATTGGAAAGTGGACTTGGGGGAAACCGACCGCGAAGTGGCCAATTTCGTCACCGAACATCTGCAAGGGCGCTACTGGAAGGGGTGTTACATCAACGCCTATTGCCCCCTCTATCAGTGATCGTCCCTTCCAATCCTCTTCGATAACCGATGGCCTCGGTGAGATGCGCCACCTCGATGGCCTCGGCACCGGCCAGGTCGGCGATGGTGCGCGCCACCCGCAGAACCCGATGATACCCCCGGGCGGAGAGTCCCAGGTTCTCCATCGCCCGCTGTAGCAACTCCCGCTCCTTGCCACCCAATCGGCACCAGCGCGCCAGGCCGGCGGTGTCCAGCTCCGCGTTGGCGCATCCCTGGCGTTCCATCTGACGCATCCTCGCCCGGACCACCTCGCGCCGCAGCGTGGTGCTGTCCGGCCCTGTTTCTTCCTCGTCGGCGAGCAGCACCTCGGGGGGTTGGGCGGGGACGGCCACCTGGAGGTCGATGCGGTCCAGCAACGGCCCTGAAATGCGCGCCTGATAACGGGCCACCTGTTCCGGCGTGCAGCGACACCGGCCCCGAGGATCGCCCAGCTGCCCGCAAGGGCAGGGATTCATGGCCGCCACCAACTGGAAGCGGGCCGGAAATTCCACCTTGCCGCCGGCGCGGGAAATCGTGATGGCCCCGTTCTCCAAGGGTTCGCGCAGCACCTCCAACACATGGCGCGGGAACTCAGACAACTCATCGAGAAAAAGCACACCCCGGTGGGCCAGGGAAATCTCTCCAGGACGCGGAGTGGTGCCTCCCCCCACCAGGGCCACGGCCGAGGCGGTGTGGTGGGGCGCCCGGAAGGGGCGGCGGCGCCATAGCGTCGGGCGGAACGGCAGGCCGGCGACCGAGGCCACGGCCGCTTGCTCCAGGGCTTCCGCTTCGGTGAGCGGCGGCAACAATCCGGGCAGCCGACCGGCGAGCAGGCTCTTGCCGCTGCCGGGTGGACCGCTGAACAGCAAATTGTGTCCACCGGCTGCGGCCACCACCAATGCCCGTTTGGCCTGGTGCTGACCCTTCACTTCGGCCAGATCAGGAAGTCCCTCCAGCGATGAGTCCGGCGGAGGGACTCCTTCATGACGGGACAGGGGCGCCTCCCCGCTCAGATGCCCCACCGCCTGCAACAGATGGTCGAGAGGGTGGAGTCGCGCACCCGCCACCAACGCCGCCTCCTCGAGATTTCCCCTGGGCAGCAGCAGCGCGCGGCCGGCGCGGGTGGCGGCCACCACCGCCGGCAAAACGCCGGTGACGGGGCGCACTTGGCCCGAAAGGGTCAATTCGCCCAGCAGTTCGATCCCATCGAGGCCGTCGCAGACGAGCTGGCCGGAAGCGGCCAGGATGCCCACGGCGATCGCCAGATCGAAGCGGCCCCCTTCTTTGGGCAGATCCGCGGGCGCCAGATTGACGGTGATGCGGCGGGCGGGGAAATCGAAGCCGGCGTTGACCAGGGCGCTACGCACCCGTTCCCGGCTCTCCTGGACCGCCTTTTCGGGCAGCCCCACGATATGGAACGCCGGCAGGCCGTTGGCCAGGTGCACTTCGACCGTGACCTGGGGCGCTTCCATGCCCACGCCGGCGCGACAATGGGTGGTGGCCAGTGACATCACCTTCCCTGGTCATGTTGTGGACGGTCAGCTATTTTCCCGGCTTTCCAGCGCCCTTTCCAGTTCCTTGACCCGTTTTTCCAACGCATCCACCTTGGCCCGGGTACGGGCCAGCACGGCCTGCTGGATTTCGAACTCTTCCCGCGTAACCAGGTTCAGTCGATTGAGGGCGGCGCCGATGGTGCTGCGCAGGTTGTATTGCAGGTCGTTCTGAAGGGCCTGGAGGCTGCGCGGCAGATTGGCTGCCACCTTGCTCGAAATCTCGTCGATGACCTTGGGATCCAGCATTGCTCTCTCCTCCCGGGTTGCATGTCGCAGGCTACCGGCAGCGGGCGGACTTTGTCCAGTCTCATGCCCCGATTCGGCGCATCCGGCTCCCGCGTTGGGAATCCGCTCACCTATTTTGGTGCAAGTCCGTGGAAGTGCGCCGGACGAAAAGCGAAAAAAACAGGCTAACTCTTTGCACGAATGAGGAAAATCATTTATGGCACGCTGGTTGCTTGTCTGTCGACACTATTTCTTTCATGCCAGTAATGATCGAGGAGTAACGTGAAATGAAAACGAAAGCTCTTGCCATCGCCTGCGGAGCCGCCTTGCTGGGTGGCGCATCCATGGCCCAAGCGGAACTGAGCGCCAACATCGGTGCCACCAGCAACTATCTGTGGCGGGGTGCCACCCAGACCGACGACGGTCCGGCCATCTCCGGCGGCATCGACTGGAGTCACGAGTCCGGCTTCTACCTGGGTGCCTGGGCCTCCAATATCGATTGGGGTACCAATGGCGTCGAGGTCGATTTCTATGGCGGCTTTGCCGGTGAGATGGGCGAGTTTGGTTACGACATCGGCCTCATCTACTACTACTACCCCGATGACGACTATGACGATTCCGATTTCACCGAGCTGACCCTCAGCGGATCCTGGAAATTCCTCGAGGCCGGTATCGCCTATACCGTCAATGGCCAGGCCGACAGCGGTGCGCCCTTCGACAGCGGCGATTTCTACTACTACCTCTCCGCCAGCTTCGACGTGGCCGAGACCTGGAGCATCGGCGGCACGGCCGGCTACTACGACTTCGATACCAGCACCGCTTGGGAAAATGCCAACGCCGGTGGCAAGGACGTGGACTACGGTCATGTGCAACTGGACGTGACCAAGAGCGCCGGCCAGTGGGGTGACTTCACCTTCACCGTCTCCAAGGCCCAACTGGACAACGACAACTTCTACACCAACGATGCGGACGACGTGAAGTTCGTCATCTCCTGGTCCAAGACTTTCGAGTGAGGAGTGAGCCATGAAACTGGTAACTGCAATCATCAAGCCCTTCAAGCTGGATGACGTCCGCGAGGCCCTCTCCGAGGTGGGCGTGGCGGGCATCACCGTCACCGAAGTGAAAGGCTTCGGCCGACAGAAGGGCCACACCGAGCTCTACCGCGGGGCCGAGTACGTGGTGGACTTCCTGCCCAAGATCAAACTGGAGGCGGCCGTGGCCGAGGACCAGGTGGAGCAGGTGGTGGAGGCCATCACAAATGCCGCCCGTACCGGCAAGATCGGAGACGGCAAGATCTTCGTCTCACCCCTCGAGCAGACCATCCGCATCCGCACCGGCGAGTCCGGTCGCGAGGCCCTTTGACAGGAGGAGCTGACCGATGGAAAACCAGATCTTCGAGCTGCAGTACGCCATCGACACCTTCTACTTCCTGGTGATGGGTGCGCTGGTGATGTGGATGGCGGCCGGCTTCTCCATGCTGGAGGCGGGCCTGGTACGCGCCAAGAACACGGTGGAGATCCTCACCAAGAACGTGGCGCTG
>CAYOJM010000028.1:0-22824 GCA_964404295.1 uncultured Sedimenticola sp. | reverse complement strand
ACGTAGAGCCACTTCTCGATCACCTCGCGGTCCACGCCGGTGGTCTTGATCAGGATGAAGGCGAGGATGGAACCGAGGATCAGCTCCCAGACGCCTTCCACCCAGAGGTGAACCACCCACCACCAGTAGTACTTGTCCCAGACGATGTTGACCGGGTTGAAGAAAGCGAACAGGAAGAAGACGGCCAGGCCGGTCAGGCCCATGAGCAGGACCAGGTTGATGACCGTCTTGCGCCCTTTGAGGATGGTCAGCCCGATGTTGGCCAAAAAGGCCAGGGCCACCACCACGATGCCCAGCTTGGTGATGGTGGGCTGCTCGAGGAACTCCCTGCCCATGGTGGGCAACAGGTCGTTCTTGGTCAATTCGGCCAGCTCGGCGTAGGGGACCAACAGATAACCGAGGATGGTCGCGGCGCCGGCGGCGAGGAAGACCCAGAACATCAGAGTCGCCAGCCACGGCATCACCAGATCGGTCTCCGCCTCCTCGGGTACCAGATAATAGGCCGCGCCCATGAAGCCGAACAGCAGCCAGACGATCAGCAGGTTGGTGTGGACCATGCGGGCCACGTTGAATGGAATTTCGGGGAAGAGGAAATCACCCCAGATGTATTGCGCGCCAATGATCAGACCGAACAGGATCTGACCGACGAACAGTCCGATGGCCGCAATGAAATAGAGCTTTGCAACCTTCTGTGATTGGTATTTCATGACTTTGCTCCTGGAAAACCCGTGTTAACCGATCAACCTTGGGGGTTGGGGGGCCAGTTGGCGGTGTTGATGCCAGAGACGTACTTGAGGAACTGGGCCACCGCTTCGAGCTCTTCTTCACTCAGGTTGAACTGGGGCATGCTCCGGCGTCCAGGGACACCCTCCTTGGGGCGGCTGGCGATGAACGCCTTGATGGCGTCGGTGCTGCCGAACCGCTTGTAGACGTTGCCCAGCTCGGGCGCGAAATAGGCGCCTTCACCCAGCAGCGTGTGGCAACCGATGCAGTCGTTCTCTTCCCACACCTTCTTGCCCAGTGCCACCACTTCGTTGATCGCCTCGTGGTTGTCCCGTTCGGGTACCACCGAGTGGGTCTGGAAAGTCAGGGCCAGGAACAGGAGGAAGAAGAATACCGTTCCTCCATAGAAGATGTTCCTCGCCATGGCTTTGGTAAATGCCTGTGCCATAACCGATTTCTCCCTTGATGAAAACAAGTGCAGGGATACTTTGCCAGATTGGCCGGATTGCGCTTTGATACAGGTCAATTGCTATAATCCAAAACAAAAAAAGCCCCTCGCGGACGCGTCTCACCGCCGGAAACCGATGCAACCGACCGCCGAATTTCTCAAGAGCCATCTGTTGTTCCAACGCCTGGACGAAAGGCAGTTGGAGGAGGTGATATCCCGCGCCCGTCAAGTGCAGCTGGAGGACGGCCAGCAGCTTTTCCAGCAGGGCGACACCGCCAACCGGTTCTATCTGGTGTTGGAGGGACGGGTGAAACTCTTTCGCCTGGCTCCCGACGGCAACGAGAAGGTCATCGAGCTGGTGGGCGCCGGCCAGACCTTCGCCGAAGCCCTCATGTTTCTCAACGCGCCCAGGTATCCCGTCTGTTGCCAGGCGCTGGGGCCGGCCTCGGTGCTGGGCATCGATGCCGGTCATTACATGGGGTTGCTGCGAAATTCGGTGGATCTGTGTCTGGCCTTGCTGGGAGACATGAGCTACCGGCTGCGCGCCCTCATCCGCGAGATCGACGACCTCTCCTTGCACAGCGCCACCTGCCGGGTGGCGGCGTTTCTTCTTTCCCGCGCGCCCGACGACGCCGAGGAATTTGAGCTGGATGTCCCAAAACACGTCATTGCCTCGCGCCTGTCGGTGAAACCGGAAACCTTTTCCCGCATAATCAAGAATCTGAAGTCCCGGGAGGTGGTCGAAATCAAAGGCAGCCGGGTGCGTCTTCTGGACCGGGCGGCCCTGGAGCGGGTTGCTGACGTCTGCGCTCTGCCCATCGACGCCTCCTGAATCCGACATCCACCGCATAGGAGGCGGTCCATTGACCAGGCGCCTGCCTTTCGTCCTGCTGGTCCTGCTGTTCACGGCCGGTTGCCAGACCACGCAGGAGCGTGAAGTTCCCGCCCCGTCCCCCGTGGCCGAGCCCGAGCGGCTGCCTCTGGAAGCGCATTGGCAGGCGAGCGCGGGCACGTCGGCGGTGGACGCTTTCGTGGCGCAACTGCGCGGCGAGGCGCTTCGTCGAGCCGTCCTGCGGGCCGCGGCCACGGATTCACTGGAGAAGGCTTACGCCCGGTTGACGTCGGCCCAGTCCGCAAGCCGCCAGGCCCGGGCCGTGCTCTCCGAGCTCTATGGCTATCGCCGTGCCGGCGGCGTGCTGCTCGGAGAGGAGGAGAAATTTCTCTGGCGGCGGTTACAGGAACGGTTGAATGCGGGTGCGCCGCTGACGGCGGCCGAGGTGGCATTGGAGATGGAGCGGGCGCGGCTCTCTTTGGCGGTGCAAGCGGCGCGCGCTTGGTTTCACCATCAGGGGATCCGGCGGTTGCGCGAAGCGGTGGCGGCCGAGGTGGCGCTGCGCCGACAGGTCGTGGACCGCCACCGCACCGCAAGCCGGTTGGAGGGGCGCGGGCGGGAACGGGTACTGGCCGCGCGCAAGGAGCTGGCGCGCGCCGAGAGCCGGTTGAAACAGTTGCAGAAAGCCGAGGCCCAGGCCGCGCGCGCCCTGATGCGCCTCACCGGCCGGAAGGGTGCCCCTAGGGACGGTACCGCCGTCAGTGCGCTGCCCGCCGGAGTGAAGTTGGCCACGCTGGCCCACCGTGCCGATCTGGCTGCGGCGTTGGAGCCCTTGACCGACATGGGGCTGGAACCCGCCTGGCCGGATCTGACCTTGGTTGCGCGGGGAGAAGGGGTGAGCCGGGACTTGGCCCGCCTGGCGCGATTGGAGCCGGTCGACCTCGCTGCACGCCTGGGTTTGGATGCCGAGGGGCCGCAGCGGGAGGCGGTGCTCGCTTTTGCTGGTCGGTTGCAAGGCGTTTTGCGCCAGGTCCGGAGCTTGCTCTACGGCATTGGCCGGCTTCAGGTGCAAAGGCAAAAGCTGCAGACCGCGCTGGCCGAGGCCAAGCGCGAAACCAACCGGCTGCGGGCTCGTTACAGTGCCCGGCGGGCCGATCTTCTGGAGATCCTCGACGCCCAGATTCGGGCCACGGACTTCGGCGGGCGCGCCGCCTATGTCGAGCGGCGGTTGCAGGACCAGCGTGCCGTCGTCTGGATGGCCCTGGGATTGCCCGCCGCGCCTGGGCGATCGCCCCGCCTTTGATCCCCGTCAGTTGAAATTCCCAGCCCATGCCGCATTCTGAAAACGATGAGCGGCATGGGGCCGCCTGTCATTCAAATGATTCCCGGGAGGTATTCAAATGGCGAAGAAGGGCAAAGGCAAGAAGCGGGACAAGGCACTGGTGAGCACGGAGAGCAAGGCGCTCACGGCGCTGGAACGGCAGATGGCCGATCTCGAGCGGCGTTTCGACGAGATGATCCGAAACTGGGGGCTGGCGCCGGCATGGGAGTTTCCGGAGGCACCGGCGGCGCCTCGGGTGGACATACTGGACAAAGGGCGCAAATTGGTGGTCCGGGCGGAGGTTCCCGGCATGAAGAAGGAGGATCTGGAAGTAAAGGTCACCGACCGCGCCATTACCCTGCGTGGCCGCACCCGCAAAGAGAAGAAGACCAAGGAAAAAGACTACGTCCAGCGCGAGATCGTCAGCAGCAGCTTCGTTCGTACGTTGTCGCTGCCTGCGGCGGTGGACGCAAAGAGGGCCAAAGCCAAGCTCAAGAACGGGGTGCTCCACCTGGTGTTGCCCAAGGTCGACGGCGAAGGGGAGAAAGCGGTGAAGGTGAAATAGAGCGGCGTCGAGTTGGCGTGATGAAGGGGCCGAGCGGCCCCTTTGTCGGTTATTGATACCGTTTGAGGATGGCCTTACGGGCCTTTTTGTATTCGTCTTCGGTGAGCAGCCCTTTCTTGTAGCTCTCTTCCAGATCCTGGAGTTCCTGCCCCATGGTGGTGGTGGTCACGGTGGATCTGACATCGGCACCGCCGCCGCCACATCCGGAGAGCACGAGCAGTGCAGCCAGGGGCACGGCCAGGAATAGGGTGGTCTTCTTCATCGGTTTCTCCGCGTGAAGGTGATCTGGGTGGGCGAGATTATAGCCCGTCTCCCGACTTCGGACGGTTTTGCGGGGGGCAGCAGCCATGCTCGACGACCGGTTCCAGCACGGTGCCGGTGATCGGGTTGGGGCGGAAGGTGGTGCACCCCTTGAGGCCGAGCCGCCAGGCCCGTTCGTACAGGGTGCGGAAGGCTTCGAACGGGTAGTCGGCGGGGACGTTCACGGTTTTGGAGATGGCGTTGTCCACATAGGGTTGTAGCGCCGCCTGCATGCGCAGGTGGTCTTCCGGGGTGAGGTGGTCCACGGTGATGAAAGTCTCCGGCGGTGGTCGGCGGGGGTGGCGGACGCGCCATTGGTGAAAAGACCAGGCGTCGAGCTCGAACGTCTCCCATCCGCCATCGGCCCGGCGCACCCGGCGTTTCTGGCGCAGGGCGAAAAGAGGCTCGATGCCGCTGCTGAGGTTGTTGGCGAGCAGGCTGATGGTGCCGGTGGGGGCGACGGCCAGGAGGTGGCTGTTGCGGATGCCGTGGCGGGCGATGGCGCGACGCAGCCGTTCCGGCAGGTTCTGGACGAAGGGCCGCTCCAGGTGGGCAGTGCGCTCCAGCCAGGGAAAGGGCCCTTTCTCCCGGGCCAGTTCCACGGAGGCGGCGTAGGCGGCGTCGCGCAACGTGCGCATCCATGAGGCCGCCCGTTCCACCCCCTCCGGGCGGTCGTAGCGAAGACCGCGGAGTATCAGAGCGTCGGCCAGGCCGGTGACGCCCAGCCCGATGCGTCGGCTGCCTCGGGCTTGGCGCCGCTGGGCCGGCAGGGGAAAGCGGGAGAGGTCGATGACCGCGTCGAGAAAGCGCACCGCGATGCGGGCGGCCTCCTCCAAGGCGGCGTGGTCCAGGCGGGCGGCGGGCTCGAAGGGGGTGATCATGAAAGCGGTGAGATTGAGCGATCCCAGATCGCAAGCGCCGTGGGGCGGCAGGGGGACCTCGCCACAGGGGTTGGTGGTGGTGATGCGTTCCCGGTAGGCGAGGTTGTTCCAACGGTCGATGGTGTCCACGAAGAGCACGCCCGGTTCGCCATGGTCGTAGGCGGCGCGCAGCATCCGTTCCCACAGCACGCGCGCCCGAACGCGGCCCGTTTCACCGCAAGCCACCGGCCTGCGGGCGCTGCCCCAGGCGCAGTGGAACACGGGGCCGACGTGTCCGGGCAGGGCCTCGAGGGGGAAGCAGAGGGACCATTCGGCGTCTCCGGCGACCGCTTCCATGAAGGCGTCGGTGATCTGCACCGAGAGGTTGAAGCAGGGGAGGGCGCCTGGTGTGGACTTGGCTTCGATGAAGGCCTCGATGTCGGGATGGTCGCATCGCAAGGTGCCCATCATGGCGCCACGCCGGTTGCCCGTGGTGAGCAGAGTGGCGCACATGGCGTCCCACAGCTTCAGGAAGGCGACCGGTCCCGAGGCGAGGGCGCCGTTGCTTCTTTCGGGGGTGCCCGCGGGACGCAAGGGAGAGAAGTCGAAACCCACGCCGCCCCCTTGTTGCATGGTGAGCGCCGCTTCTTTCAATGCATCGAAAATGGGCGCCAAGCCGTCCTTCAGGCGCCGCCCGACGAAACAGTTGAACAGGGTGACCCGACGTGACACGCCTGCTCCGGCCAGGATTCGTCCCCCGGGAAGGAAGCGGAAATCGGCCAGCAGGTCGAGATAGCGCTTGCGCCAATAGGGCGCCTGTCGTCCTTCCACCGAGGCGACCGCTGCGGCCACCCGCGCCCAGGTGGCTTCGAGAGAGGTATCGTCGGGTCCCCGGTACTTCTCCGCCCACACCTGGTGGGAGAGAGGATTGAGGAAGGGCGGCGGGATCACGCGTCTCGCTCTCCGGCTTCCTCTCGTTCCATCAGCCGACGGACCTGGAACAGGGTGTTGCGCTCCTCTTCGGCCAGGGCTTCTTCGATGAAACGGATGCTCTCTTCGTAGCGGGGGATGATGTTGTATTTGAGGGCGTTGACCCGTTTCTGGGTCTTGCGTTGCTCGTGCAGCATGCGCCGCAGAGCGATCTCGGCCTCGCCCAAACGCGCCAGCAGGGCTGCCATTTCGGTGAGGTGCCGGCGGGCGCGGTCAAAGCTGGAATCGCTCCACATGAGGCTTACCGGCTGCAGGGGCAAGGGGCTCACGCGCACCGAGGGGTATTCCACGCCGAGATTGCTGCGGGGCAGGATCTTCACTTCCAGGGCGGGGCTCATCCCCAGCGCCGCCTGTTGGAGCATGCGTGCGCCCATTCGCATGTGGGTCACCGCCAGCCAGCGGTAGGCCGCTTTCACCTGCCTGGCCGCTTCGCCGCGGAGTGTTCGGTACTGCGCCAACTGGCCGCGGACCATCCGGGTGAGCAGCTCCCGCTTGCGTTCCAAAAGATCGTGTCCCGAGCGTAAGAAGGCGAGCTGGGCTTGGAGCTGCAACAGGGCGTTGCGGGTTGGCGGGACGTTGATTCTCATGCCGTCTCCCGGTCGCGGCCGTCCCAGGCGTGATAGCGTGCCAGATCCGCTTCGGTGACCCTAGTGAGGACCTCGGCCGGCAGGCCGGAAAGGAGCTCCCAGGCCAGATTGAGGGTTTCGATCACGGAGCGGTCTTCGTCCTCTCCCTGAGCGAGAAAACGGCGTTCGAAGCCGTCGGCGAATTCGAGAAAGCGGCGGTCCAGATCGGGCAGTTCTTCGGCGCCGATGATGGAGGCTAGGTTGCGCACCTCCAGAGCCCGCGCATAAGCGGCGTAGAGCTGGGCAGCCACTCGCGGGTGGTCTTCGCGGGTGTCGTCTCGGCCGATGCCGTCCTTCATCAGCCGCGACAGCGAAGGGGGGATGTTGACCGGCGGATAGATGCCTTGGTTGTGTAATTCGCGTGAGAGGACGATCTGTCCTTCGGTGATGTAGCCGGTGAGGTCGGGAATGGGGTGGGTGATGTCGTCTGCAGGCATGGTCACCACCGGGATCAAGGTCACCGACCCGTGGCGGTTGCGGATGCGCCCGGCCCGCTCGTACAGCTCCGCCATGTCGGAGTAGAGGTAACCGGGATAACCCTTGCGTGTGGGCACGTCCCCCTTGGCGGTGGCCACTTCACGCAAGGCCTCGGCGTAATAGGTCATGTCGGTGAGGACGACCAGCACATGCAAGTCCAGATCGAAGGCCAGATATTCGGCCACGGTGAGGGCGGTGCGCGGCAACAGCAGCCGTTCGATGGGCGGATCGTCCGCCAGGTTGATGAACATGACCACGTTGCCCAGCACGCCGTTGGATTCGAAATCCTCGCGGAAGAAGCGGGCGTCGGCGTAAGAAACCCCCATGGCGGCGAACACCACCACGAAGCGGGACTCTTCGCCCAGCAGCTTGGACTGGCGGACGATTTGCGCCACCAGCTTGTTGTGGGGAAGCCCGGAACCCGAAAATATGGGAAGTTTTTGTCCCCGCACCAGAGAGTTGAGGCCGTCGATGGCGGAGATGCCGGTCTGGATGAACTCCCGCGGATAGGCGCGCGCCGCCGGATTGACAGGTTGCCCATTGACGTCGCGGGCGAGTCGGGACACCAAAGGCGGGCGGTCGTCGAGTGGCTCGCCCAGGCCGTTGAAGATCCGCCCCAGAAGTTCGGGTGAAAGCGGCATCTTCAGCGGCTCTTCAAGGAAACGGACCCATGTGTGCTCCAGATCCAGATCCGAGGTGCCTTCGAACACCTGCACCATCACCGTCCGTTCGGAGGCGAGGATGACCTGGCCATTACGGCGTCGGCCTCGATGGTCCCGCACCAGCACCCGGTCGCCGAAAGCGACGCCCGGCACCCCCTCCATGAAGAGGAGACCGTTGTGGGCGGCGGAGGCGCACCGGTACTCTTTTTCTCTCATGCGGTCGACTCCCGATAGTTCTCGCCCAGTCGTTGCAGCTCTTCCCGGAAAGCATCCGCCAAGGCCGCCAGTTCGTTCAGCTGTTCGGCGCCGTACTGCCCTTTGAGGCGCCGCAACCGGCTCATCAGAGGCAACGCCGCCAGCTCAGAGAAGGGCACGCCCCGACGGATCAGTTCCAGCCCCAGGTCGTGGACCTGCAACATCAGATCCATGAGTAGAAACTGTTTGCGTGGTGGGCAATAACTGTCCACTTCGTCCAGGGCGCTCTGTTGCAGCAGCCCTTCGCGCAATACGCCGGCCATCTCCACCGTCCATCGCTGGGCGGGCGAAAGGGCCTCTGCTCCCACCAGGTTGACGATGCGGGAGAGCTCTTCGGCCTGCGAGAGCAGCGCAAGAGCTTGGGCGCGGCGTTCCGCCCAACGGCCGTCCACCTTTTCGTGCCACCATCGAGCCGCCCGTTCCACCGCGCCGGAGAAGCTCTCGCTCCAGGAGACGGCGGGATAGTGGCGGGCGTCGGCCAGGGGTTTGGATAGGGCCCAGAAGGTTTCGATGATGTCCTTGGTATGGTTGGTCACAGGTTCGGAGAAGTCGCCGCCGGGCGGCGAGACGGCACCGATGAGGGTCACCGAGCCGGTTCCGCCGCACAGGGTGTGCACCCTTCCTGCGCGTTCGTAAAAGGCGGCCAGGCGCGAGCCCAGGTAGGCGGGATAGCCCTCCTCCACCGGCATCTGGCCCAGGCGTCCGGCCACCTCCCGCAGCGCCTCGGCCCAACGGCTGGTGGAGTCAGCCACCATCACCACGTCGTAACCCTGGTCCCGGTAGTATTCGGCCAGTGTCACGCCCACGTAAATGGAGGCTTCGCGCGCCACCACCGGCATGTTGGATGTGTTGGCCACCAGCAGCGTACGCTCCATGAGCGAACGGCCGCTGTGGGGGTCTGTGAGCTTGGGGAAGGACTCCAAGATGTCCACCAGCTCGTTGCCGCGTTCGCCGCAGCCCACATAGATCACCACGTCGGCGTCGGCCCAGCGGGCGATCTGTTGCTGGAGCATGGTCTTGCCGGCGCCGAAGGGACCGGGAATGGCCCCTTTGCCGCCCTTGAGCAGGGGGAAGAAGGTGTCCAGGATGCGCTGGCCGGTGAGCAGCGGAATCACGGCGTCGTCGCGGCGACGATATGGCCGGGGGCGACGCACCGGCCAGCGGTGGTAGAGGTGGAGCTCGCGCAGCCGACCCAGCGGTTCGCGAATGCGGGCGATGGGGTCGTCCAGGCGGTACTCTCCGGCGGGGGCCAATTCCAGCAGCTCGCCCTGCACTTCCGGGGGCACCAGGATGCGATGCTCCACCGATTCGGTCTCTCGAACCCGGCCCAAGATCGTCCCGCCATGGACTTCTTCGCCTGCGGCCAGACCTTCTTCGGGGGTGAAGTTCCAGCGCCGTTCGCGATCCAGCGCCGGCACCGCCAAGCCGCGCGGAATGCGCTCCCCAGCTTCCAGCAAGGCGTTCAAGGGGCGCTGGATGCCATCGAAGATGGCGCCCAGCAGGCCGGGACCCAGCTCCACGGAAAAGGGATGGCCCAGAGGCACCACCGGGTCTCCGGGGCGCAGCATCGTGGTCTCCTCGTACACCTGGACCAAGGCTTTCTCCCCCTCCAAACCGATGACTTCGCCGGTGAGGTCGAGGCGGCCCACGCGCACCTGTTCGCCGTCCGCCACCCCGGGTAGCAGCGCCTGAATCAGTGGGCCGTTCACATCGATGATCCGTCCTTCCCTAGTCACCCAGAAGCCCTCTTCGGCTGATTTCTGCAGCGAACAGCCGCTCGGTCACCACCTGCAGCAGGCCCTCTTGCAACCGATCCAGGCGCCCCTCGAACGTGTTGTCCACGCGGATGCGGTCGTCGGGATCTCGTACCCGTACGCCTCCGCTGCAGTCTATGGGATGGGGGGCCAGCCGGATGCGCTTGCCCTCGACGCCGGCTGCCAGCGTCTCCCAGCGGGCGCCGAAACGTTCGATGTCGGCCTGATTCGCCTCTGCCACCAGCTCTTCGCGCTCGATGGCGCCGGCCGCCTGATGCAACAGGGCGGTGAAAGTGGTTTCGTATTCCGGTTTCTCGGTGTACGCCCGGAGGCCGTTGCGCACGCCCTCCAGCACATCCTGGACCAGTGTCCAGCGTAGTCGATCGAGTCGGCGTACCAGCTCCAGTTCGCTCGCCTGGACCTGGCGTCGGTAGTACCGTTCCGCCTCCGCCTGGGCGCGCATGGTGGCTTGCTGTTCGCGCAGATGGAGCTTCTCTTGGGCCTCGTCCAGCAGATGGCGTCTCGCCCGTTCCGCGCGCGCCACGTATTCGTCGGCGAGCTTGCTCGCCCGTTCGAGGAGAGCCTGCTCCAACGCATCCACCACCTGTTGCCGATCGACGTTCATTCCAACGCACTCCGACCTAGTACCGACTGGACCAGACTCTCCACCTGAGGTCGATAGTCGTCCGGCGCATGCAGGGGCGGGATTTCG
Organism: uncultured Sedimenticola sp.; assembly: GCA_964404295.1. GTDB lineage: Bacteria > Pseudomonadota > Gammaproteobacteria > Chromatiales > Chromatiaceae > Thiolapillus. The sequence continues at coordinate 12,299 of CAYOJM010000028.1, read as the reverse complement.
GTGATCACCACCCGGCCGCCCTGACGGCGCAGCCGTTTGAGCACCGGACAGTCACAACGCGCCAAGCGTGGTTCGAGCAACACCAACGCGGTCTGGCCGGCGTCGAGCACAGAACGAAGGACCTGCTCCAAGATCTTTTCGTCCGCCCCGGGGTAGGTTTCGAAGCCCACCAGATCGAAGCCGGCGCACAGGGCGGCGTCTCCCATCATGATGAGGCGGGTGGAAGTTGGGCTTGCGGTGTCCATCAGATCCTGCCCAGCATGAGGATGGTGACCACCAGTCCGTAGATGGCGATGCCTTCGGCCAGCCCCAGGTAGATGAGGGTGCGACCGAAGAGTTCCGGTTTTTCCGAGATCACCGCCAGAGAGGCGGCCCCCACCGGGCCTACGGCGATGCCGGCACCGATGGTGGCCAGAGCGGTGGGAATGCCGATGCCGATGAGCGAGAGGCCCAAACCCAGGCTCACCTCGCCACCACCTGACGCCGCGGGCTCGGCCAGCGCCTCCTGCATGCCGAGTATCAGCAGGCCGACCTGGGCTCCGACGAACAGCAGCAGGTTGCCGCCCACCACCCCTTTCCAGCGGCGAACGGTGGCCCGCTCCGGTCGCGGCGGGTTCAGCTCCAGCCAGACGCCGGTGGCGACCAGGGCCAGCAGGGCGAAACTCAACAGGGCGATCATCCAGTACATGGTTCGGTTCCTCTTCGGAAGTGGGATGGGGTTGTCGGGATGGGAAACACGGCTCAGCCCTCCCCGGCGCCGGTCAGAGAGAGCGTCAGCGGCCGGAAGGGACGGCCGTCGCCGCGGAAGAAACGTGAGAAGCCTTCGTAGTATTCCAGGCGGAGCACTTGGATGGCCACGATGGCCCCTTCGAGCACCATGATGAACAGGTTGCCCAGGACCACCGTGAGCCAGTGGCCCGTGGTCTCCATCATCCCCGCCAGGGCGAAGACCGCCAGTGCCAGCGCCACATGGTTGAGGCCGAAGGCCGCCACCCGAAGGAAGGAGAGGGTGTTGGAGATGTAGTTCATGAAGGTTTCGAAACCTTCGATGAGCACCACCAGCAGCCGTTCGCCCGGCGGCGCGGTGTGGCGCGCCCATTTCCAAACCAGAATCGCCGCTGTGGGCAGGGCCAGGGCGGTCCAGAGCGCGAGGCCGGGAGTGTCACCCGAGGCCAGGCGCCAGCCGACGCCGAGCAGGGCCAGATAGAGAATCAGGCCGGACAGCCCATGGCTCTCGAACAGGGCGTCGCCGAACCGCCCTTCCACGAGATCGTTGCGGATGCGCAGCACCGTGGCGAACACGATGAAGAGCACTCCCCACCCGAAGGCCACCTGGAGCATGCGCACCGGATCTTCCAGGGGGGACATCCACAAAGGGGGAATGAGGTGTTCATAGCCGAATACCGAGCCATAGAGCAGGCCGAACACCATAGCGGCCGCGCCGGCCAGCACGAACAGGGGGCGGGCCTGGGGCAGACGCCGGCCCAAAAGCCCACCGGCGAGAATGAACAGAGCGCCGTGGCCGATGTCGCCGAACATCATGCCGAACATGACGGCGAATCCCACGGTCAGGAACCAGGTGGGGTCCACCTCTCGGTACCTGGGGATGCCGTAGTTGCGTACCAGGGCGGCGAAAGGGCGCAGCCATGGCGGATGGCGGAGGCAAGAGGGCACTTCGGCGGAGCGCCGGGGATCGGGCTCCGAGGTTTGAACCACCACCGGGCGGGGCAGGGCACGCTGCAGTGCTGCTTCCACTCGTGACGCTTCGTCGGCGGGAACCCATCCCGTGATGCGGGTCAACCCGCCGCGACCGGCTGCGGCCGAGCCCAATTGCGCGACGGCCGAGGCGGCTCGAAGCTGCGCCCACGCCTGTTGTAACCGCGGACGGTGTTGCTCCAGTTGGCGCCGAGTCTCGCGTTCCAGGTGGGTCAGTTGGCGACGCAGACGGCGTTCGCGGGCGGCCAGCTCCTGCTCCACTCGGGCCGGATGGTCGGAGAATTCGGGCGGCAGGGAGAATTCGTGGAAATCGGCGGCCTTGAGCAAGGTTTCCAGGCGGGCGCTCCGTTCCTTGAGGCCGGCCACCACCACCTGAGCGCGATCCTGGCGGCGGGCGAATGCAGTGACGACGAATCCGGCCAGGGCGGCGGCGTCACGGAAGCGTCCCAGGCTGGCACGCGGGATGCTGCCCAGCCGCACCGCGAGGAAACGGGAATCCCGCTGCAACAGCCCCAGGTCCAGGTCCAACTGGCGGTAGTCGCGCAAGAGCTGTTGCAGCTGGCGCACTTCGCGCAGGGATTCATGTGCCTTGCGACGATTCTCTTCGCAGGCGGAGCAGTGGTGCCATAACCCTTTCAGCCAACGGTCGATCTCCTCCAGCGCGTCGTGCGTGGGTGCGCTATCGGGCGGGGTCCGCCGCTCAGGCTCGAAGCCGAGGAAGTCGGCCACTTTGCGGTAGCGGGTGAGCGCCCGTTCCCACAGGGTGCGATACTCTGGCAAAGGCCGTTCGGGCAGGCGGTCGCCGGCGTCCCGGTCCGGAGCGGGGGCGAAGACGCCGGTGCGGGCGAGTACCAGTCCTGCTTGCGCCAGATCGTCGGTGAGCAGGGCGATCTCCATCCGTCGCATGGGCACCGGTGTCATCATGGGCGCTCCCCTCCAAGGTCGTGTCCTTCGGCCAGTGGTTCGGCACAAAAACGGATCAAGGCAGGGTCCAGGTGGAGGAGATGGCCCTTGAGCACGGTGTGGACCAGGCGCAACTGCTGTTCCCGCAGATAGAGCCAGGCGAAGGCACGAGCCAGGGGGGGATTGCGCCGGCGCAACACCCGGCGCGCGGCGGTACGCACGCCGGCGATGAGCCGTTGTTCCACGGTGTCGATGTCGGGTGCTCCATCCAGCTTCGCGGCCAAGGGATGGGGAAGCCGGGCGAGGACCGCTTCGAGCCCGTCCTGCGCGGCCAGCTCTTGGAGCACGGAGGGCGACAGCAGGCGGCCGCCCGGGGCCAGCAGGAAGTAGGCGTGCGGCGCTTCCAGCCGGTAGGTCAGCCGGTAACGCAGCAGGGAGACCAGATTCACCAGGTCCAGCCAGGCGCCGAGCAGCGCCCGCACCCGGTCGCCGTCCCGTCCCGGCAAGGCGCGCGCCTGGTGCACCAGACGCTGCAGATAGTGGCTGTCCAGGATGGCCTCCGCATCGAACAGGCGCCCTTCGCTCTCGTACACCTTGCGCGCTTGACGCGCCATCTCCGAATAGGGTGAGTCTTCCAGGCGACGCAGCAGCTCTTCCGGACTGTCTGTGGCGGTGAGCGCATGCAAGGGGAGGCTGGTGAGCGGACCCAGGTCGAGCAGCGTCTCGACCACTTCGGATCCTGCCCGCCCCAGGAGGCGCGAGCGCAGGATGATCTTCAGATTGACCAGTTCCAGACGCCGCGTCCACAGCCGCAAGAATGCAGCGCCGCGGTGGTCGGTGCCGTGGGTCAGGCGCAGGGTCTCCTCCACCAGCACCGAAGCCAACCCCTGTTCCAGTGCCATGGGGTTCGAAGGGAGAGTGAGAAGGCGCTCCAGGCCTGCTTCGCGCAACAGGGGGGCCAAAGCCTCACGGTCCGTGGCGGAGAGCAGAGCTTCCCGGCGGGGACGGCGCAGGAGACGTTCGGCGAAGAGTGAAACCCGGGTGTCGAGGAAACTGCCGCCCGACGTCCCCATGATCAACGGCTCTCGGGATCCAACAGGTAGGTGATGGCGGCGCGCACCGCCTCGTCCCGCGCTTCTTCGGCCATGGCGCGCAACTGGCGTGCCCGTTCTTCGAAGCGCAGCTCCAATTCGGCCCGGCTCTGTTCGGCCCGTTGGCGCGCCTTGTCCATGAAGGACGCTTCGATGGCAGGTAGCCGAGCCTCCAGCCGCGCTTCGGCGAGTCGGGCCTCCTCCAGCGCTTCGCGAGTGATGCGCTCGCGCGCTTCCAGAGCCTCGCGTACCAGCTCCTCGGCCTTCAGCTCCGCCTGCAACAGGCGCTGAAGGGCGTCGTCCATCTTTCTGACTCCCCCTTTGGTGTTACGGGTCGCGGTGGTGAATGTCGCATTTCCGCTCCCGTCGTTTTAGAGCATACTCCAACACACAACGGCTGCAAGGGGCGGGCGGAAATGCGCATGCTGCTCGGAGTCTGGGTCCTGGTGGCGACGGCCGTCGCGGCGGCGCAAGGGGCGCCGCGGCCGGAGCTGGTACTGGTGCCTTATGTCGTTCTTCCCGATGGGGCGAGGCCGGTGGCCCTACGCCATGCCGGCGACGGCACCGGGCGGCTGTTCGTGGCGGACCAGCGGGGCCTCGTTCATCTGGTGGTGGCGGGGCGGCTGCGCCCCCGCCCTTTTCTGGACATCCGGAACCGGGTGGAAGCCGGTGGAGAGAAAGGGTTGCTGGGGCTGGCCTTTTCTCCACGGTTCGCCAGCGACCGCCGGTTTTACGTCTATTACACCCACAGGCGCGGCCGTAGCCTCTACGGGCGCCTGTCGCGGTTCGAGGTTTCGCCGGAGGGGGGTGACAAGGCCGATGCGGACAGCGAAGAGGTGCTGCTGGAAGTGGCACAGCCCTGGGGCAACCACAACGGGGGCGATCTCCATTTCGGGCCGGACGGCCACCTCTACCTAGGCCTTGGGGACGGGGGCGCTGCGGGCGATCCCGAGGACAACGCCCGCGACCGGACCAATCTTCTCGGCGCTCTGGTGCGCATCGACGTGGGCGGCACGCCTGGTGCCGGCGACGAGTCGTGCGGCGGACCGTCCCGGTATGCGGTGCCGCCGGACAATCCATACCGCGGCGCCGATGGGCGCTGTGACGAGATCTGGGCGTGGGGGCTGCGCAACCCCTGGCGTTGGAGCTTCGACCGTGGGACGGGCGACCTGTTCATCGCCGACGTGGGCCAGGATCGCTGGGAGGAGGTGAACTTCGAGCCGGCCGGCAGTGGCGGCGGTCGCTTCTACGGCTGGAGCTGCCGGGAAGGCGCCCATGTCTATGACCGCGACCGCTGTGACGGCACGCTTCATGTCGATCCGGTGATCGAATACGGCCACGACGGCGGCCACTGCTCGGTCATCGGCGGCTACCGCCACCGGGGGCCGGAACAGGCCCTCAATGGCCTCTATTTCTTCGCCGACTTCTGTTCCGGCGCCCTCTGGTACGCCTGGCCGGAAGACGGCGTCTGGCGCCGGCGGTTGTGGCGCCGCACCGGCCTCCATCCGAGCAGCTTCGGCGAGGACGAAGCCGGACGGCTCTACCTTCTGGATCTGGAAGGCACCATTTACAGGCTGACGGTGAAGGAGGCGGAATGAGCCCGGTGAAACTGCCCCATCCCCCACACGCACTCGAAGCCGAATTCCTGCTGCAACGCCTGGGCGGCTCTCGCCACGGATTGAGCCGGGCGGAGGCCGAAGCGCGTCTTGCCGAGATCGGCCCCAACCGGCTTCCCCGGCCTCGGCCGCCCGGGGTGACACGCCTTTTCCTGCGGCAGTTCGCCAACCCCCTCATCTACGTCTTGTTGGCGGCGGCGGTGCTGTCTCTGGCCATCGGACACCATTCCGATGCGCTGTTCATCGGCGCGGTGTTGGCCATCAATGCGCTCATCGGCACCTTCCAGGAATACTCGGCCCAGCGGGCGGCCCAGGCATTGGACGCCCTGGTGCGGGTGCGCAGCCGGGTGGTGCGCGAGGGCGAGGCCTGGGAAGTGGATGCCGAGACCCTGGTTCCAGGCGATCTGGTGCTGCTGGAGAGCGGCGACCGGGTGCCGGCCGACCTCCGTTTGCTCTCGGCTCAGGACCTGGAAGTGGACGAATCCCTGCTCACTGGGGAGTCTCTTGCGGTGGCCAAAGCGGCGGAAGGGGTGCTGTCGCCCGATACGCCGCTCGCCGAACGCCACAACATGGCGTTTGCCGGCACCTTGGTGGTTCGCGGGCGGGGTGAAGGGGTTGTGGTGGCCACCGGCCGTGACACCGAATTGGGCCGGATCGCGGCGGGGGTGGTGGAAGAGCCTTTGGGTCAGGCGCCCCTGGTGACCCGGATGGAGACTTTCACCCGCCGGGTGGCGGCCCTGGTGGCGGTGGCGGCGGCCGTGATGGCGGCGGTGGCCCTGGCCCGTGGGATGGCCCTGAGCGCCGTCTTCTTGATGGCGGTGGCGCTGGCGGTTTCCGTCATTCCCGAGGGGTTGCCGGTGGCCCTCACCGTGGCGCTGGCCATCGGTATGCGGCGCATGGCGCGGCGCAACGTCATCGTCCGCCGGCTGGTGGCGGTGGAGGCGTTGGGTTCGTGCACCTTCATCGCCACCGACAAGACCGGCACCCTCACCCTCAACGAGCTGACGGTGCGGCGGATCCGCTTTCCTGGCCTGCCCGCCTGGGAGGTGAGTGGGCGCGGTCGCGTACCGGAGGGGGCGGTGCATACCCCTTCGGGCGAACCGGAGCCGGGGGAGCGGGTGCTGCTCGAGCGGCTCGCCCGCGCCGCGGTGTTGGCCAACGAGGGGTTTCTCGGCCTGCGTGACGGCCAATGGGTGAGCCACGGCGATCCGGTGGACGTGGCCTTGTTGGTGATGGCGCACAAGGCCGGCGTCACCCGCCAAGAGGCGCTCAACACCCATCCCCAGTTGGCGGAGATCCCTTTCGAGTCGGAGCGGCTCTTCTCCGCTTCGTTCAACGAGGTGGCGGGCCGGCCCCACGCCTTCGTCAAGGGTGCCGTGGAACGGTTGCTCCCCATGTGTGCTCGTATGGCGTCGCTGGAAGGAGACCGCCCGCTCGACCGCAAGGCGGTGGAAGAGGCGGCGGCGGAGATGGCCCGCGCCGGTTTTCGGGTCCTGGCCTTGGCGGAAGGACCGGTGACGCCCGAGGCCGGGGGTCTCCTCGGTCCGCAACAGCTGCGCGACCTGGTCTTCCTGGGGTTGGTTGGGATGATCGATCCCCTGCGTCCCGAGGCCAAGGGCGCCGTCGCCGCTTGTCGCCGGGCGGGGATCGAGGTGGCCATGGTCACCGGTGATCATCCGGTCACCGCTTTGGCCATCGGTCGTGAGCTGGGGCTGGCGCGTGACGAACAGGCGCTGGTCACCGGACGGGAGTTGAAGGATCTGGCCGGCACGGAGGCGTTCGATCGGCGGGTGCGCCGGGCGCGCATCTTCGCCCGGGTGGAGCCGGCGCAGAAGCTGGAGATCGTCCGCGCCCTCCAGAGGTTGGGCCATTTCGTCGCGGTGAGCGGGGATGGCGCCAATGACGCCCCGGCCCTGCGGGCCGCTCAGGTGGGGGTGGCCATGGGGCGCAGCGGGACCGAGGTGGCGCGCCAGAGCGCCGATCTGGTCATCGCCGACGACAACTTCGCTTCCATCGTCGCTGGGGTGGAGGAGGGGCGCATCGCTTACGCCAACGTGCGCAAGGTGATCTTTCTCTTGATCTCCACCGGTGCCGCCGAGTTGGTGCTCTTCGTGCTGGCCTTGTTCAGCGGCCATCCGCTGCCTCTGGTGGCGGTACAACTGTTGTGGCTCAATCTGGTGACCAACGGCATCCAGGACGTGGCCTTGGCCTTCGAGCCCGCGGAGGGCGATGAGCTGAGCCGCCCGCCGCGCCCGCCCGATGAGCCCGTGTTCGACCGGCTCATGGTGGAACGGGTGGTGCTGTCGGCGTTGGTCATCGGCGGCACGGCTTTTCTACTCTACCAGGGGCTGTTGGCGGCGGGCTGGACCCTGGAGGCGGCGCGCAACGCCACCCTGCTGCTGATGGTGCTGTTCGAGAACGTGCACGCCTTCAACAGCAGGTCCGAGACCCGTTCCTTGTTCCGTCAGGGGCTGGGCGGCAACCGTCTGCTTCTCGGCGGAGTGATCCTGGCCCAGGGGGTGCACGTGGCGGCCATGTACACGCCGGGTCTGCGGGAGGTGCTGGGGGTGGCGCCGGTGACCCTGGCACAATGGTCCACGCTTCTCGCGCTGGCGTTGGTGTTGTTGGGGGTGATGGAGGCGCACAAAGCGTGGTGGCGCCGCCGGCGGTCGAAGCGGGGTGCTCACGCCGATCCGGCTTGACGGGACCATTCCCGTTTGAACCGGGCCAACCGGCGGCGGCGCAGGTCGCGCAGGGCTTCGCCCACCGCCGGGCCTTCGAGCCCCGGAGGCAGGTCGCGTGCGGTGAGGGCGGCGACTGCCTGAAAGGCCCGCCGCAGATAGTCCACCTCGGCGCAGGGGGTGTTCTCGAACCCCTCGCGACCGCGGGCATCGGCCTCGCAGGCGAGGAGGAAGCGTTCGAACGTTTCAGGGCGCCGAAAGGCGTCCAACGCGTCGAACAACTTCAGCAAGGTGGCCGGCCGGAGTTCCGGAGCGCGGTGCACCAGCAGGTGGTGGCGGGTGGTGAGCCGTGCCAGCCGATGATAGGCCCGGGGTGCCCGGTAGCGTCGGCAGAGCCGGTCCACCAGGGGCACGCCCCGGGCTTCGTGGCCCCGGTGGCTGGGCCACTGCTCGCGCGGAGTGGCCCCTTTGCCCAGGTCGTGCAGGAGCACGGCGAAGCGGACCAGTGGGTCGTCGGTGAGGCGGGCGGCGGCGTCCAGGGCGAGCAGCAGATGCCTTCCGGTGTCGATCTCGGGGTGGTGCCGTTCCGGCTGAGGCACGCCGAACAGAGCGTCGATCTCGGGGAAGAGCGCCTTCAACGCCTCCGTCTCGCGCAGCACCTCCACGAAGCGGCGCGGGCGCGGAGCGGCCATGGCGCGCTGCAACTCTTGCCAGACCCGTTCCGGCGTCAGGTGGTCGAGCTCTCCCGAGCGCACCATGGCGCGGGCCAGTGCCACCGTCTCGGGCGCCGCTTCGAAATCGAGCTGCGCGGCGAAGCGGGCCAGCCGCAGCACCCGCAGGGGATCTTCCACGAACGCGGGCCCCACGTGGCGCAGGACGCCCCGTTTCAGGTCCTCGGCGCCGTTGAAGGGGTCGATGAGCTCACCCTCCGATGTCATGGCCATGGCGTTGACGGTGAAGTCGCGGCGCGCCAAGTCCTCCTCCAGGGTCACGTCGGGGGCGGCGTGCACCTCGAAGCCGGTGTGGCCCGGCGCCGTCTTGCGCTCGGTGCGGGCCAAGGCGTACTCCTCGCCGGTCTCGGGATGGAGAAAGACCGGAAAATCCCGGCCCACCTGGCGGAAGCCGCGACGGCGCATCTCATCGGGGGTGGCGCCCACCACCACCCAGTCGCGGTCCTTGGGGTCCAGGCCCAGCAGATGGTCGCGTACCCAGCCGCCCACCACGAAGGCGTCGAGGCCGGCCGTGGGATCGGGCCGGTTCATGGGCGATCCTGTTCGACGTCCCGCCCCTCCGCATGCCAGGCGTCGAGGAGGGCGCGGGCGCGCGCCGCCTGTTCCTCGGGCACCCGAATCCGCAAGGTGCCCAGGGCGGGCAATCCCCCCAGGGCGCCTTGCAGGTCGTCTCCGCTCACCCGGGCGTCGATGCCGGCGCCGATGAGCCGGATCTTGAGGGTGTGTGCCTCCAGGCTGTCGAGGGGATGGAAGACGGTGATCATTCCGAGTAGGTGAGCGCCTGGCCGTGGGTGCCTTTGCTGTCGGGGCCCATGAGCCAGAGATAGAGGGGCATGAGCGCCTCCGGCGGCTTGACCTTCCGGGGGTCTTCGCCGGGAAAGATGCGCTTGCGCAGGGCGGTGCGGGTGGGGCCGGGGTCGACGCTGTTGACGCGGATGGGGCTGTTCTCCAGCTCCTCGGCCAACACCTGCATGAGCCCTTCGAGCCCGAACTTGCTCGCCGCATAGGCCCCCCAATAGGCCTTGCCTCGTCGTCCCACCGCATCCGAGGTGAAGACGATGGAAGCGTCTTCCGCCCGTTCCAGGAGGGGCAACAGCACCTGGGTGAGCATGAAGGGGGCGTTGAGATTGACCTGCATCACCTTGTGCCAGTCCTCGGCGTCGTAATCCTTGATGCGGCTGAGGTAAGGGAGCGCCGCGGCGTTGTGCAGCAGGCCGTCCAGGCGGTCGAAGGTCTCTTCCAGCTTCAGGGCGAGCTCGTCGAATTCATGGGGCGTGCAGCCTTCCAGGTGCATGGGATAGATGGCCGGTGTGGGCCAGCCGGCGGCTTCGATCTCGTCGTACACCCGCTCCATGCCGGGCAGATCCTTGTCCAGCAGCACCACGGTGGCGCCGTGCTGGGCGAACGCCATGGCGGCCGCCCGGCCGATGCCGTCGGCGGCGCCGGTGACCAGAACGACACGTTCCTGAAGCAGATCGGGGGCGGGTCGATACTCCTGCATGGGGTTGTCCGAAAGGCGGGAATGACGAAGATTATCTCAACACCGGGCGCCGGAATGAACCGCCTCGATGGAAAGCAGCCCCAACAGGGCTTCGGGGGTTTCGATGAGGTGGTCCACGGGCCAGTCGGTGGGGTTGTCCTCCGCGGCCAGATAGCCGAACAGGGCACAGACGGTGGCCATGCCCGCGGCGCGCCCGGCGACCATGTCCCGTTCGGCGTCTCCCACATAGAGACAGTGTCTCGGGTCCACGCCCAGCCGCCGGGCGGCGTGCAACAGGGGCATGGGGTGGGGCTTGCGCTCCGGACAGGTGTCGCCGCTGACCACGCAGCCGGGGGGGGCGGGCAGGGACAGCCGTCGGATCAACGGTTCGGTGAGCCAGCCCGGCTTATTGGTGACGATGCCCCAGGGTATGCGGTGCCGGGCCAGGATCTCCAACACCTCCGCCATGCCGGGAAAGAGCCGGGTGCGGCGGCAGATGTTTTGCTGGTAAATCCGAAGCAGATGTCGGCGTCGCGCTTCGAAGCCCTCCTGCTCCGGCGTGATGCCGAATCCCAGACGGATGAGCGCCGCGCCGCCGTGAGAAACGTGGGGACGGATCACTTCGTAAGGGAGGGGCGCGCGACCGTGGGCGCGCAAGGTTTCGTTGAGGGCGTGGGCCAGGTCGGGCGCCGTGTCCGCCAGGGTGCCGTCCAGGTCGAACAGCACCGCGCCGACCGAATTCATGGGTCGGTTCGCCGCGTGGCCATGAGGTAATTCACGTCCACGTCGCCGGGATCCAGCCGATAGGTGCGGGTGACGGGGTTGTAGACGAGGCCGGTCAGATCCTTTATGTCGAGGCCGGCGTCCCGCGCCCAGCGACCCAGCTCGGAGGGGCGGATGAAGCGGCGGTAGTCGTGAGTGCCTTTGGGCAGCATGTGGAGCAGGTATTCGGCACCGATGATGGCGAACAGGTAGGCCTTGGGGTTGCGGTTGATGGTGGAGAAGACCACTGTGCCGCCGGGTCGGACCAGCGCGGCGCAGGCACGCACCACCGAGGCGGGATCGGGCACGTGTTCCAGCATCTCCAGGCAGGTGACCAGATCGTAGTGTCCGGGGGATTCCTCGGCGAGCCGTTCGGCCGAGATCTGGCGATAGTCCACCTCCAGGCCGCTCTCCAGCAGATGGAGCCGTGCCACCTCCAGGTTGCTGCCGCCGAGGTCGATGCCGGTCACCTTCGCGCCTTTCGCCGCCATGGCTTCGGCCAGGAGGCCGCCGCCGCAGCCCACATCCACCACCCGCTTGCCCGCCAGGCCGCCGGCTTGGCGCTCGATGTACTCGAGCCGCAGCGGATTGATCTCGTGCAGGGTGCGGAACTCGCTGTGAGGATCCCACCAGCGCGAGGCGAGCTCCTCGAACTTGCTGATCTCGGCGGGGTCGGCGTTGTGCAGGTTCATGGGGTCGGGCTCGCGGTTCGGGCGTGCAGGATCCAGGCCATTCTAACAGGAGAAGCGCCCCCGGGGGCTCGGTCGCCTCTTCTCCCGAGGGCCGGCGTCGGAGGGGATCGGGGTTTCCCTGGGCGATGCGGGCGACTGGGCGTTCAGGGCCGGATGCGTGTCCGCCACTGCTCGGCTTCGCTCAGAACGGCCGTCTCGTCGAGGGTGAGGAGCCGCCGATCCCGCATCAGCGCGCGTCCCGCCACCCAGAGATGGGTCACTTGCTCCCGTCCCGCCGCATAGACGATCTGGGAAAAGGGGTCGTACAGGGGGCGGGTCTCGGGTGCGGTCAGATCGATGGCCGCCAAGTCCGCCCACTTGCCCGGCAGCAGTGAGCCGATCTCCTCGCCCAGTCCGAGGGCGCGGGCGCCGCCGAGGGTGGCCGCCTCCAGGGCCAGGGGCGCGGGCAGGGTGGCGGGATCCCCGGCCACGCCCTTGGCCAGGAGGGCGGCGGTCTGCATCTCGGCCAGCATGTCCAGGTCGTTGTTGCTGGCGGCGCCGTCGGTGCCCAGGGCCACGTTGACGCCGGCCTCCAGCAGTTTCGCCACCGGGCAGAAGCCGGAGGCGAGCTTGAGGTTGGACTGGGGG
>CAYOJM010000027.1:0-11113 GCA_964404295.1 uncultured Sedimenticola sp. | reverse complement strand
AGCTTGCGCCGCGCCAGCACCTTCAGGAAGGACGCCACGTCGGGCGCCAGCTTGCGCGGCAGCTTCACCGTCTCCTCCTGCCTGCCCAGCTTGTTCACCAGGTAGTTGAAGTAGAGCACCTTCAGCGTCATCTCGTCGCTGGCGGCGGGCCCCGGCGCGTCGCTCTCGCGCTCGTAGCCGGCGGCCTTCACCTTCTCCAGGTACGCCTGCCAGTACTTCTCCTGGTTGACGCCCAGGTCGTAGAGGGTCTCCCAGGAGAAGGCGGTGGTGTCGTGGCCGTCGTCGAAGACGATGCGGATGGCGTAGTTGCCCACCGGCTCGATGGCATCGATATTGACGTCCTCTTTGCCCACCACCGGCTTGTCCCGGGTCACCTCTTCCGCGGCGCGGGAGTGGACGCGCAAGAATTCACAGGGAAAGCGGAACCGCTCCCCGTCGGAAAAGGCCACCTCCAGCAACCGTGACTTGCGATGCAGGCGGATCTCCGTCGGGATGGGGTGCTCCTTTTCACTCATGGGTCTATGTACAAGCGGATCCAACGGTTTTTGGGGCCGCAAATGCTGGCACGAACCGCTTGTGGGCGCAACTTTCCGGCGAGCGGCATGGTAAAATCGGCGCCGAATTCAGCCAAGGGCCAACCGGAGGATTCGCAAGTCATGGCAGGTCACAGCAAGTGGGCCAACATCAAGCACAAAAAAGCGGCCAACGACAAAAAACGGGGCAAGCTCTGGTCCAAGCTCATTCGCGAGGTGACGGTGGCGGCCCGTGAAGGTGGGGGTGATCCCAACACCAATCCTCGGCTGCGCCTGGCGGTGGACAAAGCCAAGAGCGCCAACATGCCCGCCGACACCATCGAGCGGGCCATCAAGCGGGGCGCCGGCGGCCTGGAAGGCGACAACTACGACGAAATCCGCTATGAAGGTTACGGCCCCGGGGGTACCGCCATCATGGTGGATTGCATGACCGACAACCGCAACCGCACCGCCTCCGAGGTGCGTCATGCGTTCTCCAAGCACGGTGGCAATCTGGGCACCGACGGCTCGGTGGCCTACCTGTTCGTCAAAAAGGGGATCATCAGCTTCGCTCCCGGCGCGGATGAAGACACGGTGATGGAAGCCGCCCTGGAAGCCGGCGCCGAGGATGTAGAGGTCAACGACGACGGCAGCATCGACGTCTTCACCACCCCGGAAAGTTTTCAACAGGTGAAGCAAGCCATGTTGGACGCCGGGCTGGAACCGGCCAATGCCGAAGTCACCTTCGATGCCACCACCAAGGCCGAATTGGACGCCGAAACGGCGGAAAAGCTGATGAAGCTCATCGACGCCCTGGAGGATCTGGACGACGTGCAAGAGGTCTACTCCAACGCCGAAATCCCCGAGGAGGTGATGGCCCGGCTTTGAAGGCGGAGCCCGCATCATGTCTCGCCCTGCCCCCCAAACGACCTCGGCCACCGTCAAACGGACGGGAAGGGGCGCTTTCATCTCACGGTCGAAGCGGGGTGGCGGCGCTTGAGGATCCTGGGCATCGATCCCGGCTCCCGGGTCACCGGGTTCGGCGTCATCGACAGCGACGGGCGCCACAGCCACCACGTCCATTCCGGCTGCATCCGCACCCGATCGAAAGATTTCTGCGACCGTCTGGGAGAGATCTTCCGCGCCGTCCAAACGGTGGTGGGGGACTACGGCCCGCAACAGGTGGCGGTGGAGCAGGTGTTCATGGCCGCCAACGCCGCTTCGGCGCTCAAGCTCGGCCAGGCGCGCGGCGCCGCCATCGCCGCGGCGGTGGACGCCGGCCTGCCCATCTATGAATACACGCCCCGGGCGGTGAAACAGGCGCTGGTGGGGCATGGCGGCGCCGACAAGGCGCAGGTCCAACACATGATCCGAATCCTGTTGGGATTGCGCCGGGCACTGCCCTTGGACGCCTCCGATGCGTTGGCCGTGGCCTTGTGCCATGCCCACACCGCCGCCACAGCCGGGCGGTGGCGAGGATCGGCATGATCGGCCTGCTGCGGGGGCGCATCCTGGTGCGACGGCCGCCGGCCCTGCTGCTGGAGGTCAATGGCGTCGGTTACGAAGTGGAAGCGCCCATGTCCACCTTCTTCGCGCTGCCGGCGAACGACGAGCCCGTCACCCTCTACACCCATCTGATGGTGCGCGAAGACGCCCACATTCTCTACGGATTCGCCCGTGAGGCCGACCGCACCCTGTTCCGGCGGCTGCTCAAGGTGAACGGCGTGGGCGGCAAGATGGCGCTGGCCATCCTTTCGGCCATGACGGCCGAAACGTTCGCCCGCCACGTGGAACAGGCGGACACCGCCGCGCTGACCCGCATTCCCGGCGTGGGCAAGAAGACCGCAGAACGGCTCGTCGTCGAGATGCGCGACCGCCTCGACGGCCTGGAACCGTCTTCCGACGCCGTGGCCGTGCCGGCCGCCCCCACTGGAGGCCAGGCCGACGCCGAAGCGGTGGACGCGCTGGTGGCCTTGGGCTACAAACCGGCCGAAGCGAGCCGCATGGTACGCGCCGTGTTCGCCCCCGGCATGGGGACCGAGGCGTTGATCAAGGCGGCGCTCAAGGAGGCGACACGATGAAGCCGGCGAAAGCCGGTTCGACGCGGCCATGAACGAAACACGCTCCCCCCTCATCGATCCCGCCGCAGGCGCCGAGGACGCCGTCCTGGACCGTGCCATTCGCCCCAAAACCCTGGCCGACTACCTCGGCCAACCCACGGTCAAGGCACAGATGGAGATCTTCATTCCCGCCGCCCGCCAGCGGGGAGACGCTCTGGACCATGTCCTCATCTTCGGTCCGCCGGGGCTGGGCAAGACCACCTTGGCTCACGTCATCGCCCATGAGATGGGGGTGAACCTGCGCCAGACCTCGGGGCCCGTGCTCGAAAAAGCGGGCGACCTGGCCGCCCTGCTCACCAACCTGGAGCCGGGGGACGTGCTTTTCGTGGACGAGATCCACCGTCTCAGCCCCGTGGTGGAGGAGATCCTCTACCCGGCCATGGAGGACTATCAACTCGACATCATGATCGGCGAAGGGCCGGCCGCCCGGTCCATCAAGGTGGATCTGCCCCCGTTCACCCTGGTGGGCGCCACCACGCGCGCGGGGCTGCTCACTTCTCCCCTGCGCGACCGCTTCGGCATCGTCCAACGGCTGGAGTTCTATTCGGTGGAGGAGTTGGCCGGCATCGTCACCCGTTCGGCCCGGATCCTCGGCATCGCAACCGAGCCGGAAGGCGCTCTGGAGATCGCCCGTCGTTCGCGAGGCACCCCGCGCATCGCCAACCGCCTTTTGCGGCGGGTGCGCGACTACGCCCAGGTCAAGGGCGACGGATGCATCACCCTGGACGTGGCCCGAGACGCCCTGGCCTTGTTGAACGTGGACGAAAACGGTTTCGATGCCATGGACCGCCGCCTCCTCCGTGCGGTGGTGGAGCGGTTCGACGGCGGACCGGTGGGCGTGGACTCCCTGGCCGCCGCCATCGGCGAGGAGCGAGGCACCATCGAGGATGTCATCGAACCTTACCTCATCCAACAGGGCTTCTTGATGCGGACGCCGCGGGGCCGCATGGCCACCCGCCGCACCTGGGACTATTTCGGTCTGCCGCCCGCTGGCGATACCGGCGACCTCTTTGGAGGGGAGACGTGAACTTCCGCTGGCCGGTCCGCGTCTACTACGAAGACACCGACGCGGGCGGCGTGGTCTATTACGCCAACTACTTCCGCTTCATGGAGCGGGCCCGAACCGAATGGTTGCGTACGCTCGGCTTCGAGCAGGACCGGTTGCGCGAAGAGGCGGGCATCCTCTTCGTGGTGCGCCGTGCCGAGGCCGAATTCCTCCATCCCGCCCGATTCAACGACCTGCTGTGGATCACCGGCGCCCTGAACGACGTCGGTCGCGCCACCCTGGCGTTGGAACAGGAGGTGCGCCGCCAATCGGACGATCGGCTGCTCTGTCGCGGCGCGGTGCAGCTGGTCTGCGTGGATGCCGGTCGATTCCGACCGCGTCCCATCCCCTCCGCCATCGTGGAGAAAATGAAGGCATGAACGGCGAACTCTCTTTCCTTCAGTTGGTGCTCGGCGCCAGCCCTCTGGTGCAGGCGGTGATGGCCGGCCTGCTCCTTGCTTCCATCCTCTCCTGGACCGCCATCTTCGAACGCAGCCGCACGCTGCGCCGGGCGGCTCGCGAAGCCGATGCCTTCGAGGAACGGTTCTGGTCCGGCATCGATCTGGGCGAGCTGTACCGAAGCCTCGATCGCCGCCGCGACGAACTGGGGGGCATGGCCGCCGTCTTCCACGCTGGATTCCGCGAGTTCGCCCGGCTGGAGGAGACCTCGGGCATGGACCCCATGGCGGTGGTGGAAGGCACCCGGCGCGCCATGCGGGTGGCCATGAGCCGGGAGATGGACGGCCTGGAGCAGTACCTTTCGTTCCTGGCCACCGTCGGCTCCACCAGCCCCTACGTGGGGCTCTTCGGCACCGTCTGGGGCATCATGAACGCCTTTCAAGCGCTGGGGACGGTCAAGCAGGCCACGCTCAACCTGGTCGCTCCCGGCATCGCCGAAGCCCTCATCGCCACCGCCATGGGCCTGTTCGCCGCCATTCCCGCGGTGGTGGCTTACAACAGGTTCGCCGACCGGGTGCAACGCCTGGAAGGGCGTTACGAAGAGTTTGCCGAGGAGTTCGCCAACATCCTCCAGCGCCAGGTCCACTTGATGGAGGCCCGCCGCTGATGCCCCGCCACCACCGAAAGTTGCGTCCCATGGCCGAAATCAACGTGGTGCCCTACATCGACGTGATGCTGGTGCTCCTCATCATCTTCATGATCACCGCCCCGCTGCTGACCGAAGGGGTCAAGGTGGCGCTGCCCCAGGCAGAGGCCCGGCCCATCGAAGACACGGCCAAACGCCCCATCGTGGTCGCCATCGATGCCCAAGGCGGCTACCACCTCACCTATGACGACGATCGCAACCGACAGGTGGACGAGAAGGAACTGCTCCGCCTGGCCGCCGCCATCCTGAAGCAGGATCCCGGCACGCCGGTACTGGTCAAGGGTGACCGCAGGGTGGACTACGGTCGCGTGGTCCAGGCCATGGTCCTGTTGCAGCAGGCCGGCGCCCAGAGCGTGGGCCTGCTCACCGAACCCGAAGCGTGAGCACGCCATGTGGGAACTGATCCGGCGCTATCCGGTAGGGTTCGCCTTGGCGCTGGGACTCCATCTGGTGATCGTGGCGCTCATGGTCTTCGGCCTGGATTGGCTGCATCCGCCTCAGCCGGTCACGCCCAAGGGGGCGGTGGTCCAGGCACGACTGGTGGAAACACCGCCGCCTCGAAAGATCGCACCACCGCAACCGCCCGAGCGCACGCGCGCGGAAGCCGAACGCAAACGGCTCGAAGCGGAACGAAAAAAGCGCCTGGAGGCCGAGAAAAAGCGCAAGGCCGAGGCCGAAAAACGGCGCCGCGAAGCCGAACGACGACGCAAGGCCGAAGCCGAAAAAAAGCGGCTCGAAGCAGAGTCGGCGGCACGCCGCCAGGCCGAGCGGGAAGCGGCCGCAAAACGTGCGGAACTCGAGCGCAAAAAGCGGCTCGAAGAGAAGAAGCGGCGGGAAGCCGAGGCACGCCGGAAGGCCGAAGAGGCCGAGCGCAAGCGCGCGGAAGCCGAACGCAAACGGTTTGAAGCGGAACGAAAAAAGCGCCTGGAGGCCGAGAAAAAGCGCAAGGCCGAGGCCGAAAAACGGCGCCGCGAAGCCGAACGACGACGCAAGGCCGAAGCCGAAAAAAAGCGTCGCGAAGCAGAGTCGGCGGCACGCCGCCAAGCCGAACAAGACGCCCGTGAGCGGGACCGGATCACCGCCGCCATCAAGCGGAAGGTGGAAGGCGCTTGGATCCGGCCGCCGGGCAGCGGGCGCGGGCTGGAAGCCCAAGTTCGCGTGCGGCTGGCCCGCAACGGCTCCGTGCTCCTGGTGCAGGTGATAAAATCCAGCGGTAACCTTGCGTTCGACCGTTCGGTGGAAGCGGCGGTCTACAAGGCCGACCCTTTGCCCATGCCCGAATCCCCGCGGCTCATCGAGGAGTTCAGAGACTTCACTTTCATCTTCAGGCCGTCCAACCCATGACCCCCTTGCTGCGCCTGCTGCTTTTTCTGCTCCTCTTCCCTCCCCTCTGGGCTCGGGCCGAACTGGTCATCGAGATCACCGAGGGCGTGGAAGGGGCGCTGCCCATTGCCGTGGTGCCCTTCCGATGGGAGGGTGATCCGACCCGCCCGCCGCCTCAGTCGGTGGCCGAGATCGTGGCCGCGGACCTGCATCGCAGCGGTTACTTCAAGCCTCTGCCTCCGGTCGAGATGCCGGCCCGGCCCGCCACCACCGCCGAGGTCGACTTTCGCGACTGGCGCGCACTCAAGCAGGACCATCTGGTCATCGGGCGCATCGAACCCAATGGCCCAGGTGGCTATCGGGTCACCTTCAAGTTGTTCGACGTCTACAAGGGCGAGCAGCTGATGGGATATGCCTTCACCACCACCGCGGCCGACCTGCGCCATCTGGCGCATCACATCGCCGATCTGGTCTACGAAACCCTCACCGGCACCCCAGGCGCCTTCGCCACCCGCATCGCCTACGTGGTGTCGGAAGGTACGTTGACACAGCCCAAGCTTTCGCTGCGCGTCGCCGATTCGGACGGCCACAACGCCCAGGTGATCCTCACTTCGGATGAACCCATCCTCTCCCCCGCCTGGTCGCCGGACGGCAAGAAGCTGGCCTACGTGGCGTTCGAAAACGGGCGCCCCGCCATTTGGATCCAGGAGGTCTTCACCGGCAAGCGGCGGAAAATCGCCAGCTTCAAAGGCATCAACGGTGCACCCGCCTTTTCACCGGATGGCCGCTACCTGGCCATGACCCTGTCCAAGGACGGCAATCCCGACATCTATGTCATGGATCTGGCGCGGGGCACCTTGCGGCGACTGGTGCGCCACTGGGCCATCGACACCGAGCCGGCCTGGTCACCGGATGGCCGCCATCTGGTGTTCACCTCGGATCGGGGCGGTTCACCCCAGATCTATCGAATTCCAGCCGCCGGCGGCGAGGTGGAGCGAATTACCTTCGAAAACGGCTACAACGCCCGCGCCTCCTACGCGCCGGACGGCAAGCGGCTCACCTTCATCACCCGAGTGGGCCGCGACTTCCGCATCGCCGTGATGGACCTGGCGCGGGGGTCCATGACGGTACTCACCGACGGCACATTGGACGAATCACCCAGTTTCGCACCCAACGGCAGCATGATCATCTACGCCACCAGATACGGGGACCGGGGCGTGCTGGCGGCCGTCTCCACCGACGGTCGGGTGCGCCAGCGGCTCGCACTCGAAAAGGGCGACGTACGCGATCCGGTCTGGTCACCCTACTACCAACCCTAGAGGTCCTTAATCATGAAGCGAAGCCCCACCATCTTGTTTCTCCTCTTTTGGGTCATCTTGACGACCGCCGGATGCAGTTCCGTGGGCCCGGTTTCGGAAGCCGGTGCCGGAGCCGGTGAAGGCGGCGGCGAAACGGGTACCGGTGCCGAAACCGCCGCGGCCAGCCCCGGAGGCGGGTGGAGCGGCTCTCCTCTGGACGATCCCAACAGCCCGCTCTATGAGAAAGTGATCTATTTCGACTTCGACAGCTCCGAGATCCGGCCCGAATTCCTGCCCGTCCTGCGGGCCCACGCCGACTATCTGGTGAGCAATCCTTCCGCTCGGCTCACCATCGAAGGCCATTGCGATGAGCGCGGCTCGCGCGAATACAACATGGCTCTGGGCGAACGGCGGGCCAAAGCGGTGCAGCGCGTTCTCGAAGCCGAAGGGGTCAGCCCCCTTCAGCTCGAAACCGTGAGCTATGGCGAGGAGCGGCCCGCCGTGCCGGGCCACAACGAAGCCGCCTGGGCCAAGAACCGCCGGGCGGAGCTGGTCTACCAGTGATGGCCCTCCCTCGCGCCTGGCCGGTCGCCGCCCTGGTGCTGGCGTTGACGCCCGGCGGATCCCGGGCTGCCGACGCGACCTCGCAACGGCTCGACCGGCTCGAACGCCGCATGGACAAAGTGAGCGAATTGGTGCTCGAAGTGGATCGATTGCGCGACGCCAACCGTCGGCTGTTGGGCCGGGTGGAGACGCTCGAACACCGGCTGCGCCGTTTGGAACGCAAACAGCGCGAGCTCTATCTGGACCTCGACCAGCGCATCGGCGCGCTCCAGAAGAACGGCGACGCCGCCGAAACATCGGCATCCCCCTCCGTGCAACCGCCCGCATCCCGGAACGAATCCGCTTCGCCCGCCAACCCGGAGCGGATGCGGCGGGAATACCGGGCGGCTTACGCGCTGCTTCAGCCGCCACGCAAGGATTACGACGCCGCCATCGCCGCCTTTGAGCGTTTCCTCGACAAATACCCCAACGGCGAACTTTCCGACAACGCCCTCTACTGGCTGGGCGAAACCCATTACGCCAAGGGCGACCGGACTCAAGCGCTGGCCGCGTTCGATGCCCTCCTCGAACGGTTTCCCCAAAGTGAAAAAGTACCCGGCGCGCTGTTCAAGAAAGGGGTTCTGCTCCAGACCGAGGGGCGCAATGCCGAAGCCCGCCGCGCATTCGAACGGTTGCTGGCCGAACACCCGGACGCGTCGGTGGCACGCATGGCTCGCGACCGCTTGAAACAGTTGCGGTGAGCCTTCGAGTCACGGAAATCTTCCATTCCCTCCAGGGCGAAGGGCTGGACACCGGCCTGCCCACGACATTCGTGCGTCTCACCGGCTGCCCTTTGCGCTGCAGCTATTGTGACACCACCTATGCTTTCAAGGGCGGCCGCAACATGGCGCCGGAAGCGGTCTGTCGCACGGTGCAGCAGTTCGGCTGCCGGCGGGTCACCTTGACCGGCGGCGAGCCTCTGGCGCAAAAACAGGCCTTCGATCTCGTTCGCATGTTGTGCGACCAGGGCCATTCGGTGGCGGTGGAAACATCCGGTGCGGTGGACATCGCCCCCCTCGATTCTCGTGCCCGGGTGGTGATGGACATCAAGACGCCCGCTTCGGGCGAAGCCCACCGCAACCTGTGGCAGAATCTGCAACGGCTGCGGCCCCAGGATCAACTCAAGTTCGTGATCTGCAACCGCGACGACTACCTGTGGAGCCGGGAGCAGTTGCATCGCCGCCACCTGCAAAGCCACTGCACCGTGCTTTTCTCTCCGGCTTGGGACCGCCTGGAACCGACACAGTTGGCGGAATGGATCTTGGAGGACGGACTGGAAGTGAGATTCCAATTGCAACTGCACAAGGTGCTCTGGGGCGAGGAACCGGGACGATGAACCACAAGGCGGTGGTGCTGCTTTCGGGGGGCTTGGACTCGGCGACCGCGCTGGCCGTGGCCCGCGACCGGGGGTTTGCCTGCCACGCCCTGAGCTTCGACTACGGCCAACTCCATCGGGTGGAACTTGCGGCGGCGCGGCGCATCGCCGACAGTCTCGGAGCGGTGGAACACCGCGTCCTCGATCTGGGATTGGACGCCATCGGTGGTTCGGCCCTCACCGATGCGGCCATTGCCGTGCCCGAGCGGCCCACCACCGGCATCCCGGTCACCTATGTTCCGGCTCGCAACACCGTTTTCCTTGCGCTGGCCCTGGGCTGGGCCGAAGTGCTGGGCGCCCGTGATCTCTTCATCGGCGTCAACGCCCTGGACTACTCGGGCTATCCCGACTGCCGGCCGGAATTCATCGAAGCGTTCGAGCGGCTGGCCAATCTGGCCACCAAAGCGGGCGTGGAGGGCGACCGCTTCCACATCCACGCCCCCCTCATCGACATGACCAAGGCCGAAATCATTCGCACCGGCCATCGGCTGGGGGTGGACTATGCCCTCACCATCTCTTGTTACCAGGCCGACGAGGAAGGGCGGGCCTGCGGTCGTTGCGACGCCTGTCGCCTACGGGCGAAAGGCTTCGCCGACGCGGGCCTCCCCGATCCGACCCGCTATCGATAGAAAAAACCTGCGCACCGCTCTTCCGAAGCGGCTGCCTTGCCTGTATAATGCGCGCTCTCTGGGCCGTTAGCTCAGTCGGTAGAGCAGCTGACTTTTAATCAGTTGGTCGCAGGTTCGATTCCTGCACGGCCCACCAAATACACCGTAAGGGGGTTGAAATCATTGGGGATTTCAACCCCTTTTCTTTTGGTGGGCGGATAACGGCCCGATCGCTCTCGTTGACCCGCCGTGAATGTGGTGCTGGAGATGGTCCCGTCAAGGAATTCCTGCACGGGCGAGCATCCTTTTCCGGCAGGCCCTTTGATTGCGGGAACGGCGTGGAAGAAAAGGGGCCATTGCCTATTGCGGCGCCATCGGGCATTGAAATCGAGAGCACCCGTCGAATCGTTTCGCATTGCCGGGCATGCCTCCGGATGGCTCGGTGTTTTGAACGTCTTGAACCAGGATAGCCACCACCTCCACCGCTCGAGTGTTGGGGTCGGTCGGTGGAGGAGGTGACGGAGCCAAAGTGATCCTCCACCATCTCACCGGCCCGGAGCCGCCCACGAATGAATGCAAGCGAATCGAAGCTTTGGCACGACGCCTGCCCGGCGTCCGCTTGACGAGATGTCGCGCGCACTCTCGGAAGCCGACCTGGTGGTGCGAATGTGCGGCTACAACTCCATTTGCGAGGTGTTGGCTGCGGGGCGGCGGGCGGTGGTGGTGCCGCGGGTGACTCCCGTGGAGGCACAGTGGATCCCCGCCCGGCGGGATCTGCTCGAGGCGCTGCACCCCGATCGGTTGACGCCGGAGCGGCTCATGCGAGCCATCAAAAGACACTGATCGCGCCGCCCCCCGATACTGCGGCGCAGCTCGATTTCGACACATCGAGCCTGGCCGATCCGGCGTTGGACATGGGCAACCATCTGGCGCACCGCCGGCTGGAGCGACTGGCTGGCGGATGAACGTGCCGCCTATCTCCAGGTTCGGTTCCCTATCGAAAAGGAGGGACGATCGACCGACTCGTCTTGGACGCCACGCCGGACGCTCCGTTCAGCCGTCCCACAATCCCCGGATGGCGGCGATCCCCTGAGCGCCGTGGCGCCAGGCCGACGTCAAGTCGC
>CAYOJM010000026.1:0-14758 GCA_964404295.1 uncultured Sedimenticola sp. | reverse complement strand
ACGGGAAAGGGTTCGCCGGGATGACGGGCCTGCCAGTCGCGGAAGTCCAGCGCCCCGCCGCGGTGGGCCAGCCAGCGCATGATGACGCGGTTGCGGCCGATCACCTGCATGCGGTAGATGCCGAGGTTCTGGCGCGGCTTCTCCGGCCCCCGGGTGACGACCAGCCCCCAGGTGATGAGGGGACCGGCGTCCTCCGGCCAGCAGGTCTGCACCGGGAGGGAGGCCAGGTCCACCTCGTCGCCTTCCGCCACCACCTCCTGGCAGGGGGCGGCGCGTTTCACTTTCGGCGCCATGTCCAGCACCTTGCGGTAGAGGGGCAGCTTCTCCCAGGCGTCCTTCATCCCCTTGGGCGGGTCGGGCTCCTTCAGCGCCGCCAGCAGCCGCCCCACCTCGCGCAGGGCGGTGACCTTCTCCTCGCCCATCCCCAGGGCCACCCGCTGCGGCGTGCCGAAGAGGTTGGTGAGCACCGGGATGCGGTGCCCTTTCGGCTTCTCGAAGAGCAGGGCGGGACCGCCGGCGCGCAGCACCCGATCGCTGATCTCGGTCATCTCCAGGTGCGGATCCACCTCCACCCCGATGCGTTTCAGTTCGCCCCGCGCTTCCAGCGCCTGGAGAAAGTCGCGCAGGTCCCGGTAGGTCATTGCTGTTCCCTCCGCTCGGCCAGGCGCGCCTCCAACCAGGCGAGCCGCGCCCGCTCGGCCGCGCCCGCCCGCTCGCCGGCCTGTTCCAAGCGCCGGCGGGCGTCGGTGATCAGCTCGGCGAGCTGCGCTTCGTCGAACAGCTCCAGCGCCGCTTCCACCTCCTCCTGCGGGTCGGTGAGAACGACGACCGCCAGTTCGTCGGGCTGGATCAGGCTCTCGGGATGGAGCAGATCGGCCACGAGGGGCGACTCGAGCAGCTCGAAATGGAGCCGGCGCGCCTCCGCCTCCTGCTCCAGTTCCCGTTCCGCCAAAGGATCCCCGGCGGCGGTGCGCCGGATGGTTTTCATGATCACATCGACGAGGTGTCGGATGGCCGCCTTGTTGTCGTCCTGTACGTCCGCCAAGGCGCAGGCCAGCTCATAATGCGCCTCCAATTCAGCCTTGAGATCCAGAATCACCTGGCTCTCCTCGTTGGGACGCAACTCCACGGCCCGCCGGACCAGTCGTTTCAGCGAGGTGATGAACGCCATCAACTCTTCATGGTCGAGCCTCTGGACCTCCAGGAGCGCCTCATCGGTCACCGCCTCCACCGGGCGGGGAAAGAGCGGATGGACGCGACGGCGGTAGTGGCGCTCGTGACGTCCCGGCCGTTCACTGAATGGAATGCGGCGCATGGTCAGAACTCCGGTGGAGGATTGACCCGGAACCACTGTTCGAGCTCCGGGTCGTATTCCCAAACCTGCTCGTCGATGAGCGTCCGCACCACCTGCCGGTCGCGGTGCAGATATTGGATCTTCACCCGCCGGCGAATGCGATCGGAACCCGCCTCGGTGCGCGGCCCAACCTCTTCGTATTCGGTGACGCGGATGTTGTCCAGCCCCTCGGGGATCCGCAACGGCGTCTCCCCCGGCTTGACGTAGCCGTACATCTCGTTCAGATCGCCCCAGCGCACCGTATGGTCATAGCTCGAGAGCTGAAGCTGGAGCTTCTGGTTGCGGCCGGCGTTCTCCATGGTGGCGCAGCCGCCGAAGGAACCCAAGGCAAGAACGAGCACGAAGAAGAGCAGAACGGTTCGATACATGGCATGTTTTGGCGCTGGAGACGATGGCCGCCATTATCCCTTCCCCCGCCGACCTTGGAAACACACGGTCGACGGCTTGCCCGGAACGTGACAGGGTGCGGATACCCGAACATGAGCTGCCGCTAACATGGTGGCAGCACGCTTCCAGACGAGGTTCTGGCATCATGCGCCGCATCTTGCTTTCAGTTTTGTTGTGGTTTCCGGTGTCGGCGGCGACGGCCGACGCCCCCAGGCCGGTCACCCTGGTGACCTTGGGCGAGTTGCTTTTCCACCCCGCCCGTGAGGCGCCGGCCACCGTCGTGAGCCTCAACGACACCCTCATCAGCGCCGAGATCGCCGGCAAGGTGGAAGCCGTCTCCCGCCGCCCGGGCGACCGCGTGGCTCGGAACGACCTGCTGGCTCGGCTCGACTGCAGCAACTACCACATCGCCCGGCAACGGGCGGAGGCGGCCCTGGCGGCGGCCCGGGCCCAACTGCGCTATGCGCGCCAGCGGCTGAAGGACGCCGAGAAACTGGTGAAGAAACGCAACATCTCCTCCGACGAGTACAACCAGCGCAGCGCCGAGTTCAACCGTTTGACCGCCGAGGTGAACGTGCGCCAGGCGGACCTCGACCAGGCACGTTGGCGCGAGGCGCGTTGCGAAATCCGGGCGCCCTTCGACGCAGTGGTGGTGGAACGGCGCGCCAGCCAAGGCGATTACGCCACGCCCGGCACGCCCCTGTTGCGGTTGCTGGATCTGGAAAACCTGGAGGTGAGCGCCCAGATCCAACAACAAGACCTTTCCGCCATGAAAGCGGCCCGCCGTCTGGAGTTCCGGCTGGAAGGGCGCCGCTATCCCTTGCGCCTGAGAGCGGTGATCCCGGTGCTCAAGAAACGGCTGCGCAGCTACGAGGCGCGCTACCTGTTCACCGCCGAAGCGGCGCCCGCCGGTGCCGCGGGGCGTTTGTATTGGGAAGAGGCCGACCCTCATCTGCCGGCCAACTACCTGGTTCAGCGGGGCGGGCGCCTGGGCGTTTTCGTCCACGAGGGGGGCAGAGCGCGATTCCACCCGCTGCCCCATGCGGTGCAGGGCCTTCCGGCCCGGATCGACCTGCCGCCCGACACCCGCCTCATCGACGCCGGCCGCTTCAGCGTGCGTGACGGCGAGCCCGTGGAGGTGGTCGAACCCTGATGTACCGCCGGCTGCTCGACAACCCCATCCTGGTCAACCTCACCTTCGTGCTGGTGCTGGCGGCCGGCTGGTTCGCCTACACCGGAATGCCGCGGGAGCAGGATCCACCGGTCAATTTCAACTGGCTCGTCATCTGGACCGGTTGGCCCGGCGCTTCGGCGGAGGACGTGGAGCGACAGATCACCGACCCCCTGGAGACGGAACTCGGCCGCATCGCCAACATCAAATTCGTTTCCAGCACCAGCCGATACGGCGCATCCAACATCGTGGTCCGCTTCGAGGAGCTGGACACACGCACCTACGACAAACGGGTACAGGAGGTGCGTCGCGCCATCCAGCGGGTGGAGAACGACCTTCCCGAAGGCGTCCGCACGCCTTACGTGCTGGAACTGACCAGCGCCAACGTCTTCCCCACGGCGGTGATCACCGTCTATGGCGTGGACGACAACGAAGAGCTGCGCAAAGTGGCCCAGCGGACGCGAAAAGACTTGCAGCGGCTGGCGGGGGTGGACCGGGTGGACGCTTGGGGCCTGCGCGATCCCGAGCTGAGGGTGGAATTCGATCCCGAGCGCCTCATCGGACTTGGCATCTCCCCCAAAGCGCTGGCGGACACGGTCCAAGCCTATTTCCGAGACCAGGCCCTGGGGCGTCTGGAACTGGCGAATCAGGAGTGGCTGGTCCGGCTGCAAGGCACCAGCGCCGATCCCCGCTATCTGGAGGGGCTGCCCCTGCTGGCCCTGGAGGAGGAAGTGCCCCTGCGGAGCGTGGCGCGGGTGCGGCAGGGACGGGAGAAGGCACGCCAGCGGGTGACCTTCGAAGAACGCCCGGCGGTGATGCTGTCGGTGTTCAAGACCGAACGTGCCAACAACCTGAAGCTGCTCGAACGGCTCAATGCCTACATCGCCGAGCGCAATCCGGTGCTCGAACGGCTGGGCGTCCAGCTCGCCTTGGCCCACGATCAGACCACCGCCACCCGCACGGCCATCTCGGTGATGGAGAACAACGCCCTCATCGGCCTGGCACTGGTGATGGGCGCGGTGTCCCTCTTTCTCGGCTGGAAGATCGCCCTGTTCACCGGGCTCGGCCTGGTCTTCTCCCTGGCCGGCACCTTCTGGGCCCTGGACACCCTGGGGGAGACCCTCAACGTCACCGTGCTCCTGGGCGTGGTCATCGTCCTGGGCATGCTGGTGGACGACGCCGTGGTGGTGGTGGAAGCGATCCACGCCAACCTGCGCCGAGGCATGGAACGGATGGCCGCCGCGGTGGCCGCCGTACGGGAGATGTGGGTGCCGGTCACCGCCGCCACCCTGACCACCATGGCCGCCTTCCTGCCCCTGATGTTGATGCCGGGCATCCTGGGCCAGTTCATGAAAGTGGTGCCGCTGGTGGTCTCCGTGGCCCTCGCCGTGAGCCTGGTGGAAGCCTTCTGGCTTTTGCCTGCCCATATGGTGGAATCCCGCGCAGACCCCACCCGCCCCGGCCGGGTTCAGCGACTTCGAGACGCTTTCGTGCGGCGGCTGCGGCGTGGTTACGGCCACGCCCTGATCCGGGTGCTGCGTCACCCCGTGTTGAGTCTCGGGGTGGGCATGACGCTCGCGGCGGCGGCCTTAGCCCTGCTTCTGTTCGGCGCGGTGAAGATCAATTTCTTCGCCAACGACCTGTTCCGCTACTTCTATGTCAACCTGGACATGCCCCCGGACACCGCCCTCAAGCACACCCACGCCACCCTGTTGCAAATGGCGCGGCGCATCCGAGAGGCCCTGCCGCCTGACGAGCTGGACAACCTCACCACCACCGCCGGCATGCAGCTGACGGAAAAAGAGCCCTACCTGAGCGCCAGCATCGGCCAGATCATGGTGAGCCTGCCTCCGGCCACGCCCGACCGGATGTCCGTAGAAGCGGTGATCGAGCGCGTCCGCCAGGCGCTCGAAGGCGTCCCGGGGGTCGAGCGGATCTCCTTTCTCCGACGCAAGACGGGACCGCCGGCGGAAGCACCGGTGAGCGTCAAGCTGCGAGGAGACGACATCGACCAACTTCGCCGTGCCGCGGCCCGTCTGCAGCACGCGATGGCCAAGGTGCCCGGCATCCGCGACATCGACAACGACGACGTCCGCGCCGGCACCCAACTGGCCCTCCGGCTCGACGCCGACGCCATCCAACGCGCCGGCATGGATCCAACCGAAGTGGCCGCCACGCTGGCCCTCTACGCCGACGGCCTGGTGGTGGCCGACATGCGTCATGAAGGAGAGACTTGGAACGTGCGGGTGAAAGCGCGACCGCGCAACCTGCAAGACGTGAAGTCCTTTCTCGACTGGCCTGTGGGGCTGCCCGGCGGAGGCGACATTCCCCTGGGCAAGCTGATCGAGCACGAAACCCGCCCGACCGAAGGAAACATCCGCCACCAGGACTTTCGCCGCACCCTCACCATCACCGCCGATCTGGACAGCCGCGTCACCGACACCCTCGCTGCGAACCGGCAAATCCGGCAATTGTGGCAGGAGATGGCCGCGGACTTTCCCGACGTGACCATCGACTTCTCCGGCGAGCTGGACGACATCAAAGAGAGCCTGGACAGCATGGCGCGACTGTTTCTGCTTGGAGTGGGGCTCATCTACATGATCCTGGGCACCCAGTTCCGCAGCTACCTTCAACCCCTGCTCATCCTGACCACGGTGCCCATGGCTTTCACCGGCGTCGTCATTGGACTGCTGCTCAACGACATCCCGCTGAGCCTGATCACCCTCTATGGCGTCATCGCCCTGGCCGGCATTGCCGCCAATGACGCCATCGTTCTCATCTCCACCGCCAACCGCCGCCTGGACCGGGGTCTCCCCGCGGCGGCCGCCGTGGTGCTCGCCGCCCGCCGCCGTGTGCTGCCCATCATGATCACTTCGGTGACCACCATCGCCGGTCTCTACTCTCTCGCCGCCGGATGGGGCGGCGAGTCGCTGGTTTGGGGTCCGGTGGCCACCGCCATCGTCTGGGGATTGGCTTTTTCCACCTTGCTCACCCTCTTTCTCATTCCGCCCCTCTACCTCCTGGTACAGCGTCCGGCTCGAACGGCGGACGAAGAGGACCTGGCATTGCCGCCGCCGCTGCCCGCCGCGCGGAGCGGGCTGGGCGCTGCGTTGAAGCGACGCTTGCAGCGTCCGGAGGCACGACTCGACCACGACGAACTGGCAGCCATCGAAGACGACGAAACCTTGGCCATGCACTACGCCCAAGCGCGGGCGCGGCTGGTGGAGAAGGACCCCGAACGGGCCATCTGGCACCTCCAACACCTCGTGCGCGCGCTGCCGGACGGTTTCCTGGCCAACCTCTATACCGCACAGGCCATGGTGCAATGGATGCAACAGTCGGGCTGGGACGTGGGCTATACTGCGCGGGCCCGCCGCCACCTGCGCCGGGCGGCGCGTCTGCGCCCGAACGATCCGCGACCGGCCACCCTGGAACGGCTCCTCGATCGCATCGACGCCGAAGGGCGACAAACCGATCCCACCGCCTGACCCCTGGAATCACCTTACATGCACACGGAACGAGAAGAGCCTTTGGAAGCGCTGCAGATCGAAGGCGCCCAAGTGACCTTGCTGGGCACCGCCCACGTCTCCCGGCGCAGCGTTCGGATGGTGGAGACGCTGCTGGACAGCGGACGGTTCGAAGCGGTGGCGGTGGAGCTCTGTCCCAGCCGTTACCAGGCGCTGGTGGCGCCCGACCACCTGGCGGAGATGGACTTGATGCAGGTGATCCGCGACGGCAAGGCGGCCATGGTGATGGCCAGCCTGGCCATGGCAGCCTATCAACAGCGGATCGCCGAACAACTCGGCATCGAACCCGGCGCGGAACAGCGCAAGGCCATCGAACTGGCCCAATCCCGCGAGCTGCCGCTGCTGCTCATCGACCGGGACATCGGCATCACCCTCAAACGAACTGCCGCGAGCCTCCCGTGGTGGAAACGGTGGACCCTTTTCACCGGCCTGCTGCTTTCGCTGGTCTCCCGCGAAACGGTGGAGGAAGAGGAGATCGAAAAGCTCAAGGAGGGTGACATCCTGGAGACCACCTTCGCCGAGTTCGCCCACGACCGCCGGGACCTATACCGTCCCCTCATCGAAGAGCGGGACCGCTACATGGCGGCCCGCCTGCTCCAGGAAATCCGTGACCAAGGACGAAACCACATCCTCGCCGTGCTCGGCGCCGGCCACCTCAAGGGCGTGAAAGCCAACCTGGAGGCCGGCATCGCGGACCCGGACGCCGCCATCCGGGAACTGGAATCGGTGCCGCCCCCCGCGCGATGGCCCAAGCTCCTTCCCTGGCTGGTGGTGGCCCTGGTGGTGCTGGGCTTCGTCATCGGTTTTCGGCGCAGTCCCGAATTGGGGTGGGAGCTGGTCGCCAACTGGGTCTTCATCAACGGCACCCTTTCGGCCGCTGGCGCCGCCCTGGCACTCGGCCACCCCCTGACGGTGCTCACCGCCTTCGTCGCCGCGCCCATCACCTCCCTCAACCCCACCATCGGCGCCGGCATGGTCACCGCCGCCGCGGAGCTCTGGCTCCGCAAACCCAGGGTGCAGGATTTCCACGACCTGCGGCGGGACACCAGCCGCTGGTCGGGCTGGTGGAAAAACCGCGTCTCCCGCACCCTGCTCATCTTCCTGTTCAGCACCCTCGGCTCCGCCATCGGCACCTACCTGGCCGGCTTTCTCATCGCCGGGAAGCTGGCAGGGCATTCCTGAACGGGTGTTTTGCCGGAGTCGGCCGCTGCGCGGCCTCGTCCGGCCTACGCAGATCGTGCCCCTCGTAGGCCCGCCGAGGCCGAAGGCCGACGCGGGCAACCGTTCCATGGCATCGAGCCTCTGAAGCCGGCTTCTCGCCGGAGTCGGCCGCTACGCGGCCTCGTCCGGCCTACGCAGATCGTGCCCCCGTAGGCCCGCCGAGGCCGAAGGCCGACGCGGGCAACCGGCTCATTCGAACTCCATGCCTCGCAACGACTCGGGCTCCTGTCGCCCCCACTCGGCGGCGTACCAACCCCGCTCCACGAATTGGCGAAACGAACTCCACGGCCACTCTCCCGGAGCGGCAACGAGGCCATGTTTCACCGGGTTATAGTGGACGTAATCCAGATGCCTTCTCCAATCTTCCTCGTCCCGCAACCAGTGCTCCCAGAAGCGGGGCTGCCACAGCCTGCCACGACCATGACCGAGCATGCCGGTGACCCCTCTTTTGACCGCCCGCCAGCGAGTGGAAAAGTCGCTGTCTCCCTCCGGGAGTTTCCAGATGGCGTGAAGGTGATCCGGCAACACCACGATGGCCTCCAGCCGGAAAGGACGGTGTT
This sequence comes from uncultured Sedimenticola sp., assembly GCA_964404295.1. GTDB lineage: Bacteria > Pseudomonadota > Gammaproteobacteria > Chromatiales > Chromatiaceae > Thiolapillus. Next base: position 6,538 of record CAYOJM010000026.1, on the reverse strand, counting down.
GCATCACCTGGCGGAAGCTGGCACGCAAGGCCTGGATGGCAGGCTCTTCGCAGAGAAACGGAACGCGGTTGCGGGTGACCACGGTAAAGAAATAGCACCCGCCGGGTGTATAGATGCGTCGGTATTGGCTCATCCTTGAGCGTCGTTGGGCGGCTCCTTGGCAGGGGCATTGTAGCAGCCTTGCCGGCGTCGGCCACGAGGTGACCTCGTCCGGCCTACGAATGGGTCTCTCCGTGTTCTCTGTGCCTCTGTGGTTTGTTTCTTGCCGGAGTCGGCCTACGCAGATCGTGCCCCTCGTAGGCCTGCCGAGGCCGAAGGCCGACGCGGGCAACCACCCCACGGCCTGGGGACTCTGGAGCCGGCTTCTCGCCGGAGTCGGCCGCTGCGCGGCCTCGTCCGGCCTACGTAGATCGTGCCCCTCGCAGGCCCGCCGAGGCCAAAGGCCGACGCGGGCAACCACCCACAGCCTGGGTCACTCTGGAGCCGGCCTCTCGCCGGAGTCGCCTACGCAGATCGTGCCCCTCGTAGGCCCGCCGAGGCCAAAGGCCGACGCGGGCAACCACCCACAGCCTGGGGACTCTGGAGCCGGCCTCTCGCCGGAGTCGGCCGCTGCGCGGCCTCGTCCGGCCTACGCAGATCGTGCCCCCGTAGGCCCGCCGAGGCCGAAGGCCGACGCGGGCGACCATCCCACGGCCTGGGTCACTCTGGAGCCGGCTTCTCGCCGGAGTCGGCCGCTGCGCGGCCTCGTCCGGCCTACGCAGATCGTGGCGCCCTCGTAGGCCCGCCGAGGCCGAAGGCCGACGCGGGCGATCGGCCGGAAAAGGTCAGTCGTCGTAGTGGTCGCTGAGGTTGCTCGGGCAAAGCACGGCGCGCATGGTGCCGATGAGCTCCAGGAGCTTGCCGTTGCGAATGCGGTAATAGATGCGGTTGGCCTCTTTGCGGGAGGTGACGATGTTCTTGTTGCGCAACTGTTCCAAGTGCTGGGAGATGTTGCTCTGCGAGGTGCCGGTGAGGGCCACGATCTCGCCCACGGACAGCTCACGGTCTCCCAATGTGCAGAGGATCTTCCACCGCAACGGATGGGCCATCGCCTTGAGGGCGTTGGCGGTCATGGTGGGATCTTCGTCGGGCGGAATCCTGTCCGTGGCGTCGTTCATGGGCTCAGGTGGTGGTGGTGTGTTCCAGCTCCGCCTCCACGCGGCGGTAGCCGCTCATATTCTTGGCGATGCAGATGATCTCGTCAATGTCGCCCGCTTCGTCGGTGATGGCGGTACGGGAGAAGAGAATGGGCACCCGCCGTCCATCCTTGGCGATGAACGCCGCCTCGATGTCGCGCAGGGCGCCGGTGCGGATGAGCGCTTCCAGCCAAGTGCCCATGAAGGCGCGGGCCTCCTCCTGGCCCTCCTCTTCGAACACGTCGCCGATGCTCATGCCCACCAGCTCCGACTCGGCATAGCCCAGCATTTCGCAGGCGGCCGGATTGACCTTCTTGATGCGACCTTCGGGATCCAGGATCAGCAGCGCCTCCCCCATGTATTTGAGGATGTTTTCGAGATGTTGATTGGCCTGCCTGAGTTCGGCGGTGCGCTCGGCCACCTTCTGTTCCAGAACGCGGTTGAGTTCGCGCTCTTTCTCGATGAGACGGAAATAGGTGCTGATCTTGTTGATGAGTTGATTGTCGTCGATGGGTTTGAGCAGATAGTCGGCGGCGCCCACGTCGTAGCCCTTTTGCTGGAACTCCTCGGTCTTGAAGGCGGCGGTGAGGAAGATGATGGGAATGTCCCGCGTCTTGCGGTGGAGCTTGAGCATGCGCGCCGTCTCGAAGCCGTCCATCTCCGGCATCTGCACGTCGAGGATGATGAGATCGATGTTCGGATCGGCGCGCGCGATCTCCAACGCCTCCTTTCCGCTGGTGGCCTCGATGAGCGCCACGTCCATGTGCTTTCGGATGAGGGATCTCAGGGTGAACAGGTTGTGGGCATTGTCGTCCACCGCCAGCACCCGGAAGCCGGCGTAACGGTTCATGGATTCTCGTGCTCCTCCTCAGGCAACAGCGATCGCAGCGCGGTCAGCAGCTCAGCGGCATCCGGGTGCGCGGGCAGGACGGCCTGCACGCAGCCCCCTTCTTCCCGGGCCGCCTCCCCCAGGCCCAGCAGGATGGGCCTGCTTCCCCCTTTTTTCTCCACTATAGCGTAGATGGCGCACCAGTCCACCACTCCGGACCGGGCCAGCACCAGTCGAATGCCGTCCTCCTCCAAGGCTTCGGCCACCTCCTCGGGATCGCCCGCGGCGGTCACTTCGAACCCCCACCCCTCCAGCAGGCGGCTCAGCTCCAGCAGGCGGGTGAGATCCGTCTCCACCAGCAGCGCTTGAGCGCCACCGAAATCGGCCGGAGGCACGGTTTCTCCCGCTTCTTCCGGCGCCGGGGCCGCGGGCTGCGGCGCCGGGACCGCCGCCGATTTCACATCGCCATTCTCCTCCGCCGAGCCACAACGAAACGGCAAAAAGAGGGTGAAACGGGCCCCTTCATCGGGACGGCTCTCCACCGTGATCTCGCCGCACAACACCCGAGCCAGCTCACGGCTGATGCTCAGGCCGAGACCGGTGCCTCCGAAACGGCGGCGGGTGGAACCATCCGCCTGCTGAAAGGCTTCGAAGATGGCCTGCTGTTTTTCCAGCGGGATGCCGATTCCGGTGTCCTGAACCGAAAGGGCCACGGCCCAGGGCGGCGCCGCCGGCATCAATTCCACCCTCACCCACCCGGTTTCGGTGAACTTGAGGGCGTTGGAGAGGAAGTTCTTGAGGATCTGTTTGAGCTTGTGCGCGTCGGTATGGATCCACTGGGGCGCTTCGGGATGGACGCGCACCTCGAAATCCAGCCCCTTGTCCCGGAACTGGGGTTCGAGTTGGGCTTCGATCTCTTCCAGGAGGGGCGTCAGCGCCACCTTTTCGATGACCGGCTCCAGCCGTCCGGCCTCCATGCGCGATAAGTCCAATACGTTGTCGATGAGGATGCGCAAATCGGCGCCGGCTTCATGGATCACCTTCAGCTGCTCCCGTTGCTCCCGGCTCAACCCCTCCGACTCCTTGAGCAGCAGCTTGGAGAGCAGCAGGATCGAGTTGAGCGGCGTGCGCAGCTCGTGACTCACGTTGGCCAGAAATTCGCTCTTGTATCTATTGCTCTCCTCCAGCGCCTTGGCATGGGCCTGGAGCTCGGCCAGGTTGCGCGCATGGGTCTCGGAAAGACGCGAGAGGTTTTCACCCAGTTGCCGCAGCTCGGCACTCCCCTTCCACCGGAATCGGACCGGCTCTCCCTCCTCCACCACCCGGCGCACGCCCTCGAAGACCCGGTTGCCCAGCCGTTCCAGGCGTGACGCCACCCAGGTGGAGACCAGCGCGATGATGACCACCAGCAACAGGATGATGGCCAACACCCGAAAGATGATGGCATCACGCAGCGCCTTGAGCGGCTCGTCGCGCACCGCCCGCCCCACCCACAGAGGCCGGTCGCCTTCGGTGCGCAACAGGGGCACCCAGATGACGGTGCGCCCATCCTCTCCCTCCCACAGGGCGATCTTGCGCGAGGCGAACTTCTCCTTCAGGCCGGGAAAGTCCGCAAAGGCGTTGCCGCTGCGCTGGACGACGCCGGGCACGTTCAGATAGCGGCCGTCGTCGTGCACCCATAGAGTGTGCTCGTCCCGCCGCACCAAGCCACCGATGTCCAGGGTCATCACCACTGCGCCGTAGGTGGGCTTGCCCTCCGAAGGTCCCAGGGGGCTCACCAGCTGCAGGGTGACGGCGCGAGAGAGATCGGCGGCCTTCTCGTCGATGGCCACCGGGGCCAGCGCCACCACCGGCGCCTTGGCCGAGAGCACCTCCTTCACCACCTCGGTCGGCGGCTGGTGCGGCGGCGTGGTGGTGGGCCGCCATCGGCGGTCTTCCGGGTCCCGTGACAACCAGAACCGCAACACCCCCTCCCGGTCCAGGAACAGAATGTCCACGATGTCCAACTGATCGCGCAGAATGCGGTTGATCCACTCGGTGTATTTGAGGCGGGCGCGGTCGATCTGGGCCGCGCTCACCCGTTCGTCCTGGCCCAGCACCACGCCCGGTTCCGGCAGTTTGGCCAACAGCCGCAGCATCTCGTCCCGACTGGCCAGATGGGTGTCCAGGTCTTGGAAGTCGGCGCGCAGATTCTGGAGAAAGGCCTGACGATAGAAGAGCTCGACCCGCTCCAACACCAGCGGAAGGTTGATGGCCACCGCCCCCATGAGGGGCAGCAGGGCGAAGACGAAGAGAAACAGCAGAATGCGGGTGCGTAACGACATGGAATGTTATGCTTGCGCGGATGTTCACCATCCTCTACCAGGACGAACACCTGGTGGCCATCGACAAGCCGCCGGGGGCGCTCGTCCATCGTACCTCAAGCTGCCGAGAGCGGCAGCAGGTGGTGCTCCAGCGGCTGCGCGACCAGCTCGACCGTTGGGTGTGGCCGGTGCATCGGCTGGACCGCGCCACTTCAGGGGTGCTGCTGCTGGCCTTGGATCCCGATACCGCCTCCGCGCTGGCGCGACAGTTCAAGGAGCGGCGCGTGGACAAGCATTACCTGGCGCTGGTTCGGGGCTGGCCGGAGGCGGAAGGAACCATAGATCTCCCGGTTCACACCAGCGACCGGAAAGATCCGGAGCAGAAGAAACCGGCCGTCACCGAATACCGCCGGCTGGCGCAGGTGGAGCTGCCGGTGGCGGTGGACCGCTACCCCACCAGCCGCTACGCCCTGGTGGCGGTGCATCCGGTCACCGGCCGCTATCAGCAGATCCGCCAGCACTTCAAGAAGATCAGCCATCCGCTCATCGGCGACACCACCTGGGGCAGCGGCAAACACAACCGCTTCTTCCGCGACCGCTACGGCATTCGCCGCCTCATGCTCCACGCCCTGCGGCTCGCCTTCATCCACCCGGTCAGCAGCGAACGCGTGGCCGTGGAGGCGCCGGTGGACGGTCAGTGGCGAAGACTGTTCCGGGAGTTCGGTTGGGAAGAGACCGCAATGTGCACCCTACCCGACTTTATGTTATAAAGTAAAGTTATAAATGGTTATAAGCCTGCGACATGGAAGTTCGCTGGCAACCAAAGGCCCTGAAACAGCTGAAAAAACTGGGAAACCAGCAGGCGAAGGCCCGGATCCTGAAAAAGACCCGGGAACTGGCCGGTTTCCCGAGTGTGGCCGGCATCAAGGCATTGACCAACCACGAATGCCAGTACCGGCTTCGCGTGAGAGATTACCGCGTTCTGTTCAACGTGCTGGAATCCATCGAAGTCATCCGCATCGAGGCCGTGAAAAAACGCGATGAACAGACCTACTGACTACCAGATCATCGAATACGACGGCCATCCCCTCTTCGTCGTGGTTCCCTACGAGGAGTTCCAGCGCATTCGCCCTCTGCTGGAGAGGGAAAACGCCCGCCATACCATTCCGCAGGAGGTGGTGGAGCGTCATGTCCTGGAAGAGATTCCACTGGTGCGGGCCTGGCGCGAACACCTGGGCCTGACCCAGTCCCGGCTTGCGTCCCTGGCCGGCATGAAGCAGTCCTCCATCGCTCGCATCGAACGGGGTGAATCCCGGCCGAGACGCGCCACGCTCGAGAAGCTGGCGCGGGCCATGGGGCTGACCCCGGAGCAGCTCTTGATCGAGGAGGCGGAAGACTCCAGCGCCTAGCGCAGGGGCCGGATCAAAGCGCCTCCACCAGCTCCAGCACCTCAATGGCATGCCCTTTGGGGGCGACTCCATAGAGGGCGTGGCGGATGCGGCCCGATTTGTCGATGACAAAGGTCGAACGTTGCACGCCGACACGTTTCTCGCCGTTCACCTCCCTCTCCTGAAGCACGCCGTAGGCCCGACACACTTGGCCGTCCACGTCGGCCGCCAGCTCCACCGTGAGCCCGTATTTGTCACGGAAATCGGCATGGCGGATGCAAGTGTCTCGGCTGATGCCGATCACTTGGGTCTCCAACGCCTGGAAACGGTCGTTCAGCTCGCTGAAATCGGTGGCCTCGAGGGTGCAACCGGGCGTGTCGTCCTTGGGATAGAAGAAGAGCACCACGTTCTTGCGATCCCGAAAATCGCCGAGACGAATCATCTCCAGATCGGCCGTGGGCAATTCGAAATCGGGGGCCGGATCACCCGCTTTCAGCATCTCGACTCCTCCTTTGTATTCGTATTGTTGTTTCCGACCGGTGTCCGGTCTCGCGTTTCATGTTAGCCGCATCCCCCACGGGGGAAAAGCCGGCTCAACCGCGGATGCCCGAGTGGCGCAGCAGAGGCTCGATGCTGGGCTCGCGGCCTCGAAAGGCGACGAAGAGCTCCATGGCGTCGGCGCTGCCGCCCTGCTCCAAGATGGTCTCGCGGAAGAGCCGCCCGGTCTCGGGGTCGAGCACCCCGTTCTCCTCGAAGAGGGAGAAGGCGTCGGCGGAGAGCACCTCGGCCCACTTGTAGCTGTAGTAGCCCGCCGCGTAGCCGCCGCCGAAGATGTGGCTGAAG
>CAYOJM010000025.1:0-2589 GCA_964404295.1 uncultured Sedimenticola sp. | reverse complement strand
CGGGTGGGGAAGCGGCCGATGGGTTCGAAGGTGTCGCCGTCGAGGAGCGTGAAGTGGTGGTCGCCCAGTTCCACCACCACGAAGAGGTTGTCCAGGTCGGCCTGGAACTTCGGCTCGTCGGGCAGGCTGCCGGGTGGATGGAGCACCAGGTGGTTGGCCTGCATCTCCTTCAGGCCCCACCGGGGCGTTTTCTCCAGCGGGGTGTAGATGTAGTCGGCCAGGGCGGTGATCTCCTCCGGTTTCAGCTTGTCGCCGAAAGCGGGCATCTGGGTGGCCGGGCGGCCGTGGGTGATCACCTGGATCGCCTTCTTCTTTCTCAGCCGGTGCAGGTTTTGGGGGATGAGCGCCGGCCCCGTGGCGCCCAGGCGGTCGGGGTTGTGGCACTGGGCGCAGTGCTGCCGGTAAAGGGCGGGGGCGTCCGCAGCCGTGGCCGGTACCGCTCCAAGCAGAAGCAGAAGGGCGAACCAACCCGAAAAGGATTTCAGTTCGGCTGGAACAGGGATGAGTGACTTCATGGTCGGTAACGGAATCGGCAATAGACGAACGACTGCTCCTTTCCCGCCGGTGTGCGGTGCAGTTCCTCGCGGGTCTCTTCCAGCTCGAACCCTTCGCCCAGCACCTCGGCGAGCTGCTCGGGGCTGTAGCGCCGCACCGGCAAGCCGCTGCACGCCTTCGGACCCTCGGGGCCGAAAGTGGCGATGATGAGGTGTCCTCCGGGTTCCAGGTGGCGGTGTAACCGCTCCAGGTAGCGGCGCCGGTCGGTTTCGTTGGTGAGAAAATGGAACACGGCACGGTCGTGCCAGATGCCCCAAACATCGGGCAGTTCGGTTTCGAGCAGGTCGGCCTCCACCCATCGCACCGCGGCGGCCGCGGGCCCCAACCGTTGTCGTGACCGCTCCAGGGCCGTGCCCGAGATGTCGAGCACACACAGGTCTTTCCAGCCCCGCTCCAGCAGGTGGTCCACCAGCCGGGAGGTGCCGCCGCCCACGTCGATGAGGGGTGTCCGTGGCGGCGCCCCGGTGGCTTCGATCAGCGCCAGGGACGTTTCCGGGCGGGGCTGGAACCAACTGGTGTCGGTGTCCGTTTTTTCTCGATAGACCCGTTCCCAGTGGGCCTTGCGGTCGAGGGTCATCGGATCTCCTCGTCGGTGAGGTAACAGCCGGGGTCCTCCGCCCAGGGGTCGCCGGTGAGCTGTTGGGCGCGCACGCGGGTGTTGCCGTTGCAGATCTCCAGATAGGCGCAGGTGGCGCAGCGGCCCTTCACCGGCCGGGGCGACTGTTTGAGGCCGGCCATGATGGGGTCGGAGGTGTCCTGCCAGATCTCGGAGAAAGGGCGCTCCTTGACGTTACCCAGGTTGTGGTGCCACCACATGGTGTCGGGATGGACCCGGCCCAGGTTGTCGATGTTGGCTACGTTCACTCCGGAGCTGTTGCCGCCCCACCGGCGCAGTTTGGCTTCGATGTGGTCGGCCTGTTCCGGGTGACGGCGGCGCACCCAGTGGAGCAGGAAGACGCCGTCGGCGTCGTTGTTGCCGGTGACAAACTCGGTGTCGCGTCCCGCCTCCACGTCGGCCATGGCGCGCTCGAAGAGCAGCTCCATGGCCCAGCGGGTGGTCTGGAAGTGGGTGTCGTCCTTGCGGTTCTTGTTGCCTCTTCCCGCGTAGTTGAGGTGGGAGAAGTAGAACTTGTCGATGCCCTCGTCGTCCATGAGCTGCAACAGTTGGGGCAGCTCGGCGGCGTTGTCCTGGGTCATGGTGAAGCGCAGCCCCACCTTGATGCCCAGTTCCCGGCAGCGGCGCAGGGCGGCCATGGAGGCGTCGAAGGCGCCCTCCTTGCGGCGGAACTTGTCGTGGGTCTCCCGGATGCCGTCGATGGAGATGCCGAGGTAGTCGAATCCCACCTCGGCGATCTTTCCGATGTTGGCGTCGTCGATGAGGGTGCCGTTGGTGGAGAGCGCCGTGTAGAAGCCCATGGCCTTGGCACGGTGGGCGATCTCGAAAAGGTCCGGGCGCAGCAGGGGCTCGCCGCCGGAGAGGATGAGCACGGGCACGCCGAAGGCCTTGAGATCCTCCATCACATTGAACACCTGCGCTGTGGTGAGCTCGTTGGGGAAATCGGTGTCGGCGGAGATGGAGTAACAGTGTTTGCAGGTGAGGTTGCAGCGGCGAATGAGGTTCCAGATCACCACCGGGCCGGGCGGGTTGCGCTTCGGCCCGAGGGGTTTCGGATCGACGATCTCGCGCATGTACTGGGAGATGCGGAACATCAGAATCTCGCTGTAGTGGTTGGGGGCAGGGAGCCAAGGGCGCTGGCGGGATCTCGGCGGCAGGGATGCCGCCGTGAAGCCCCCATGGATGGGTTCACGGCGGTCCCGCCAGCGCCCTTGGCTCCCTGCTTTGCCTCCGGTCCGTGCATTTCAGGAATTGCCTCCCAACCGAAAGCCGGTCTTTTTCAGGATCCGGGTGCTGAAGAGTACCTCGTGCCCCCGGTCGTCCTCGCCCAGCAGGTCGGCGATCCGTTCCACCTTCTCCATCACCTCCTCCCGGTCGCGGCCGTGCACCATGGCGAAGAGGTTGTAGGGCCAGTGGGG
>CAYOJM010000024.1:0-13789 GCA_964404295.1 uncultured Sedimenticola sp. | reverse complement strand
GAAGCCGATGAGCCGCAACATGGCCAGATCGCGCCGTTTGCGTTCGACGGAGGCATAGAGGCTGGCCACCAGCACCGCCACCCCGCCGCCGATGCCGAGCACGGCGATGAGCCAGAACAGGCGGGTGAGCCCTCGGTCCAGCACCTGGATGCGGGTGATGGCTTCGATCTCGGCCACCACCGGCACCCCTTCCGCCTCCAGTCGGCGGGCCAGTGCCGGCACCTGGTCGATGGTGTGGGTGTAGAGGCGGAAGCCGCGGTAGCCGCCCGTCTCCATTCGGAAAGCGCCCGCCTCGAAGCGCACCGGGCTGCGGCGGGCGGTTTGCAGCCATCCGGCCAGCTCCACCGGCACCACGGCGTAAGGGCCTTCGGCGGCGCCCACCACCCGCAGCGGAAACTCGAGCGGCAGGCGACCCTGGAACCGGGCTTGAAGCCGGGATTCGCCGGCGTGGGCCGCGGGGGCCAACACCTGGAGCAGGGAGCGGCTGTCGGGGGCGCGCCGCACACCGCCCCAGGGGGTGGCGGGGCGGGAGAGGCGGCGGGCGTCGGTGGCGCTCAGGGAGAGGCCGTAGGTCGTCACCGTTTCGCCCTCCAGCATCAGCTCGAAACGAGCCACCGTCGGCAACACCACCGCGCCGCGTCCCCGCAGCTTCTGTTTCACCGCGCGCCAGGCGGCACGACTCACGTGGCCGCGGGGCACGGTGAGCGCCCACGCCTCCCACCCCGAGGGGAGGGAGAAGGGCAACCAACGCGCCAGGGCCTGGGCGTCCAACGGCTCGATGTCGGCCAGGCCGCTCTCGATGAGCAGCGCGTTGCGCTGTAGCGGGGGAAGCGGTTTGGGCGAGAGGACCAGCACCGCCTGGTAACTGGCGAAGGGGACGGGCTCGCCACCGGGCCAGCCGCGTTCGGGCACGCCGAAGCCCTGTTTGAATCGCTCCACCGCCTCGACCAGCTCCAGCGGGGCGTAGACGCGCGCCAGCGTGCCGGCCGCTTCGGGCAACACGCCGGCCACTTCCAGGGTCGCGGGGCCGTATTCGCCGCGTCCCTTGCGTCTGCGGGTGGCCCTCAAGGTGAGGCGGTCGCCGCGCTCCACCCCCAGCCGACGGGCGGCGGGTGCGGTGAGCACGCAGGCGCCCGGGCCGGGGACCGGAACGCCGTGCGCCAACAGCAGCGGGTCACCCGGCGCGGTGGGCAGCAGGTCCAGGTTGTGGTAACGGCCGTCGGCGCCCCGCGCCTGGATCACCGAGGCGGCGGGCGAGATGGTGGGCACCAGGAACTGCACCGCCGGATCGTCCTCGAGGCGATCGAGCCAAGCGCGGCGGTATTCCTGGGTCTGGGCCGGGCGGATCTCGCGGTATGCGGGGTTTTCCACCAGTTGCTGGCGCAAGGTGGCGATGGTGCCGTACTTCAGCCCGAGCAGCACCAGCAGGGGCGCCACCACCGCCGCCACGGCGATGACCAGACAGAGGGTCAGGATCCACTCGTGACGCAGATCGGCGGCGGCCAGTTCGGGCAGCAGCCGTTTCATGCCCGCCTCACGCAACGGGAGCGGACGTGGCGCTCGTCGGAGGCGTCTACCTCGAAGCCGTAGTGGCGGTCCACCCCCTGGGCCACCAAACTGCGGTCGTGGGTGACCATGACGATGGCGGTCCCTTCCTCGCGCGCCAGATCGTGGAACTGGGCCAGGATGCGGTGGGCCCTTTCGCTGTCCACCGCCGCCGTGGGCTCGTCGGCCAGGATCAAGGCCGGCCGGTGGGCCATGGCGCGCAGGATGGCCACCCGCTGGCGCTGGCCTCCGGAGAGGGAGGCCGGCATGCGGTCGAACAGCCCCGCCACCCCCATCCGCTCCGCTTGGGCGTGGATGCGCCCGCGATAGTCACGCTGGCCGTTGAGGCGCGGCGGCAGATAGAGGTTGGCGGCCACGCCGAGAAAAGGGATCAAGCCGCCGCTCTGGGGCACGTAGCCCAGCCGCCGCCGGCGCAGCCGAGCCAGGGCCTGTTCGTCGTCCTCGGCCCAGAGGGCGTCCACGTCCACCTCCTCGTCGCCGTCCAGGAGAAGGAAACGCCCCCCGGGTTCGGGACGCAACACCAGGGCGAGAAGATCCAGCAGGGTGCTCTTGCCACAGCCGGACTCGCCGGTGACGGCGATGAAGGCGCCGGGCGTCACCTCGAACTCGGGAATCTCCAGCTCGAAGCGGCTGCCGCCCTGGGCGCGCGCCACCTTGCATCCCTGCAGGTGGAGGAGGCGCGGGGCGGCGGCCGGTGCGGGCTCGACCATCAGGGCAGGTAGTCCAGGTTGAGGGGATAGACCATCTGCCCGGCGTCGTCGCTCTCGTTGAGCTTGCGCCAGGCGTCCACCTGCTGCTCGATCTCCCGGTACTGCTTGAGCTTGGCGAGCAGGCTCCATTGCAACCGGGCCTGGTCGTCGGCGGTCATGCTGGCGTACATCTCGTCGGTGAGGGCGAGGATGTCGCTCTTGTACGGGAGCGAGGCGATGAAGGCGGGCAGCAGGCCGGTGTCCACCAGCCGTTGGGCCTGCCCGATGGCCTCGGGCCGCTTCATGGTCTGTCCGGCCACCCCTTGCAGCGCCTTGAAGAACTGCTCCTGGGTCACCTCGGCCCGCATCATGGCCTGGATCACCCGGTCCAGGGCCTGAACCAGGGAACCGAGCTGGTCACGGGTGATCAACACCCGCACCTCCAGGGCGCGCTGGGTGGGATCCACCAGGTCACGATCCAGCACCCAGGCGACGATGTCCTTGGGCGGCTCGGCCTCCTGGCCCAGATACTCCACCAGGGCGGCGCTCCAGGCTTTGTCGAAGGCGGCGCCGGCGCCCGAGGCGTCCGCCGAGGCGGCCTCGCCGGATTCGGGCAGCACCTCCACCACTTCGCCCTTCCGGGCCTTGGCCAGGGCCTCGCCCAGTTGGCCGGAGACGCGGTCGGCGATCTCGTTCATGGCCTGTTCGAACTCCTGTTTCTGGAAGGCGTCCACGGCGTAGTAGGCCGAGTCCTCCTCGCTGCCGCGCACCCGCGACAAGGTGCGGAACTGGCGCTCGGCCAGGGGATGGTCCTTGGCCGCGCGGGGGTCCTTCAAATGGAGAGCCACCAGATGGATGCGGTTGTCCGTCAACTGGCGCAGCAGGTCGTCGGCCCCCTTGCCGGTGAGGTTCTGCTCGTGTCCGCGTGGATGGGAGCTGGCGTCGCCCACCAGAATGACGAAGCGCAGGCTCTCCTCCCGCCAGGGCGCGGAGAGGGCGCGGTCCACGCCGGCGAACACTTCTTCCTGGTAGTCGCCGGAGCCCACACGAGCCGCCTTGGCCTGGGCGAGCACCTTGGCCAAGGTGGCGGCGTCCACCAGCTCGGGGGTGAACAGACGGGTTTCGTACTCCAGCCCCGGGGCCCGCTTCAGACTGTCGCGGTAGCCGATGAGTCCGAAGCGCACCCGCTCTCGAAGGTCTTGTCCGAGGCGGCGGGCCAGGGCCTGCATGGCGTCTCGGGTGATGTCGATGTAGGGCTGCATGCTGCGGGTGGTGTCGAAGACGAAGACCACGTCCACCTGCAGCTTCTCCAGGTCGGCGGCGGCCGCCTCTCCGCGCCCGGCGCGGGCCTGGCCGGCGTAATCGGCATCGGTCAGGGTGTCGGGACCGCGGGCGCCGGGCACGGCGGCGGCGATCTGCAGCAGCCGGGCCTCGTCGCCTTCGAGGTCCACGGTGTCGAACTGGAGAATGGGCAGGAGATAGAAATGTTCGTTGATGTCCACGAACCGCTTGGGCTCCATGCTCACCACCGCTTCCGGCACCCGGCCCTGGTCGATTTCGGAATAGAGGGCGTCGGCAGCCTCCGCCGGATCGTCGCTGTCGATCAACGACTCCAGCGCCTGGCGGTCGCGGAACATGAGGACGGGACGGCGGCCTTCGGCCGGATCGCCGGGATGGGTGTAGGCCACGGTGAGGGCCTGGCGCCATTCGAAGACATCGGCGGCGCGCATCCAGCCTTCGGGCGCCTGCTCGCTGGCGCCCACCCGGTACCACCCTTTGGGCGCGGCCGGATCGCTCAGGTCCAGTCCCTCCCGGGCGAAGACGAACCAGGGGTGGAAGGCGGGCACATTGGCCTTGAGGATGTTCGCCTTGTCCGCCTGCGGCGCCTTGTAGAGATGGCTGAAGGGACGCGGCAACACGCGCAGCGGCAGTCGCGTGCCGCGTTCGACGCAGACCCGATCCCGTTCACACACGACATCGGCCGGAATCGGTCCCGCGGCGGTGGCCGTGCCGGCCGATGCCGCCCCCTCGAGAGCGTCGGGATCGGGCAATGCCCCCTCGAGGGCATCGGGATCGGGCGGGTTGCCCTCCAGCACGTCGGGATCCGCGCCGGGCGGCATCCCTCCGGCGGCCGGCGGTTCGGCCCAGGCGGTGCCGGCCAGGAGGAGGGCGGTGAGCAGGGGCAGCCAGCGGCGGCAGGTGGTATCGATCATGGCTGGGAACTCCTCTGTTGGTGGGGGCGAGTGGTTCGGGCGTGATTCGCCCTTCTCTCTTCCTCGATCATCCGTACCAGGTCTTCCAGGCGCAGGCCGGTGCCGAAACCCAGAAGCCGCCCGTCGGAATCCACGGGCCAGGCGCCCTGGCGGCCGTGGAGCAGGCGGGGCTTGCCGTCGTCGCCCGCTTTCAGGAAGAGCACCACCCGCCGGCAGGGCGGGGGCAGGAGGGCGGCGTCCTCGAAACTCGGCGGCAGGGTATCGATCTCCAGGATTCGGTCCAGGGGCCAGAGCCCCTTGAGCAATTCCATCGGCGCCAGCCGGTGGCGCACGCGCCCGGCGCGGGGCTGCCGGTCCACCGTGCGCGCCACCAGGATGAGGTCGGCCTGGGCCACCAGCGTCGTCGGCGGCACCGTGGCCACCATGGCGGATGCGGTGGCGCAGAACACCAGCAGTGTCGTCAAGCAAGCGATCTTCATGGCCCCAGGCTCTCGATGGGTTTGAGGCCGAACATGCGGCGCCACTTGTTTTTCCGATCGATCTCCTCCTGGATGAGATCCGGCAACGAGGCGGCGCTCTGGATGACGGGCCTGTTGGTACAGTACCAGTCCCGGACCAGCCGGACGGCGGTGATATAGAGGCCGGTGGCCTTGCCCTCCCGAATGGCGGCCATGAGCTTCCGGAACCGCTCCATTTTCCCCTCGGCCAGTAATTGCGCCGCCGTCTTGGCCAGTGCCTCGGGCACCCCTCGGGCCTTCAAACCCCGGTAGACACGATCCGCGGCCTCGGCCACCACGCTCAAGTGGGCCCTGGGGTTGATGCCGAGAGCGGTCCCGATGCGGCCGGCCGCCATTCGCCCGATGAGGTCGCCGGCGATGTAGGCGCCGGCGCCGACCACGAACCCCACCACCGTCCCACCCAGGGGAACCACGCTGCCGGAGAGTGCGCCGGCGGCGGAGGCCGCCGCCAGGCCGCCCAAGAAGCCGAGCCCTTCGTCGAGGGCCGTCTGGGGCTTGTCCGCCGCCTCCGCCTGCGAGGTCTGATAGACGGCGAACAGGCCGCCGATGACGAGGGCCAACCGCTCCGCGGCCTTGGCGCCCCGCACGGCGCCGGCCCCTTCGCTTTGGACCCCCATCCGCTCCAGCTTCAAGCGGGCGTTGGCCTTGCGCAGGGCGGCGGCCAGGTCCTTCGCCACTCTCTTCTCCCCCATGGCGAGGGCCTGCTCGATGAGCTCACCCTGCTGTGCGGGGGTGAGGTTACGGACCACCCACTCGCTCATCTCGTTCAGCATCCGGCCTGCGGTGGCCGGATCCTTGGAGCTGGTCTTCAGCAGCGCCTGGGTATAGTCACGGATCACCTTGTTCATCACCAGGTCGTCCACGCTACCGAAGGCGGCGTTCTCGAGCTGGCTGGCGACACCACGCTCCTTGACCAGCTTCTGGATGAAGCGGTCGAACCCCTTGCCCTTGGTTCCGGAAGCGGCGCCGCCGTAGGTCTGCTCCAGGATCTCCGTGGTGGTGTTGATGCGATCCATGTACTTGGCCGCCAGCGCCCTGCGGCTCTGGGCTTCGATAAGGAGATCCTTGGCCGCCTTCGGGTTGGAGTTTCTGATCATCCGCGCGCTGTTTTCGAGCATGCGCGCCTCGTTCAAGAAGCGTCTGCCCAGTTTCAAGTTGTCCAGCACATAGTCCGTGGTGGCCCTGGGGCCGAGTTTGCCTACGGCCTGTTTGCCGCCGGTGCGGAAGGTCTTTTCCACCAGCGCCGAATTGGGCCGCTCATAGGCGGCACCGCCCCGACTGTTGATGTACTCGTTGATACGCTGGAACTCCTTGGGCGAAGTGTATTGGGGATCGGGCATGAAATCGGTCAAGGTGCTTTCCATGCTCGCGTTCCCTCCCGTCCGGGTGCGCACCTTGTCCAGATAGCTGTTCTCGAGACGTTTGACGTCTTCCAGCGTGATCGGCCTGCCGTCGGCGCGCCGCACGATGATGTCGGTGTCGGTGTAGGGCTTGTACCTGGTGGCGCCGGGCTTGGCCTTCTGCACCACCACCTCCAGGCCGTTCTCCTTGGCCGCCTGCCGGATGAGGTCGTCGTTGAGCGACTTGAAGACCTCCTGCCCCTTCTGGAAGAGGCTGTCGGGAATGTCGCCGGAAAAGGCCATGTTCTGGAACTGCTTGTGGTAGCGCATCAGGTAACCGGCGGCTCGTTCCCGGGTGGCCTGGTCGGCGCCCTTTTCGATGACCTTGAGGGCCGTCTTCATCGCTTCGGGGTCGAAGTGCGAAGGCAGGCTCAATGCCCATGCGGCCGACAGCCACCAGGCCCACAGCAGCAAGACCCCAACCAGCCATGGGAGCCGGCGGTTCACCGGGCCGCTCCTTCGGCGAGGACCCGTTCGGCCAGCATCTCGGCCAGGCGGGCCTGGTTCTGCCGCAATCGGCGGGTGGTGAGCTCGGTGATGGCCCGGGTGAGTTCCTGGCGCTGCCCCACGAACTTGCGCCCCGCCGGGCTGGTGAAGAAGGCCACCAGGGCGTGCAGCTCCTCGGGGGTGAATCGTTGCCGATACAGTTCGGCCAAGGGGTGGCGCAGGGCTTCCCACCCCACCGCGTCCTCGAGGTAACGGGCCACCAGGTCGCGGTGGGCCGCCAGGGCGGGTTCGGTTCGGATCAACTGGTCGGCGAGGACGGGGCGCATCTGCTGGATGGTCCGGGGCACATCCAGGGCCTGCAGCAGCCGCTCCGCGTCGTCGGCCCGGCCCGGCGGCACCGCCGTCACCGTGGCGAACATGAGCAGGGCCAGGGTCGTGCGCTTCATTTCTCTCCTCCCGTCATTGCAGTTGCAGGTAGAAATCGAGCCGCTCGTACCGATCCTGGATGCGCGGGTCGGGTTTGAGCCGCAGGGCTTCGCGGTATTTGTTGCGGGCGCCGGCGAAGTCGCCGTGGGCCTGGCGGTATTCGGCTTCCTTCACCAGCCGGCGGGCGCGTTCCTCCCGCGAGGCGGCGTCGTGGACCAGTAAGCCGTCGAGGGCGGCGAACAGGTCCATGCGCAGGTCCAGGTGGGGGCCGAGCCAGACCACGCCCTTGTCGGGCAGATTGCGCGCGTCGGCCTTGGGCGCCTCCTCGGTGCCGACGAGGGTGATGCGGCGCAGGGTCGCCACCCCGGCCGGGTTCACCGCCATGACGTCCACCGGATGCTCGCCCCAGCCCAGGGGCAGGGTCACCTGCCAATGGCCGGAGGCGCCTGTCGGGGCGGCCTTGCGCCAGGGGCCCTCGTCCACCCGGGCGGCGGCCAGGATGAGGGCGTCGGGCGAACGGAAGCGGATCTGCACCCGGCCGCCGGCGCGGCTGCCGTCGGCGGGCGTGAGCTCTTCGATGGCGGGCCCTTCGCCCTGGGCCACGATCTCGGCCCGCGCCTCGCCGACGTTGCCGCTGCCGTCCTCCGCCCGCCAGCGGATCTCGTGCCGCCCGGGCTGCAGCAGCAGGGGAATGCGCTGCCGGCCGGAGAAGGGCTCGACCGTCCGCCACAGGCCGCCGTCCACGGAGACCGCCACCCGGGCCAGCTCCTGGTCGTCGTCCGCCTGCACCATGAGCTGGAACACGCCGGCCGGCACCGGAGCGGAGGGCGCCTCGATGGCGACCCGCGGGGGCGTGTCGTCACCGGCCACATGGAGGAAGCGGACCGTTTCGTCGTTGGCCGGATCCATGTCTTTCATGCCCGCCGGCGGCACCACCTTGAGGTGCAGTTCCAGGTCGCCGCCGGGCGCCTTGAAGGGGATCCGCACCGGCGTCAGCCCCTCCAGCGCCGGCGTCTCCACCCGCACCCGGGCCAGCTCGGTTCGCCGTCCGTCCCGGAAGGCCCGCTCCAGCACCAGGTCGGCCCAGGGCGGCACCATGGAGCCGAGGTTGCGCAAGGCCGCCTTCAGCACCATGGCGTCGCCCGCCTTGGGCTTTTCCGGTCCCTCGATGCGCAAGCCGGTGGCGGCCAGGCTCAGGTCCAGGGCCCGTTCGTCGATCCCGTCCACGGCCGCGGCGCGCCGGCGCGCCTCCTCGTCGTTGCGCGCCACCACCGGGAAGGGGATGGCGGTGAAGCGGAACTTGAAGCGGAACTCGCTGTTGACCACGTAGTGGCCGCCGCGCAGGTGGCGGGAGCGGATGCTCACCTGGTTGCCGGCGGGGCGGCCGTCCTTGCCGAAGCGGATGAGCCGCGGGGGGATGCGGAAGCTGTAGTTGCCCTCAGGGACGGTGTCGCGCAGGCGACCGATGACCTCGCCGTTGAACAGGATGTCCACGTCGTGGGGGTGGTAGAGGCGGCGGTTCCAGGGCAGGCTGAAGCCCATCTCCAGCCAGGCCTCCACCAGGTTGGTCTCCCGCCACCGGTTGCCGTCGAAGTAGGCGGAGTAGTCGTAGACGCCGTCCCGGCCCACGTCGGCGTGGACGAAATCGACCTTGCCGTCGCCGTCGGTGTCGTCGCCGCTCCAGGCGGTGTCGTCCACATTCAGGTGCCAGCGGTCGGGGCGGCCGTCGCCGTCCAGGTCCTCCGGCCTTTCGGCGCCGCTCCAGTCCAGCGCGGCGGGGTCCAGGTCGGCGGCGCGGGCGTAGTTGCGGCCGTGTCGCTGGAGCGCCTGGAGGTAGTCGGGATCCGTGGGAGCGTAACCCGGGATCCGCAGCAGCCAGTGGACCTTTTCACCGGGGGCCAGCCGCAACCGGTAGGGCTGGGTGAACTCCCGTTCCAGGGCGCGGGCCACCAGTTCGGTGGAGACGCCCCGGAAGCCTTCGTCCAGCACCGGACGGACCCGGACCTCCAGCCGTTCGCCGGCGGCCAGCTTGCCGTGATTCACGGCCGGGATGATTTCCACCTTGTCGGGGTGGCGGGCGGTGAGGTTCAGGTCGGTGAGGGTGTCGCCGGCGTTGTAGAGCGCGAAGCGGCGGGTCATGCCGTCCGGCTCCAGACCCAGATCCTTCCATTGCAGGTCGACGCGCGGCAGGCGCACCAGCAGCTTCACTTCGGCTTCGTCGCTCAGGCCGTTGTCGGCCAGGATGCGCACCGGCAGCGTGTGCTCGGCGGTGACCACGTCCTGGGCGCTCACCCCGAGGAAGAATCGGCGCCGCTCCCCCGGCTTCAGGGTCGCCGGCTGGTCGGCCGAGCCCTCGCCCACGAAGCCGGCCAGAAGGCGCGGATCCTCCGGCCGGCCCGCCTCCAGGTGGACCTCGAGCGGCTCGTCGCCGTTGTTGACCACTTCGATGCCCACCCGCTGGTCGTAGTCGCGGTCGATGGTGGCGCCGAAGCGGGCCTGGGTGAAGGCCAGCCCCTTGAGCAGATGGAACCGGCGGATCGGCGACCAACCGTCGGCGGTGGCGATGCGGTATTCATAGGTGTATCCCGGCGCCAGGTCGCGGATGACGAGGCTGCGCTGCCGTCCCGGGCGGCCGCGCAGCTCGTGCCAGCGGCCTTCGCCCGTCCTGCGGTACTGCAACCGCGCCGGACCCGGCGCCCGGCCCACCCAGCTCACGCGCACGTTGCGGCCGGTGAGGCGGGCGCCGTCTTCCGGTTCCAGGCCGAAGGTTTCGCTCAGGCGGAAGCTCCGTTCCACGCGCGTCTTGCGTCCCAGAGTGTCCTCGGCCTCCACCACCAGGCGGTGCTCGCCGGCGCCCAGCCGCGCCCAGGGCGGCTCGACGCGGAAGGGCGCTTTGAACAGGGTGGCCAACGGCTGGCCGTCCAGCTCGAAACGCACCTGTTTCACCCGCGCGCCGCGACCGGCGCGGACGTGGGCCACCAGTGGTTTGGCCGCCAGGGCCAATCCGTTCGGGGCAAAGGGCTCCAGGGCGAGCTGCGGCGCTCCGGCGTCGCTCAGGCCGCGGGCGTCCACCCAGATGGTCTGTTCCACCCACAGGTCCGGACCCACCGGTTCCAGGGGAATGGGGTCTCCGGCCGGATCGAACGCCACGATTTCGCTCACCGACTTGCAACAGTCACCGCCGGTGGCGCGCAGCCGCAGGTAGCGGGCCTTGACCGGCCGGAAGGCGAGTTGCTCCAGGTACCCCTCGTCCCGGCTGCGGGTGCTGAAGCTGTCCATGCCCCAATTCACGCGACCCATGTTGCGCTCGATCTTGAGCAGCGGTCGCCAGTTGCGGCCGTCGAGGGAGTGCTCCACGAGGTAATCGTCGTTGTTGTCCACCTGCAGGCGCAGATCGGCCACCTGCGCCACGCGCCCGGCATCCAGCACCAGGTTGAAATCGGTGCCTTTCCACCAGACCGTGCCCGGGCCGTCCCAGCGGCTGGTGTTTTGCAGGAACCGGCCGTCGACGGCGACCAAATGGGGCCGGCTTCGATGGCGCAGCCGGGCGCGGTAGAGGCCGGGTTGGGCGTATCGGTGGCGCAGGGCGCCGTTCCTGGGGATGGGCGTCCCCTGCTTCTCCTTGCCGGTGGGATGGAGGCGCACCTCGAGCGCCCGCACCATTCCACGCACGCCCTCCCGCGTGAAGAGAACCTCGCCGGCCGACGCGCCGGGCCGCACCA
Source organism: uncultured Sedimenticola sp. (assembly GCA_964404295.1). Lineage (GTDB taxonomy): Bacteria > Pseudomonadota > Gammaproteobacteria > Chromatiales > Chromatiaceae > Thiolapillus. The sequence goes on along the minus strand of CAYOJM010000024.1, from coordinate 2,808 downwards.
GGATCCGGTCCAGGCCCGGAACCTCCTGCTTTTCGGAGACCACCACCACGCCGGGATCGGGCCAGCGGTGGTGGTCGCCGTCGTCGCCTACATCGATGTGCAGGCGCTCGCCCTGCTTCAACTCCAGGGCGGCGTGGGTGCGCTTACCACTCAAGGTGCGCAGCGGTTCGCCCCCTTGCGCCTTGCGGATTACGGCTTCATGGTAAAAAGGCGAAACGAGCGTGATGTGCCAGGTGCCCGCCTTCGGTGCGGTGAACTCGAACAGGTCGCGGTCGTCCACCAGGTCGATGGTGAAGGCGCGGCCCACGCCGGGGCGCAGGGGGCGGGGCCTTTCACCGCGCAGCACGGTGCCCGGCAAGTTGGCCTCTTCCAGTACGAGGACGGTGCCCTTGTCGTCGAGGAGGAAAGGCCCGCTCAGGCGCCAGCGGCCGTCGATACGCTCCATGCGCTCGAACCGGGTGGAGGGTTTGCCCGACTCATGGAAAAAGAGGAGCCGGCCATCCTCGAAGGCCCAGTGGTGCTCGTTGGGGTGGCGATACCCCTCGATGCGCCCGCCGGGCCGCAGCACCAGGCTGCCGATGCGCGTGCCGTCGGCGCGGGAGAAGGTCCAGCGGGTACCGATCAGGGTGCGGGCGTCGAGCCCCTTCCGCCACCGTCCGAGTCGCTCGAGGGCGTCGGCCTCGTCCGGTTCGGCGCGGTCCAGGCGCAGCTTCACGCGATAGCTGCGCAGCTCGAAGCTGCCTGGATTCCAGGGCGTGACCTCCAGGATCCTCCCGCCGGGCAAGGTGTCCAGCGCCATTTCCCACGGCTTTTCCGAGGACTGGCAGTCGCGTCGCGGTTGGGTGCTCGGCCAGCGCACGCAGACCGAATTGCGGAGCCGGTCGTCGTAGGCGCGCAGCACGCCGGGGAAATCCACCTCCACCCGGTACAGGTCGCGGTCGCCTTTGGGCAGGAGGTTGCCGGTGAGCACCGTGTTGTCGGGCACCGGCGTCGCCGAGGCCGGCCGGTCGTTGCGCTGGTCGCTGTCGAAGGGGTCGGCGGGGAGCCAATGGAGGGCCAGGCGGTAAGGGGCCCGTGAGGCCAATCCGGTCACCTTCAGCGTGATGGTGTGACGGCCTTCGGCGAAATATGCCAGGCGCGTTCTGCCACCAAACCGCTTTTCCAGCGCCGGCTTTTTCTCGCCGGCTCGGTGTACCCGCAGCACCTTGCCCCAGCCCCAGCCATGAATCTCCAGCAGGCCGGGACCGGGCAGTTCCACGCGGTATTCGTCCGTGTCCCCCTCCGGCCACAGGGTGGCGCCCACCGCCGTCTCCAGCGCCAGAGGGCGCGGCCGATCGCCCCGTTCGAACCGGTCCAGGGGGGGCAGGGGGCCCTGCGCGCCCGGCGACAGGCGGAAATCGAGCCGGTTCTCTCCCCCGCCGATGCGCAGGGTGCGATGTGCGGCGGTATGCCCTTGGGCCAGGATGCGCACCTCATACCGGCCGGAGAGCAGGCGGGGAATCCGGTATCGGCCCGCTTCGTCGGTGGCCAGGATCACCCGGTCCCGGGCCACGACGTCGTCCAGCTGGCGGAACTCCAGGTAGGCGCCGGCCAGCGGCTTGCCGTCGGCGCTCGCCACCCGGCCCGCCACCGAGGCCGGCGGAGCGGCCTGGAGAAGCACCACCGGAATCTCTTCGCCCTCGGCCGTCACCTCGGCCTGCCGGCGCAGGTGGGCCGGGTGCACCACTTCGAGGCGCACCGGCCCGGCGGACAGTAGACCCAGGTCGGCGTAGCCGTCCTGGTTGGTGATGGCCCAGGTGTCGTCGGCGGAGACCAGGGCGTCCCGGATCGGTAGACCGGGCAGCCGGGTGACCGCCGGGTCCAGAGGCTGGAGATAGGCCGGCGCGCCGGCTTTCGGGCCGATGCGCACCACCAGGTCGCCCGCGGGACGGCGGTCGATGAGCCACATGGCGCCCTGGGCGTCGAACTGGACGTCGATGGGCCGCCACAGGCCCGCCACCACCTGCTCTGTCTCGCCGTCCGCCTTCAGGCGCAGGACGCACTTGCAGTTCCAATCGACGGAATAGAGCCCCTCGGGAAAGAGCCGGCCCGAACTCCAGCCGAGCTGGTAGGCGCCGTACAGGGACCGGGACTGCAGGCGCTGCGCCTTGCCCGCCTGGAACCGGTAAGGGATTCCTGAAAGCCCGCCACCCTGGGTCGGATGCACTGCCACCAGATAGAGCATCCCGTCGGGCGTGGGGCGGATGGCATAGAGGTCTCCCGGCGCGGTGCCTTGTTCGAACAGGGGTTGGGGCCGGCTGCCGGGGCCCTGCCAGGCGAACAGGTTGTCGGCGTAGAACTCCACCAGCCAGAAACCGCCGCCGGGACGGGGCACGATGTCGCCTAGCCTCTTGAGGGCGATGCCGGGATCCACCTTTTCGAAACGGCCGTCGGCCGCCATCCGGTAGACGCCGTCCGGCGCGCCTCCACCCTCCCAGAAGTTGGCCACCACCACCAGCCAGCCGTCGCCGTCGGGCGCCACCGCCCGGCGGCTGGTGCCGCGCAGCAGCGGCGAGCGCACGCGGATCTTGCCGGTGGTCAGATCACGGAGGCTGCCGCTTTCCTCCCGGCTGTTGCGCGAAAGGAGCAGGGGGCGGCCCTGGGCGTCGAACAGGATGCGCGCTCCGCCTTCGGGCGCGAGGAAATAGTGGATCGCCGGCGGACCGGAAGGGAGGGCGCGGGCCAGCCGGATGTGCGGCACATCGGGCTCCACGACCCGCACTTCCAATGCATGGACGGCGGCGGCCCACAGCAGCCACCCCGAACATG
>CAYOJM010000023.1:0-14414 GCA_964404295.1 uncultured Sedimenticola sp. | reverse complement strand
TCCCGATACCGGCCCTCGCGCGCTCCCCGTTGGTAGAATCCCCTGCCATGAAGATCCGCCTCATCGCCGTGGGAGAGAAGATGCCGCGCTGGGTGCAGGAGGGCTACGGGGAGTACGCCCGACGCCTGCCGGCGGAGTGCGCCCTGGAGCTGGTGGAGATCGGCGCCGGGCAGCGGCGGAAGAACGCCGACATCGCCCGCATCCTGCGCGACGAGGGCCGGCGGATGCTGGAGGCGGTGCCCAAGGGCAGCCGGGTGGTGGCCCTGGACGTGAAGGGACACCCGTGGAGCACGGAACAGCTCGCCGCGCAGCTCGACCGCTGGATGACCGACGGCCGCGACCCGGCCTTGTTGGTGGGCGGCCCCGAAGGGCTCTCGCCCGAATGCCTCGAGGCGGCGGATGAGCGCTGGTCCCTGTCGCCGCTGACCCTGCCCCACCCCCTGGTGCGGGTGGTGGTGGCCGAAGCCCTCTACCGGGCCTGGTCGCTGTTGCGCAACCACCCCTACCACCGCGCATGATTTCCCCCCAAAACCCGGCCCGGTCGTCTTTTTTCAGTTCGTGCGCAGCAGGCAATCTTCCGCGGCCCGGGATCATGCTGGTTCGAGACTCCACCCTCCGAGCGAAATGGCGTGCATTGAATCGGCAGCGAACGCCACTCTTCACCCAGTCAAACGAACGCCGACGGCCTCGTGACAAAGCCCAGGACCCGCCGGTTACGGCCGGTCGAAATGGATCGCAGTGGATGGGACAATAGATTCGATCGACGTCTTCCAACCACGTGGTGATGATTCTGCTCGCTTCCCAGTCCCCCCGCCGACGTGAACTGCTGGACCAGATCGGCGTCCAATATCGGGTGGCGCCCGTGGACGTGGACGAGGCACACCAACCGGGCGAGTCGGCCGAAGCCTATGTGGAACGGGTGACCCGGGCGAAAGCGCGGGCCGGCGCGAAGCTGAGCGGAGGGCTTCCCGTCTTGGCGGCCGACACCGCGGTGGTGCTCGACGGCCGCCCTTTGGGCAAGCCCAAAGACGAAACCCATGGGGTGGAGATGTTGCTGGCCCTTTCCGGTCGCCGGCATCAAGTGCTCAGCGGCGTGGCCTTGGTCCACGGCGGCGAATTGAGCTACCGGCTCAGCCGAAGCGATGTGGCGTTCGCTTCCATCACCGAAGCCCAGGCCCGGGCGTACTGGGCCACCGGGGAGCCGGCCGACAAAGCGGGTGGTTACGCCATACAAGGCCGGGCCGCCCTCTGGATCCAGGAGATCCGCGGCAGTTATTCCGGAATCATGGGGCTGCCCCTCTACGAAACCGGCCGCCTGCTCGCTCAGGCCGGCCTCTTTCCGGACTAGGCCGCTCCATGCACGAGACCGTCATTCCCCAACCGGCACACAAAAAGACCATGAGCGAAGAGATCCTCATCAACGTCACCCCCCCGGAGACCCGGGTGGCCCTGATCGAAAACGGCGTGGTGCAGGAGGTGCTCATCGAGCGCACCGCCAACCGGGGCCTGGTGGGCAACATCTACCGCGGCAAGATCTGCCGCGTGTTGCCGGGGATGCAGGCTGCTTTCGTGGATGCCGGGCTGGCCCGCGCGGCGTTCCTGCATGCCGCCGACATCAGCAGCAACGGTGACCGGAAACAGGACATCACCCAGTTGGTGCGCGAAGGCGAGCACGTGGTGGTCCAGGTGGTGAAAGACCCCCTGGGAACCAAGGGCGCGCGACTCACCACCAACCTCTCCATTCCCTCCCGTTATCTCGTCTACATGCCCAACGCTTCCACCCTGGGCGTCTCCCAGAAGGTGGAAGACGAGCAGGAACGCCAGCGCCTGAAGAATGTGTTACGCGCCCTCTCGGAAGAGCTGGAACTCGAGGGCGGCTTCATCGCCCGCACCGCCGCCGAGGGCATCGACGAAGAGGCGCTGCGCGCCGACATGCTCTTCCTGCAGCAGTTGTGGGCGTCGATCCAGGAGAAGGCCGCCAACGCCAAGGGGATTCAGTTGCTCCACGAAGACCTGCCTCTGCCCCTGCGCGCTTTGCGCGACCTGGCCGGCCCCCAGGTGGAGCGGGTGCGCATCGACTCACGCTCCACCTGGGAAAAGGCGGTGGAATTCGCCGCCCGCTTCAACCGGGAAATCGCCCAGCGCATCGAGTACTACCCTGGGGAACGGCCCATCTTCGATCTCTACAACGTCGAGGACGAGATCCAAAAAGCCCTGGCACGGCGGGTGGACCTCAAGTCGGGTGGCCACCTGATCATCGACCAGACCGAGGCGATGACCACCATCGACGTCAACACCGGCGGCTTCGTGGGCCACCACAACCTGGAAGAGACCATCTTCAAGACCAACCTCGAAGCGGTGCAAGCCATCTGCCGCCAGCTGCGGCTGCGCAACCTGGGCGGCATCATCATCATCGACTTCATCGACATGAAGGAAGAGGAGCACAAGCGCCAGGTGATGCGCGCCCTGGAGCGGTATCTCGCCAAGGACCACGCCCGCACCACCATCTGCGAGGTCTCCTCCCTGGGGCTGGTGGAGATGACGCGCAAGCGCACCCGCGAGTCGCTCGAGCACGTGCTCTGCGACAACTGCCCCACCTGCGGCGGCCGCGGCTACATCAAGACCGCCCAGACCACCTGCTACGAGATCTTTCGTGAAATCCTGCGCGAGGCGCGGCAGTTCGAGAGCGAATCCTTACTGGTGCTGGCCTCCCCCGAGGTGATCGACCGTCTCCTCGATGAGGAGTCCCAGGAGCTGGCCGAGCTGGAGCAGTTCATCGGCAAGCCCATCCGGCTGCAGCCGGAGTCCCTCTACACCCAGGAACAGTACGACGTGGTGCTGGTTTGATCTTCATCGGGCTCTTACTGAGGGGGCTGTACCGCATCACTCTGCGGTTGATGCTGGCCGCCCTGCTGTTTCTGGCGGCGCTCAAGCTGATCTCCTTCGGCATCGCCCTGTGGGCCGAACACCACCCGCGGGAAGTGGAGCGCCTGGCCGAGCGCCTGTTCGGCATGCCGGTGAGCGTGGCCCGCATCGAAACCGGCTGGCGCGGTTTCACCCCCCGCATCTGGCTGCGCGGACTCGTCTTGGGTGACGAGGAGCGGCTCGAGGTGGGTGACGTCCTGGCCGCCCTGCGCCTGAGCGATCTTCTCCACTGGCCCGAAAGCCTTCCGGTGGTGCTGCGGCTCACCAACACCCGACTGGAGCTAGAGCGGGACGCCGAGGGAGTGACCCGCATCGTGGGTCTACCGGCCGCCCGCGGCGGTTTCGCGCCACCTGCGGTCCTGCTCATCGAGAACGCCACCGTGGTGTGGCGGGACCTGAAGCGAAACGTCCACCTCGTCGAGCGGGGCCTGGATCTGCAACTGGTCTCCCTGGGCGGTCACCGTCGCCACCTGCGGGTGCGCTCCCGCATCCGGGCGCTGGAGCTGCAGGCGGCGCTCTCGGGCCGCCTCACCGCCGGCGACTGGTCGGCTCGCATTCATTTGGAGGGACAGGATCTGACGTTGGACGAGCCGATCAACACCTACCTTCCGAGCAGTTTTCGTCTCGACGGCGCGAGGGTGGACCTGCGCGCCTGGAGCCGCTGGGAGGCCGGCCGCCACCGCGGCAGCCGGCTCCAGTTCCACCTGCCCGAAGCCCGACTGGCAGCCGAAGGCCGCACCCCCCTGACGGTGACGGACCTGGCCGGTGATCTCTCATACGAAATCCAGGACACCGGCCGATGGACCCTGCAGCTGGCGGGTTTCAAGTTCCGCCTGGGGGAGGCGCCCCTCCAGACCGAAACGGCATTGGCGCTGCGCGCCGTACCCGACGGCCTGTTGCTGGCCGCCCGCCGCCTCGACCTCGCCGCCTTCTCGCCGCTCTGGCGGTGGCTTCCCGGAGAGATGCTGCCGACGGCGCTCACCGCCATGGCGCCGCGCGGCGTCGTGCACGACGCGCTGCTCCATCTGGGCCCCGGCGGCTGGCGCCTCGACGGCCGCATCGACGACCTGGCCGTGAATCCCTGGGCGCGCGTTCCGGGCGTGGAAGGGCTCTCGGGCCGGATCGACCTTCGCCCCCACCAGGTTCAGGTGGCCCTCGACAGCCGTGACGTCCAGGTGGACCTGCGTCCTCTGTTCCGCCGCCCCATCGAACTGGTGCGCCTCCACGGAGCGCTGTCGTGGCGGCGCACGGAGACCGGCTGGCGCCTGGACGCGCCCGCCCTGGCGGCGGAAAACGCCGACATCCGCACCCTCACTCGCCTCCATTTGAGCCAAGACGGGGCCGGGCCGCTGCATGCGGACATCCAGAGCGACTTCCACGACGGCGACGGCCGCAACGCCCGCCGTTACTACCCGGTGGGGATCATGAAACCGGAGCTGGTGGACTGGCTCGACCGCGCCATCGTCGAAGGACGGGTGCCCGAGGGCCGTTTTTTGCTCTATGGTCCCCTGAACCATTTCCCTTTCCATGAAACCCACGACGGCCATTTCGAGGTGACGTTCCGGGCCGAGGGGCTCACCCTGGATTACCATCCCGATTGGCCCGCCCTCGAAAACGCCGTCGGTCACGTGCGTTTCCACAACAACGGCCTGGAGGTGGCGCTGGCGCGCGCCCGCATTCTCGACAGCCGAGTAGAGAACACGCAGGCCCGCATCCCCGCCCTGCGCCCCTTGGCGCCGCTGGAGATCTCCGGCACCGTCGTCGGCCCTCTCGCCGACGAATTGCGGATCCTGCGCGAAACTCCGTTGCGGGCGCGTCTGGCGCGTCACGTGGAGGGGATCGAGCTGGAGGGCCGGGGCCGGCTCACCACTGAGCTGCGCATTCCGTTCCATGGCACGGGCTACCGCTTCCGTGGCGCCCTGGCATTCGAGAACGCCCGTTTCCGATGGCCGGCTCAACGGCTCCAACTCGAAGCCCTGCGCGGAACACTCGAGATCGACGAGAAGGGACTCCACGCCCAAGCCATCGAAGGGCGGATGCTGGGGCGCAAGGTGCATCTCACCCTCCGCACCGAAGCGGATCGCACCCACCTCACCGCCCACGGCCGGGTGCCTGCCCACGAGCTGGTGCGCCTTTACCCACAGCTGGCCCCTTTGGGACTCGAGGGAGAAACCGATGCGCGACTGGAGCTCGATCTGCCCAACGACACCGGCGCAACGCCGAAAACGGTGGTCCTGAGGGTGCGTTCCAACCTCATCGGCCTCGCCCTGGGGCTGCCGCCCCCTTTGAACAAGCCGGCGGGCGAAGCCATGGATCTGGCTTTCTCCCTGCGGTTGCAGGCGGGGCGCCGGCACATCACCCTGCGCCTGGAGGATGCCTTGAGCCTCACGCTGGACCCCGCGGGTGGCGGGCAGGCGCTCACCGCCACCCTTTCTCGGCTTCCCCTGCGTGCTTGGTTGCGTTGGTTCGACACGCTTCCAGAAGGGGCCGGAGACGGGGCACGCCTCGAGCGCATCCGCCTTCGGACGGCCCGCCTCGAAGCACCGCCCCTGCTGGCCGACGACTTGGCCCTCGAATTGGAAAGGCTGGGAAAAGGATGGCAAGGCGAGATCCGCAGCAACACATTGGCCGGCACCCTGAAACTGGTTCCGGAAGGCGACCGCCGGCGACTGCATCTGGACCTGGAGCGCCTCCATCTGACGACATCCGGGAAGTCCGCCCCCCCCTCTTCGCCCGGTGCCGAGGCCGCACCCGATCCCCGGCGCCTGGCCCTGCTCACGGTCACCGCCCGAGCATTCCGTTTCAACCAGGCCGAGTTGGGCACTTTGCGCATCCACACCGTGGCGACTTCTGAGGGGCAGAGGGTGACCGAGCTCTCCTGCCGCGGCGGCCTGGCTTCGATCCAGGCCCTGGGCGCATGGACCGCCGGAAAGGAAAGCACCCAAACCACCCGCCTGAAAGGCACCCTGGACACCGAGGACATGGGCCGCTTCCTGCGCCGCACCCTCGAACTGGATTTTCTCGCCGGAAGCAAGGCCCATCTGAGCTTCGACATCGGCTGGCCGGGACCGCCGCACGCCTTTGCCTTGTCCCGGCTCGAAGGCACCATGCAGTTGGACATGACCGCCGGCCGCTTTCTCAACATTCAGCCGGGGGCCGCCCGCATCCTGGGCCTGCTCAACGTGCGCACCCTGGGCCGGCGCCTGCAGTTCGACTTCAAGGACCTCTATGAGGAGGGACTGGCCTTCGATACCATCCTCGGCCGCTTTCGCCTCGAGGAGGGGCAGATCTACACCAACGATCTGGAGATCAGCGCCCCCACCAGCGTCATCCGTATCGCCGGCAGCACCAATCTGGCGGATCGCACCCACGACCAGCTGATCACCGTCTCCCCACGCCTGGACGCCACCCTCCCGGTGGCCGGCGCCATCGCCGGCGGCCCGGTGACGGGGCTGGTGGTGCTGCTGGCCCAACAGGCCCTCTCCGACAAGCTCGAGCGGATCCAAAGCGTGCGCTACAGCGTGACCGGCTCCTGGGACGACCCGGTGGTGGCGCCTCTGAACGCCCCCGAAACGGTGGAGCAAGATCCCCTGGACATCCTGGACCAGTAGGCGCCCGTGGTATCCTCTGCCCTTCCAGAAAAAAGAATCCGTACCAAAGGGACCATGAGCGAAACCCGATTCCAGGCGGCCTGTATTCAGCTCGCCTCCGGCTCCAACGTGGATGCCAACCTGCTGGAGACGGAAAGACTGGTGGAACACGCCGTCCGCCAAGGGGCGCGTCTGGTGGTGTTGCCCGAAAACTTCGCCTACATGGGCGCCCGCTGCCACGATCTCCTCGAGGTCAAGGAGGAGGACGGGGAAGGCCCCATCCAGGACTTCCTCGCTCGACTGGCGCACAAACAAGGAATCTGGCTGGTGGGCGGCACCGTGCCCATCGCCACCGCCCGCGAGGACAAGGTGCGCGCCGCCTGCCTGGTGTTCGACGACAGGGGACGCCGAGTGGCCCGTTACGACAAGATGCACCTGTTCGACGCCCGCCTGGTGCAGACCGGAGAGCACTACGTCGAATCCGAGACCATCGAGCCGGGTGACGGCCTGTGCGTGGTGGACTCTCCTTTCGGCAAGCTGGGCCTGTCGGTCTGCTACGACCTGCGCTTTCCCGAACTTTACCGTGCCATGGTGGACCAGGGCATGGAACTGCTCGTGCTGCCCGCCGCCTTCACCGCCATGACCGGAGAAGCCCACTGGGAGCTGCTGCTGCGCGCACGCGCCATCGAAAACCTGTGTTTCGTATTGGCTGCGGCCCAAGGCGGTTTCCACATCAGCGGTCGCCAGACGTGGGGGCATACCATGATCGTGGATCCCTGGGGCGCCAAGCTGGGTGAGCAGCTCAGCGGAAACGGGGCGGTCGTCGCCGAGATCGACCGCGAATACCAACAGGCCACCCGCAACAACTTTCCCTGCCTGGACCACCGTCGCCTCCATTGCCGCTGACACCGAGGAGCCTCGATGAGCGACAACCTGCGCATCGCCCGCCAAACCCTGTTGGAACCGGCCGGCCTCACCGAGCACCATCTGCGCGAAGTGATGGAGCGGCTCACCGGCCACGGAGTGGACGCCGCCGACCTTTTCATCCAGCGCCACCGCGTCGAAAGCTGGTTGCTGGACGACGGCCTCATCAAAGAGGGGAACTTCAGCCTGGAGCTGGGGGCCGGCCTGCGCGCCATCAGCGGCGAGAAGACCGGCTTCGCCTACACCGAGGAACTGACTTCGGAAAACCTCGTGGAAGCCGCCGTTTCCGCCCGCGCCATCGCCCGCGCCGGCCGAAGCGGACGCCTCGCCGTGGGCCGTCCCGGCGCATTGGATCCCCTCTATCCGCCCGACGACCCCATCACCAGCCTGCCCGACGAAGAGAAGATCGAACTACTTCAAACCATCGACCGGACCGCCCGCGCCGCCGACCCCCGCGTCAAGCAGGTCACCGCCTCCCTGGCGGCGGCCCACGAGGTGGTCCTGGTGCTGGACGACCAGGGGCGGCTCGCCGCCGACGTGCGCCCCCTGGTGCGCTGCAGCGTCCAGGTCATCGTGGAACAGAAGGGCCGCCGCGAACAGGGCAGCGCCGGCGGCGGCGGACGCACCACGCTGGACTTCTTCCTGGAAGAGGAACGCGCCCTGGGCTACGCCCGCGAGGCGGTGCGCCAGGCGCTGGTGAACCTGGAAGCGGTGGAGACCCCCGCCGGCCCCATGACGGTGGTGCTCGGCCCCGGTTGGCCCGGCATTCTGCTACACGAAGCGGTGGGACACGGCTTGGAGGGCGACTTCAACCGCAAGGGACTGTCGGCCTTCTCCGGCCGCATCGGCGAACAGGTGGCCTCGCCCCTGTGCACCGTGGTCGACGACGGCGCCCTGCCCGGCCGGCGCGGCTCCCTCACCGTGGACGATGAAGGCACCCCCACCGGCGAGACGGTGCTCATAGAAAAAGGCATCCTGCGTGGCTACATGCAGGACCGCTTCAACGCCCGCCTCATGGGCGTGGCGCCCACCGGCAACGGCCGCCGCGAGTCCTATGCCCATCTGCCCCTGCCGCGCATGACCAACACCTACCTGCTGGGCGGTGACCACGACCCCGAAGAGATCCTCCGCTCGGTGAAAAAGGGGCTCTATGCCGTCAATTTCGCCGGCGGCCAAGTGGACATCACCTCGGGCAAGTTCGTCTTCTCGCTGAGCGAGGCCTACCTCGTCGAGAACGGCCGGGTGGGCGCGCCGGTGAAGGGGGCCACCCTCATCGGCAATGGTCCCGAGGTGATGGCCCGGGTGAGCATGGTGGGCAACGATCTGGCCCTGGATCCCGGGGTCGGCACCTGCGGCAAGGACGGCCAGAGCGTGCCCGTGGGGGTGGGCCAGCCCACCCTGAAGGTGGACGAGATCACCGTGGGAGGAACCGCGCTGTGAGCCTGACCATCGAACAGCTGGAAGAACGGGTGGCCGACCTGCTGGCCGAGGCGAAACGGCTGGGGGCCAGCGCCGCCGACGCGGCGGTCTCCGCCAGCGCGGGCCTTACGGTGACGGTGCGCCTGGGCGAGGTGGAGACCGTGGAGCACAACCGCGACCAGGGGCTGGGCGTCACCGTCTATTTCGGCCACCGCAAAGGCTCGGCCAGCACCACCGACCTCTCATCCGCGGCCCTGAAAGAGACGGTGGCCAAAGCCTGTTCCATCGCGCGCGCCACCTCCGAGGACCCTTGCGCCGGCCTGCCCGATCCAGAGCTCATGGCCAAAGACTGGCCCGACCTGGACCTGTACCACCCTTGGGCGCTCTCCCCGGATGAGGCCATCGACATCGCCCGCGCCTGCGAAGGGGCGGCGTTGGAGTTCGATGAACGCATCACCAACTCCGAAGGCGCCACCCTCAGCACCGAGGAGGGACGCTTCGTCTACGGCAACAGCCTCGGCTTCCTGGGGGGTTATCCCACCACCCGTCACAGCCTCAGCTGTGTGGTGACGGGTCGGGAGGGCGACGCCATGCAACGCGACTGGTGGTACGACACCCGGCGCGCCGCCGAAGACCTGGCCGCGCCCGAGCTCATCGGCCGGCGTGCCGCCGAACGGGCGGTGGCACGCCTGGGCGCGCGCAAGCTGGCCACCTGCGAGGTGCCGGTGATCTTTCGTGCCGAAACGGCACCGGGCCTGCTGCGCAGTCTCATCGGCGCCATCCGCGGCCACGCCCAGTATCGCGAATCGACATTCCTGCTGAACGCCCTGGGCGAACGGATTTTCCCCGACTGGGTGCACATCCACGAGGACCCTCTCATTCCACGAGGGCTGGCCAGCGCGCCTTTCGACAACGAAGGGGTGGCCACCCGGCCGCACGATTTCGTGCGCGAAGGGGTGTTGCAAGACTATGTGCTGGACAGCTATTCCGCTTGTCGACTGGGCATGCGGACCACGGGCAACGCCGGCGGCGTGCGCAACCTCGCCATCGACTCGAGCGGCCAATCGCTGGAGGCGTTGCTGAAGCAGATGGACCGCGGGCTGCTGGTGACCGAGCTCATGGGCCAAGGGGTGAACCCGGTCACCGGCGACTACTCCCGCGGCGCCGCTGGCTTCTGGGTGGAAAAGGGCATGATCCAACATCCGGTGGAAGAGGTCACCGTGGCTGGCAATCTGCGCGACATGTTCCAGCGGCTGGTGGCGGTGGGCACGGATACCGCGATTCCCGGCAGCATCCGCACCGGATCCTGGCTCATCGAACGGATGACCGTCGCCGGGAACTGAGACGGGTTCAGCAATCCCGAGACATCGTTGGCCTATACTAGTTCAAGAGATTTCGCCACGGATTTCCGGCGTGGTGCAGTTACGGTATTGCAATCGGTGAAGAGGCCCGCCCATGGAACTGTTCAACAACGGCAAACACATTTGCGCCGTGTTTCGCGACTTGGTAAAAGGAGAAGGCGTGCAAGCCAATCAGTTTTTCATCTTAGACAACCAGCACGCGGCGCTCCTGGATCCAGGTGGCGAGCTCACCTACAACGCGCTCTTCATAGCTATGAGCGAATACATGAACGTGAAAAAGCTCGACTACCTCATTGCCTCCCACCAGGATCCCGACATCGTGGCGTCTCTCAACAAGTGGATGGTGGGCACCAACGCCAAGGTGGTGGTCCCGGCCCTGTGGGAACGTTTCATTCCCCATTTCGCCCGCCAAGGGAAGACCGCCGGTCGCATCATCCCCATTCCCGACAGAGGAGCCAATCTTCAACTCGGGAACATGAAACTCATGGCCCTGCCCGCCCACTTCATGCACGCCGAAGGCAATTTTCAGTTCTACGATCCAGTGAGTAAGATCCTCTTCTCAGGCGATCTGGGCGCCAACCTTTGTCCTGCAAAAGACCTGGACAAGCCGGCAAAACGGCTCAGTGAAGTGCTGCCCTACATGGAAGGCTTCCACCGCCGCTACATCAATGGCAACAAAGTGTGCCGATTTTGGGCCAATATGGTGAGGAACTTGGAGATCAAGATGATCGCGCCCCAGCACGGACGCGCGATGATCGGCAAAGCCATCCCGGAATTCATCGACTGGATCGAAAATCTCAAATGCGGGGTGGATCTGATGACCCAAGCCGACTACCAGCTCCCATGACGGAAGGATTCGGCCCGAGGGCGGGCCTCCTACAGAAACGTAGGCCCGCCGAGGCCGAAGGCCGACGCGGGCGTACCCACAGGCTGCCCAGCGGCGGGCCTCCCACTCCTCAACGTGGCAGGTCGGTACGCCCGGTGAGATACTCGTCCACCGCCCGCGCGCACTGGCGCCCTTCGCGGATGGCCCAGACCACGAGTGACTGACCCCGGCGCATGTCACCGGCGGCGAAAACGCCCTCCACCGAAGTGTGGTAAGCCCGCTCGCCTTCGGTGGCCCCTTTCACATTGCCGCGCTCATCCAGCTCCACGCCGGCCTGTTCGATGAGCCCTTCGTGAACGGGGTGGACGAAGCCCATGGCGAGAAAGACCAGGTCGGCCTTGAGTTCGAATTCGGTGCCCGGCGCCTCGGACATCTGCCAGCGCCCTTCGTCGTCCTTCCGCCAGTCCACCCGGACGCAGCGCAGCGCTTTCACGTGACCGTTGCCGTCGTCGACGAATTCCTTGGTGAGCACCTGCCACAACCGCTCGCAGCCCTCCTCCTGGGAAGTGGAGGTGCGCAGCTTGTGCGGCCAATCGGGCCAGGTGATCTCCTTGACCTCCTTTTCCGGCGGCTTGGGCATGAGTTCGATCTGGGTCACCGAACGGGCGCCGTGGCGGTTGGCGGTGCCCACGCAGTCGGAGCCGGTGTCACCACCACCGATGACCACCACGTCCTTGCCTTCGGCATAGATGGGCGGGCGGTCGGCCTGAATTACGCCCTGAACCCACTTGGAATTGGCGGTGAGAAACGCCATGGCGAAATGGATCCCTTCCAGCTCGCGCCCGGGCACCGGCAAGTCACGCGGCTTTTCGGAACCGCCGGCCAGCACCACGGCGTCGAATTTCGATTTGAGCTCGTCGAAGGGGATGTCCACCCCCACATGCGAGTTGACGTGGAAGGTCACGCCCTCGGCGCGCATCTGAGCGATCCGCCGGTCGAGGAGGTGTTTCTCCAACTTGAAGTCGGGAATGCCGTAACGCAACAAGCCGCCGATCCGGTCGTTCTTCTCGTAGACCACCACCTCGTGGCCGGCCCGGGCGAGCTGCTGGGCACAGGCCAGCCCCGCCGGTCCCGAGCCGACGATGGCCACCCGCTTTCCGGTGCGGTGCGCCGGAATCTGGGGTTTGATCCACCCCTCCTCCCAGGCGCGGTCGGCGATGGCGCACTCGATGGTCTTGATGGTCACCGGAATGTCCTGCAAGTTCAGGGTACAGGACTCCTGGCAGGGCGCCGGACAGATGCGACCGGTCACCTCGGGAAAGTTGTTGGTGGTGTGCAACACCTCCATGGCCGCGCGCCAGTCGTCGCGGTAGACTAGGTCGTTCCAATCGGGAATGATGTTGTTCACCGGGCAACCCTGATGACAGAAGGGGATGCCGCAGTCCATGCAGCGAGCGCCCTGGATGCGGAGCTGCTCGTCGCTCAAAGGAATGACGAACTCGCGGTAGTGGGTGATCCGATCGGCCACCGGCGCGTAGCTGCGATCCAGACGCTCGTATTCCAGAAAACCTGTTGGCTTGCCCATTGTTCTGTCTACCCGATGGTGTTCCCACGGACCGGGCCCCGACGGCCCGGCCTCTCTTCCACATGGCGGCAGGATGCCGCGTTCAGCCGGTCGCCCGCTGTTCCTGGCGCTCGGCCTGCAGCTCCATCAACGCGCGCCGGTATTCCACCGGCATCACTTTGACGAACTTCGGCAGATAGGCCGCCCAGTCGTCGAGGATGCGCCGCGCCACTTCAGAGTTGGTGTAGTGCAAATGCCGCTCGACGAGCTGCTTCAAGCGAATGGCGTCGAAGCGGGTCATGTCATGGCTCACGTCCACGCGACCGTGGGTTTCGAGATCACCGCCCAGGTGCTCCAACCGCTCGAGGGCATCGTCTTCCTCTTTGATGGGTTCGAGTTCCACTTGAGCGAGGTTGCAACGGCGCTCGAAGTCGCCGGCTTCATCCAGCACATAGGCGATGCCGCCGGACATGCCGGCTGCGAAATTGCGCCCGGTGGCGCCGAGCACCACCACCACGCCGCCGGTCATGTATTCGCAACCGTGGTCACCCACCCCCTCCACCACGGCGGTGGCACCGGAGTTGCGCACGGCGAAACGCTCGCCGGCCACGCCACGGAAGAAGCATTCGCCGGTGATGGCGCCGTATAGCACCGTGTTGCCGACGACGATGTTCTCTTCGGCCTTGCCGATGGCGCTGTTCTCCGGAGGATAGACGATGATCCGACCGCCGGAGAGCCCTTTGCCCACATAGTCGTTGGCCTCTCCCGCCAGCTCCAGAGTCACCCCGTGCGCCAGCCAGGCGCCGAAGGACTGGCCGGCGGTGCCGCGCAGCTTGATGTGGATGGTGTCGTCGGGCAGCCCGGCATGACCGTACTTCTCCGCCACGCGGCCCGAGAGCATGGCGCCCACGGAGCGGTTGTAGTTGTGGATCTCGAGCTCCAGCTGCACGGGAGTCTTGTGCTCCAACGCCGGCTCGGCCTGCGCGATGAGCCTGTTGTCCAGGGCCTGCTCCAAGCCGTGGTCCTGCGCATCGGTGTTGTAGACCGCATCCCCGGGCGCCGCTTGGGGTTTGGCCAGGATACGAGAGAAATCCAGGCCGCGTGCCTTCCAGTGATCGATGGCGCGCCGCATCTCCAGCCGGTCCATCTGTCCGATCATCTCGTTGAAGGTGCGGAACCCCAGCCGGGCCATGATGCGCCGCGCCTCCTCGGCCACGAAGAAGAAATAGTTGATGACGTGCTCGGGCTTCCCCATGAAGCGCTTGCGCAACTCGGGATCCTGGGTGGCCACCCCCACGGGACAGGTATTGAGGTGGCACTTGCGCATCATGATGCACCCTTCGGCGATGAGCGGCGCGGTGGCGAATCCGAACTCATCGGCCCCCAGCAAAGCGCCGATGACCACGTCGCGACCGGTGCGCATGCCCCCATCCACTTGAACACAGATGCGGGAGCGCAAGCGGTTGAGCACCAGGGTCTGGTGGGTCTCCGCCAGGCCGATCTCCCACATGGAGCCGGCATGTTTGACCGAAGTCAGTGGCGAGGCGCCGGTGCCACCGTCGTAACCGGCGATGGTCACATGGTCGGCGTGCGCCTTGGAAACCCCCGCGGCCACGGTGCCCACGCCCACCTCGGAGACCAGCTTCACCGAGATGCGCGCCTTGGGGTTGACGTTCTTCAGGTCGTGGATCAGCTGGGCCAGATCCTCGATGGAGTAGATGTCGTGGTGTGGCGGCGGCGAGATGAGGCCCACGCCGGGGGTGGAGTGGCGCACCCGCGCGATCTGCTTGTTCACCTTGTGGCCG
>CAYOJM010000022.1:0-15535 GCA_964404295.1 uncultured Sedimenticola sp. | reverse complement strand
CTGGGACAAGTACTACTGGTGGTGGGTGGTTCACCTCTGGGTGGAAGGCGTCTGGGAGCTGATCCTCGGTTCCATCCTCGCCTTCATCCTGATCAAGACCACCGGCGTGGACCGCGAGGTGATCGAGAAGTGGCTCTACGTCATCATCGCCATGACCTTGATCACCGGCATCGTGGGCACCGGCCACCACTACTACTGGATCGGCACGCCCGAGTTCTGGCAGTGGTGGGGTTCCATCTTCTCCGCCATGGAGCCCATCCCCTTCTTCATGATGACCGTGTTCGCCTTCAACATGGTGAACAAGCGCCGCCGCAACCACCCCAACAAGGCGGCCGTCCTCTGGGCGCTGGGCACCGCGGTGATGGCCTTCCTCGGCGCCGGCGTGTGGGGCTTCCTGCACACCCTGGCTCCGGTGAACTACTACACCCACGGCACCCAGATCACGGCGGCCCACGGCCACATGGCCTTCTACGGCGCCTACGTGATGATCAACCTGGCCATCATCTCCTACGCCATGCCGCTGCTGCGCGGTCGTCAGGCGGCCAACAGCAACAAGTCCCAGGTGCTGGAGATGTGGGGATTCTGGCTGATGACCATCTCCATCATCTTCATCACCCTGTTCCTCACCGGCGCGGGCATCTTGCAGGTCTATCTGCAGCGCTTCTCCGAAAACCCCTTGCCGTTCATGGTGGTGCAGGAGAAGATCGAGCTCTTCTACGTGCTGCGTGAGATCACGGGCTTCGTCTTCCTGGCCGGCCTCATCGTCTACATCGCCAGCTTCTTCATCGGCTCCAAAGAGCCCGAAGCCACGGTGGAGGGCGAAGTGGTGGCCAGCTGACGTCGGAATTTCGTGCCGGGCGCCGGTCTTCCGGCCCCGGTTGCGAAATGCCATGGCACCCGGCAAGGCGGATGATTCATCATCCGCCTTGTTCATTGTGGAACCCAATAAGCTTATGCAAACCATGGAAAAAAACCGCTGGCCTCCCGGCGATCTGGTGATCTGGATCTTCATCCTCGCCGAACTTCTGGTGTTCGGCGTCTTCTTCGCCGCCTACGCATTCACCCGAACCAACCACGTCGAGCTGTTCAACACCTACCAGCTCACCCTGGATCGAAACGCCGCCCTGGTGAACACGGTGGCGCTCATCACCAGTTCCTATTTCGTGGTGCGGGCAGTGGCCGCCATTCGCGCGGACGACAGCCGCGGCTGCTACCGCTGGCTGCTGGCGGCACTGGCCATGGGGCTGTTGTTCTTGTTGGTCAAGGGCGCCGAGTACCACCACCATTTCTCCCTTGGCATCAACCTCAATACCAACACCTTCTACATGTTCTATCTCTCCCTCACCTTCTTCCATTTCTTGCACGTGATCCTAGGCATGATCATCCTCGCGGCGGTGGCGCTGAAAGCGAGAAGAGGCGGCTACAGCGCCGCCGAACACACCGGGGTGGAGACGGGAGCCAGCTATTGGCACATGGTGGATCTGGTGTGGATGATCCTCTTTCCTCTGGTCTATGTGATGCGGTGACACCATGAACGATCGAAGCACGTTTCTCTTGCGCCCCTGCACCTGGGTCTATGCGGTGCTGCTGTTTCTCACTTTCGTCACCTGGTTCATCGGAGTGAACAACCTGTCGGGCCGTTTTTTCGCCTTCATGGTGTTCGGCTTCGCCCTGCTCAAAGGACAACTCATCGGCGACTATTTCATGGGGCTCAAGCAGGTGGCCGGCCCCTGGCGTTGGGCCATCTTCATCTGGCTGGTGATGGTGGGTACACTCATCACAGTCGCCTTCTGGCAGACCCTTTGACCGCGGAGCTACCGATTTGAGCAACCTTCCTTTCTATCTGCCCCAGGGCAACGAAGTGGCCCTGTTCGAGCACGCCTGGAAGAACCGCCTGCCGGTGATGATCAAGGGCCCCACCGGGTGCGGAAAAACCCGGTTCATCGAACACATGGCCGCGCGGCTGGGCCGTCCCCTGTACACCGTCTCTTGTCACGACGATCTCACCGCCGCCGACCTGGTGGGACGCCATCTCATCGGCGACTCGGGCACCTTTTGGGTGGACGGTCCCCTCACCCGCGCGGTGCGCGAAGGGGCCATCTGCTATCTGGACGAAGTGGTGGAGGCGCGCAAGGACACCACGGTGGTCATCCACCCCCTCACCGACGACCGCCGCATCCTGCCGCTGGAACGCACCGGGGAAATCCTCAAAGCGCCGCCCGAGTTCATGCTGGTGGTCTCCTACAATCCCGGCTATCAAAACCTCCTCAAAGGAATGAAGCCCTCCACCCGCCAGCGTTTCGTCGGCATCGGTTTTCAATTTCCAGAACCCGAGCTGGAAAGAAGGATTCTCATCGAGGAGACCGGCATCGACGACAAGCTGGCCGAAACCCTCGTGCGCCTGGCCGGCTCGTTGAGGGTGCTCAAGGACCACGACCTGGAAGAGGCGGCCTCCACCCGCCTGCTCATCTATGCCGCCCGCCTCATCCACAGCGGCTTTCCGCCCGTCGACGCCTGCCGCGCCGCCCTGGCAGAACCGCTCACCGATGACGAAGAGACGCTCAAGGCGCTGAACGAGATCATCACCATCGCCTTTCCCTGAAGGAGGAACTCATGGAGAAGAAAGGGACAAACCCGGGCAAGGGGCTGGCCATCGCCGGCGAGGGGCTCTTTCTGCTTAACCTGTTGTTCCCCATCCTGCCCCTGCTGGCGCTGGGCATTCTCTATTTCCGCCACCGCAACACCGCAAACCTGTTGGTGGAATGTCATCTGAAGCAACCCTGGATCACCGCCCTGTTCAGCACCACGCTGTTCGTCCTCATCAATCTCGTGGCGGCCTGGTTCGGTGGTTACGACAGCCTGGAAAATCTGGTGAGCATCCACTCCCTGGTGGCCCTGGAGGTTTACACCCTGCTGGTGGCCCTGCCGCTCACCGTGCCCGGCTTGCTGGGACTGACCAAGGCCATGTCCGGTCAGTGCTACCGCTATCCGCTGCTGGGTCGTTTCCTGTGAGCGAAACCGAAAGCTTCACCCTGCCCCACCTCGCCGCCGCCGACGGAGACGGCCTCAATCATGCCCGCCGGCTGCGCCGCCGGCGGCTGCTGCTCAAGACCGCTTTCTTCGCTCTGTTCGTGCTGGCGCCGCCCCTGGATCTGTTCCGGTTCGACTTGGAAAAGAACAACCTCATCCTGTTCGGAATGGACTGGACCCTGGGCTTTCCCGAATACCACCAGGGGCTCATCTCGCTGGGCGAACTCACTTGGAATCTCTTGTGGAAAGCCTTCCTGCCGGTGCTGGGGGCGGGGGCGTTGCTGCTCACGGTGGCCTGGCGCTGGGGACGCCTCTATTGCGGTTGGCTCTGCCCCCATTTTTCCGTGGTGGAGGCGGTCAACGCCCTCATGACCCGCGCCATCGGACGGCCCTCGCTCTGGGAGAAGTTCCCCCTGCCGCGCACGCGGGCCGACGGCCGTCCACGCTCCTTGAGCCGCTGGTACTGGATTCCCACCTTGGCGGCCATCCTGGGTTTCGCCTTCCTCTGGGCGGTCTCTTTTCTCACCTATCTGTTGCCGCCGGCGGAGATCTACCACAACCTCTTCCACGGTCAGCTCACCCCCAACCAGTTCCGCTTCCTGGCGGTGGCGACCGCCGTGTTCACCATCGAGTTCGCTTTCGCCCGCCATCTCTTCTGCCGTTTCGGGTGCGCCGTGGGCATCTTCCAAAGCCTGGCCTGGATGGCCAACCGCAACGCCTTGGTCATCGGCTTCGACCGCCGCCGCGCCGCCGAATGCCGCGACTGCAACAACGCCTGCGACAACGCCTGCCCCGCCCGCCTGAAGCCGCGCACCCTCAAGCGTAAGATGTTCACCTGCACCCAGTGCGTGGAATGCATCGCCGCCTGCACCCAAGTGGAAGCGCGCAAAGGCCGCCGTAGCCTGCTCCACTGGGTGGACGGCTCCTGCGCACGCCACAAGATCGACGGCAAGGACCATGACGTGGCGTGTTTCTGACCTGGTCGAGCTGATCGAGCTGGAAGAAAAGGTCGGCAGCTGGTGGCACCGTTTCGTCACCCGGCGAAGTGAAGTGCGCCATCCAGAAGCCCAGGTGAAGCTGGAGGAGATCCAAGATCTTTTGGGCGTCTGGTTCCGCGCCCTGGGCGGCGACGGCGCCCTGGAGGTGGCCGCTGCCGATGCCAGCGAAATGAACGTGCGCCGCAATCTGATGCAGAAGGTGGCTGGAACCCACCGCCGTTTCCACCTGGCCTGGCTGGACGAGAACGCCCTCCGCCTGCCGCCGGTGGTGGACAGCTTTCCCGACCGCGCACTCAACCGTGACCTCTATTTATGGTTGGCGGCTCTGGCCGCCATGGCCCGCAGCACGCCGCCGGCCCCTTGGTACCTCCACAACCAGCGGCTCACCTTGGCCGCCCTGGAGCGTTGGCCCGGATTGTGGGACAAGTACCAGCGGCTGGTGCGCGCCCACCTGTCCCAGCGCCCGCCCCCCAACCGGCTGCCGGACGACGAAGCCGCGCAAGAGGCGGCCGTCCGCCAGGCGCTCATCGAGCCGGGCAGCAGCGACCGGCTGCCCCCGGCGCGCCGCCCGCCCGCACCCGTGCCCCTGTGGTTGCACCCCAACCCGCCGGCCTCGCCGGTGATGCCGGCGGTGGAGCCGCCGCCCGAAGGCCGGCCCGAGGGCCGACCCCAAGCGTTGGAGGAGGTGCCGCGCAAACCCTCGGAACGAGCGGAACAACAAGAGAGCGACCGCGGCCTCATCACGGTGCGCATGGAAAACATCTTCTCCTGGGGCGAACACGTCCATGTGGACCGTGGCACCGAGGACGAGGAGGACCAGGCCCGCGCCGATGAAGTGGCCCGCGATCTGGACAAGATCAGCATCACCCGCCAGGGCAAGGCGGCCAAGACCCGGCTCAAGTTCGATCTGGACCTTCCATCGGAATCGGAAGACGACTTCGTTCTCGCCGATGGCATTCTGTTGCCCGAATGGAATTGGAAGCAACGCCGTCTCGTGCCCGACCACTGCCGCGCCGTCGAGCTGGTCGCCGCCGACGCCGAGCCCGTGCCGCTTCCCGACCGGCTCAAGCGGACCGCACGAAAGCTGCGTGCCCAGTTCCAGGCCTTGGCGCCGGCGCGCACCTGGCACAAAGCCCGGCCCGATGGCTCGGAGGTGGACCTGGACGCCTTCCTCCGCTTCGCCACCGACCGCGCGAGCGGTTGCGACGTGGCCGCCGACAACCTCTATCGCGAAATGCGCGCCGGCGGACGCGATCTGGCCTGTCTGCTTCTGGCCGATCTGTCGCTCTCCACCGACACCTGGATCGACGACCACAACCGGGTCCTCGACGTGATCCAGGACAGCCTCTACCTGTTCGCCGAGAGCCTGGCCGCCACCGGAGACCAGTTCGCCATCTACGGCTTCTCTTCGCGCAAGCGGGACCCCATCCGCATCCACCGCGTGAAACACTTCGACGAAACCTACGGCGGCCGTATCCGGGGCCGCATCGCCGCCCTCAAGCCCGGCTACTACACCCGCCTGGGCGCCGGCATCCGCTACGCCACTCGGGTGCTCGAAAGATTGCGCGCCGGCCGTCGGTTGTTGCTCATCCTCACCGACGGCAAGCCCAACGATCTGGACCAATACGAAGGCCGCTACGGCATCGAAGACACCCGCCACGCCGTTCAGGCGGCACGCCGCCTGGGTTTCCACCCCTTTTGCGTCACCATCGACCCCAAGGGCAACGACTATCTGCCCCACCTTTTCGGAACCACCGGCTACGTGGTGATCCGCAACCCCGCCGAGCTTCCGTCGGAGCTGCCCCTTCTCTACGCCCGGCTCACCGCCCAACCCTGAGAGATGGCCGCCCCCCTGCCCGTCG
The DNA here is from genome assembly GCA_964404295.1 of uncultured Sedimenticola sp. Lineage (GTDB taxonomy): Bacteria > Pseudomonadota > Gammaproteobacteria > Chromatiales > Chromatiaceae > Thiolapillus. The sequence continues at coordinate 9,645 of CAYOJM010000022.1, read as the reverse complement.
AGAAAGTGCTGCCCCGGCTGCGCGACGCCTTGGCACGGGGACACGCCATCCTCTCGGCTCAGCCCGGATCGGGCAAGACCACCCGCGTCCCCCTGGCCCTGTTGGACAGCCCATGGCTGGCGGGGCGACGCATCTTGATGCTGGAACCCCGCCGGCCGGCGGCCCGCATGGCGGCCCGCTTCATGGCCGCCCTTCTGGACGAGGCGGTCGGCGCCACCGTCGGCTATCACATGCGCCTGGAACGGCGCATCGGCCCTCGGACCCGGATCGAGGTGCTCACCGAAGGGATGCTGGTCCGCCGCCTCCAATCCGATCCCGAATTGAATGGAGTGGGATTGGTGATCTTCGACGAATTCCATGAACACCACCTTCAGGCGGAGCTGGGCCTCACCCTCTGCCTCGATCTGTGTCGGGCCCTACGCCCCGATCTGCGCCTGTTGATCATGTCCGCCACCCTCGACGAGGCGACCTTGGCCGCAACCCTCGACGCCGAGGTGGTGAGTTCCGATGGCGCCCTCCACCCGGTGGTCCTGACCCATCTCGAACGGCCGGCGGCGGATCCCTTGCGCACCACCGAGCGGCTGGTGCACCGCGCCCTCGAAGAAGAAAAAGGCGATCTCCTGGTCTTTCTGCCCGGCAAGCAGGAAATCCTCGGCCTCGCCGAGCGGCTGCGAGCGGCGGACCTCCCCGCCGAAATCCACACCCTGCATGGCGAGATGGACGCGGCCGCCCAAAGCCGGGTGTTGACGCCCGAACCCGGCCACCGCCGCCGCGTCGTCCTCTCCACCGACGTGGCCGAAACCAGCCTCACCATCGAAGGCATCACCGTCGTGGTCGATTCCGGCCTGACACGCAAACCCCGATTCGATCCCAACAGCGGCCTCATCCGGTTGGTCACCGAGCCCGTATCGCAAGCGTCGGCCCGCCAACGGGCGGGACGCGCCGGCCGGCTCGGTCCAGGCCGCTGTTATCGCGCCTGGACAGAAGCCGAACACCGCCGCAGGCCACCCCGTCGCCCGGCGGAGATCCTCCAGGCCGATCTCGCCCCCCTGGCCCTGGAACTGGCCCTCTGGGGCGTGGACGACCCCCATGCCCTCACCTGGATCCATCCGCCGCCGGAAGGCGCCTGGCGCCAGGGAACGTCCCTTCTGCGGCGGCTCGGCGCCCTGGACGACAAAGGCCGTATCACCGCCCATGGCCGGCGCATGGCCGAGACGGGGCTCCACCCCCGCCTCGCCCACATGCTGCTTCGCGGCGGCGGCCGCACGGCGGCCGACCTGGCCGCGCTGCTCTCGGAACGGGACCCCTGGCAGGCGGACGCCAAGGCGCCCCGCCCCGCCGACCTGACGCTCAGGCTCCACGCCCTGGAAGCGCTGCGGGCCGGAAAAGCGCCCGAAGGTTCTTTCGACCGCGCCGGCCTGAAACGCATCCTGGCCCTTTCCGACCGACTGCATCGGCGGCTGGACACCGATAGCGGGCTCTTCTCCCCCGGCGGCCTGCTCTCCCTGGCCTACCCCGACCGCATCGCCGTCAATCGCGGAACACGGGGCCGTTTCCACCTCGCTTCCGGCCGCGGCGCCTACCTTCCACCCGACGACCCCTTGGCCGGCGCCCCGCTCCTTGCGGTGGCCGCCCTGGACGCCGGAGAACGGGAAGGACGCATCTGGCTCGCCCTGCCCCTCGACCGTTCCGAACTGGACGACTTGCACGGCCACCGAATGGTGCGCCGCCAACGGGTGATCTGGGACGACGAAAAAGCACGGGTACGCGCCCAAGAGGAAGTGCGGCTGGACGCGCTGGTGGTGGACTTGCGTCCTGCCGCGCACCCCGACGGCGAGGCGGCCGCCGCGCTGCTGGCCGAAAAGATCGGCCGCTCGGGCGTGGCGCGCTTCATCGAAAAATCATCCGCACGGCAACTTCTGGCCCGCATCCGGTTGGCCGCCCGCCTTAAGCTGCCGGGCGCCTGGCCCGACACCTCCGATCCAGCGCTCCTCCACGCCCTGCGCCCTTGGCTCGAAGGCTGTATCGGCCTGGACCAGGTACGCGCCCTGCCCTGGCACCGCATTCTCGAATCCCTCATCGAATGGGCCGACCGGCAACGGCTGGAACGGCTGCTTCCGCCCGTCTGGCCCCTGCCCGACGGCGGCGAAGCGCCCATCGACTACACCAATGAACCGCCCAAACTGTCGGTTCCCGTGCAGCGCCTCTACGGCCTGGATCGAACCCCCGCGCTGCTCGACGGCCGCCTGCCCCTGCTGCTGGAACTCCTCTCTCCCGCCGGCCGCCCTCTGCAACAGACCCGCGACCTGGCCCACTTCTGGCGCAACGCCTGGCACGAGGTGCGCAAGGAGATGCGCGGCCGCTATCCCAAACACCACTGGCCCGAAGACCCCGCCCACGCCCGCCCCGTTCAACTCAAAAAGCAACTGTGAGCCGATCGGGGAACACATGGTATCCTGTGCGCCATTCGTGACCGGCGCTTCGGCCGCCCGTTTTCGATGTTTCGTTCCCTCCGCACGGCGCCCGTGCTGGCGCTCCTTCTGCTCACCGCGTGCGAGCAACCGTCCCTGCTGGAGCGGCTCGAAGCCCGTGGCGTCCTGGAGATCGCCACGGTGCCCGGTCCCCTGACCTGCCGGCTCGAACCGGAGGGACCCGGCGGGCTGGAATATCGACTGGCCGGCGACTTCGCCCGGTCCCTCGGGCTCGAACCCGTCTTCCATGTCTATCCCACCCGCATCGAAGCCCTTCGCGCCCTGCAACGAGGCGAAGTGCAGATGGCGGCACCGGCCGCTCTGCCGACCGTCCGGGACGAAAAGCGTTTTCGTCTCTCCCGCCCGTGGTTGGAGATTCCGCTGGTCTTCGCCACCACCATGGGAGCCACCCCCATACGCGATGCCCAGCGCCCCCCCAACCATCCGGTCTCCGTGCCCGACGCCAGCCGGCCAGCAGAACGGCTGGCGCTGATGGAGCCGCCTTTTCCGATCGAGATCGTGCCGGGCCGGCTGCGCGAACACCTGTTGGCCGAGGTGGAACGGGGCGAACGGCGCCACACCCTGGTGGACCGCCCGCTGCTGGAATTCTGGAAAGCGCGCCACCCCCGTCTGGCGGCCGGCGTCGAGCTGCCCGGCTTGGAAGGTTACCGTTGGTACTTTCCCGGAGAACACGACGACAGCCTTCAGCAGGCAGCCGACCGTTTCCTCCAGACAAGATCGGCCCGCGACTTGATTCGCACGGAGCTGCAACGGCTGGAGGTGCGCCGGAAACGGGATTTCGTCACCTTGCGCGACTTCTGGCGCCACGTGGAGACCCGCCTCCCCAAATTCGAAGCCCTGTTTCGCCAAGCCGCCTCCGACACCGGCATCGACTGGCGGCTGCTGGCCGCCGTTGCTTATCAGGAGTCGCACTGGCAGCCCGACGCCGTCTCCCCCACCGGAGTGCGCGGCATCATGATGCTCACCCGGGAGGCGGCCCGTCACCAGGGCGTCACCAACCGCCTGGATCCCGCCCAATCCATCGCCGGCGGCGCCCGTTACCTGCTGTGGATGGAACAGCGCATCCCCGAACGCATCGATGAGCCGGACCGTCTTTGGCTCACCTTGGCCGGATACAACATCGGTTACGGCCACCTCGAAGACGCCCGTGTCCTCACCCAACGCGCCGGCGGCGACCCGGACCGTTGGGAAGACGTGCGCAAGCACCTGCCGCTCCTCAGCAAGAAAAAGTACTACACCACAGTCAAACACGGTCGCGCCCGCGGCGGCGAGCCGGTGATCTACGTGGACAACATCCGGTTTTATCACCGCCTGCTGGTGGAATGGGACCACCAGCGACAGGGCTTGGACTGCACCGCCGAAGACTATCCCCGCCTGGCTTTGAAAAACGTGCGCAACAACGCCCCGCAGCTCTCCGCCAACACGCCGCCGCACGCCGAAGTGCGGTGATTGAACCTTAGGTCCGACGGCAACAGATCGAACACGCTCCCCGCCGCCCCGCTGCGCGGATCGAAGGCGCCGAACACCACCCGCGCCACCCTGGCGTGCACGATGGCGCCGGCGCACATGGGACAAGGCTCCAAAGTCACATAGAGCGTGGTCTCCGGCAAGCGGTAATTGCCCAGCCGCCGGGCGGCATCGCGCAACGCCTCGATCTCGGCGTGAGCGGTCGGATCCTGCGCGCCGATGGGCCGGTTCCACCCCTCGCCGACGATCTCCCCCTCGCGCACCAGCACCGCCCCCACCGGCACCTCGCCCTCCGCCTCGGCCTTTCGAGCCAGTGCCAGCGCCTTCCGCATGAAGGCTTCATCCTCTCGCGAAACCGCTTCCGACAGAATCAGATCGACACTCCGATTCAAAACATCGCCCCCCGTTCCGGGTCGAAAAGAGTCGAGACGCATCATGCGCCTTGCCCCTTCCCGGTACAACCCTGACCACGCGGCCTCTCCCCACTCCGATCAGGCCCGCCAGGCGGCGGGACCGCCCGCCATGCGCCGCCTACCCGAAACGCCCACAGCGCAACGGCGGCGTGGAACGGGCCAACGGCATCCGGCGCTATGAGTTCCATGCCGGTTACCCGCTACCGACGACGATCCGGAAACTGCGATCCCATCGGGCATCGAATCAGAAAGCACCGGCCGAGTATCTTCAGACCGCCGGGCATGAGGTCCCCGACGTCTCGGTGTCTCAAATGTATTGAACCAGGACATCACCTTGACAACCCGTGCAAAGCAAGTGAAACTTGCGCGCCACCGAGGGCGATTAGCTCAGTGGGAGAGCACTGTCTTCACACGGCAGGGGTCGCTGGTTCGAACCCAGCATCGCCCACCAGGTCCCATCCCGCCGCGTCCGGTTCCGGGCGCGGCGTTTTTCGTCCACACCCCGCACGTTCGGCAAACACCTTCCCCAGGGCCTCCCCCATTCGTCACCGTGGAAGGCCCCGAATGGATCGCATCTCCGCCATTTTCCTTCCCCCCGGCTCGCCTGCCCGATCGTCACGACCGCAAATCGGCCGGGACAGCGCTCGAACCCCCGCCATCGGCAAAACGGCGCTCCGAAGACCGTCCGATCCGGCCGTTTATGGCATGATGAGCCCATCCAGTGAAACGAGTCTCCATCCACGCCACCACAGCAAGAGATCGGCGGCCCCTGTCATCTCCAGGCCTTCGGCGAGCCACCAAAACCAGTGGAGGCCCCATGCGAGCCGAAAAAACTTTCGAGAATCCGGCAGCACAAACGCAACACCCACATCACCATTCGACGGGACCTGGATACGAAGCACTCCTGGCCACGAACCATCACGCCCGACGACTTACGACCCTTACGACCCCAGTCACACCAGTCTCGGCGTCGGCAGCGGCAAGCTTGCGAGAAAAGACACCACCACCCTCCCTCCACAACAATTACGGCACCACCACCGAGGAACTGACATGATCATCCGTGAACTTACCGTTCATTTCGTCACCCCCGCATTTCTTGGTAACGCAGGGCAAAGCGGCCAGTGGCGCACCCCGCCGTTCAAACATCTGTTGCGCGAATGGTGGCGGGTGGCCTGGGCCGAGGCCAACCGCTATTCCTCCGATGTCAACAAAATGCGCCGGGAGGAGGCCCGCCTGTTCGGCGCAGCAGCGGACGAGACAGGCCGCCGGGCCCTGATTCGGCTGCGCCTGTCGCGCTGGGACACGGGAAAAGAGCAATCCTGGCGACAGGATCTCAAAGTCCGCCATCCGGAAGTGGGGAAAGGCGGTGCCCTGGTGGGTTCTCAACTTTACCTGGGCTATGGGCCACTGGCCTATGACAAAAACAGCAAAGGAACAAAACTGAAGGCCAACGCCGCCATCCAGGCCGGCGAAGAAGCGCAACTGAAACTGGCTTGTCCCGCATCGGACAGCGCCTTGATCGACCGGGCGCTGGCATTGGCCGATGCCTTTGGCACGCTGGGAGGCCGTGCCAGAAACGGTTGGGGGTCGTTGAGCTTGACCGGCGACATGGCTTCAAGCAGCGGTCAACAACTGCCGCTCAGGACATGGCAAGACTGTTTGGACAGGGAGTGGGCGCATGCCATCGGCGAGGACGAACAGGGGGCGCTCATCTGGCGCACAGACCCTGTTTCGGATTGGGCGGGGCTGATGAAAACATTGGCGGAGATCAAAATCGGCCTGCGCACCCAGTTTGTGTTTCATAGCGGAAAGGGCGCTTCACATCCAGAAGAACGCCATTGGCTCAGCTACCCGGTGACCAATCATTCGGTAAGACCATGGGGCGGCAATCGCCTTCCCAACACCCTGCGCTTCAAGGTCCGCAAGGATGATCAGGGCCGGTTCTACGGCGTGATCTTCCACATGCCCTGCCTGCCACCCGAGCAATTCGAGCCGAATCGGCAAACCGTCGAACGGGTCTGGCAGCAGGTCCACCAGTATCTCGGCGGGCGGAAAAACCTCCATCGGAGTGACTGGTGATGGCCTACTTCAGCGGTGCTTCCACCAGTCGCAATGCCGGCTCGATGGCAACGATGGCCCGAAAATCCCGGTCCAGGGTCAGCAGCGGGACATCGTGCTCCACCGCCACGGCAGTGATCAGGCAATCGTGGGGCGAGCGGACGGTCACCCCCTGCCAGCGCAGGCGGGCGTATAAGGCGCCGGCGGCGGCGTGGGCTTTCTTCGTGGCCTCCAGCATCGGAAGTTCCCCGAAGTGCGTTTCGAGCCGGATCAGTTCCTTTTCGCCCCGCGCCCCCTGGAGGAGCTCCTGGAGAATGACAGGCGCGATGCAGGTGACGCCGCGCAGCAGCCAACGCCGGAGCAGACGGGTCGCCGCGGTATCATGGCCGCGCAACAGGGCGATCCAGACCGAGGTGTCAATCAGATTCACGGGCCATGTCTCGCCGTACCCGGGTGACATCGTAGTCAGGATCGATCAGATCTTCGCCGACCAGATCGAGAATGCGGCGCTGGGCGTGGCGCTGCACCAGTTCCCGCAGCGCGATTTCCACCACCTCACGCTTGGTCCTGGCCCCCGAGCATTTCATGGCCTCGGCCACCAGCTCGTCGTCGAGCACGATATTGGTTCTCATCGCAATACACCTCTTGATGTGTATTGTATCACCATGTTACGGGGAAAATCCGATGCCGAATAAAGACAGACTCTGGCAAACCAAGCTGGCCGCCCGCCTGCACGACCCGGCGGAAAAGGCGCTGGTGCTGCTGCGCGACCCGGCCGGGCACGAAAGGGGCACGGTCAAGGAGCTGAAAAGCCTGCTGGAGATCGGCGAGGCCGACGAACGCGCGGTGAAACGCGCCGATTGGTGGGCCTCCGCCGCCGACCGGCCGCAGTGGCCGAAAGACCAGTGGGCGCAGGTGCACTGGACCGAAAGCCCGGTGCTGATCCATCCGGTGAGCGGGGACGAGATCGACCTGGCAGGCAGCGGCAAGCTGCGGGATACCGACATCGGCGACATCAAGGCGCGCAGCTACGAACATTTCCAGCGGCTGCACGACGCTTGCGGCGGCGATCTGAAAAAGACCTTGCTCGCCTTCTGGCGCTTCGGGCCGGAGATCGTCGAGGAAGAAGATTTCGGCAAGCTCGGCGCCTTGTGGGAGCAGTTGCCCGCCGACACCCGGGTGCCGGATCACTCCATCTGGGAGCATCTGGACCTGACCTGCGCCTTTGCCGGCGCCATGGCCGCCGACGAGGATGGCGAAGTGGCGCTGCTGGCGCTCGCCATCGGCCCGGTGCAGCCCTTCATCACCAGCGCCCGCACCACCTCCGACCTCTGGGCCGGTTCCCACCTGCTCGCCCGGCTGGCCTGGGAGGCGATGAAACCGCTGTGCGAAGCGCTGGGGCCGGACGCCATTCTCTTTCCGCGCCTGCGCGGTGTGCCCCAGGTGGACCTGTGGCTACGAGAACAGGGCCTGCCGGATGAACTGTTCGAGGACGCCCCGTGGAAAAAAGGCGGCACCGATGCCAATCCGCTGTTTGCCGCTGCGTTGCCCAACCGCTTCGTGGCGGTAGTGCCGGCCGGTCAGGCGCGGGAATTGGCGGAACGCTGCGGTCAGGCAGTTCGAGGCTGGCTGCAAACCACCGGCAAGCAGGTGGTGGCACGGCTATTGGAAACGACGGGTGAAGAGATCCGCGAAGATCTCTACTGCTTCGAGCAGATGCGCCGCCAGCTCGACGGCTTCCCCGAAGTCCATTGGGCCGCCGTGCCGTTTTCGCTGATCCGCCGCGATGGCGACAAGGCCACGCCGGAACAGCCCGGGCTTTCCGAGGCCATGAAACCCTTCTTCGGCACAGAGAACGGCGGTTTCCTCGCCAGCCCCGCCTGGCAGGTGCTCAAGAAGGAAATCCAGTTCGAAACCGGCGTGCCCTTCTTCCAGCCCAACCCCGGCGTGCTCTATCCCGCCGTCTATGAACTGGCCGAGCGGGTGCTGGCGGCGGCCAAGTCGGTGCGCGCCTTCGGGCAAGTCGAGGAAAACGGCTGGCGCTGCTCGCTCACCGGCGAGGCCGAGTGGTTGACCACCGACCGGTCGCAGCTCTCCGTGCCGCCGGGCCGGCGCACCGACACGCTCTGGACCCGCGTGGCGGCAAAGCGCCCCGCGTGGGCCAAAAAGGGCGAGCATCTGAGCGCCTTGCCGGCCATCAAGCGCCTCTGGCCAACCCTGTTTGCCGAGGAGGTAGGCCAGGCCACCGGCAAGAAAATCGGTCGCTTCGTCGTCTCCACCCATGCCATGGCGCTGGCCCATCAACTCGACCAGTGGCTGGAGCATGGCGCGCTGACTGCAGAGGGTTTCCGGACAGCGGCCGCGGCGGTCGAGGACGAGCGGGTAGCCCTCCCCCAACGCCTGGTGCTGCGGCACCGGAACGCGCAGCCTGAAGCTTTCGACGACGCCGCTTCGCTGGCGGCGATGATGGAGCAAGCGCAAGAGGCCGAAACCGAAGAAGAAGCCGAGCGGCTGCGCCGCGTGGTACGCGACACGCTGAAAAAGGGTATGGACAAGCCGGGGGGGTTCCGCCTCGAAACCTACTACGGCCTGCTGATGATGGACGGCGACCGCATGGGGGCCATCCTTTCCGGCGAGGCGGAACACACCCCCACCTACCGCCAGTGCTTCCATCCACAGGTGCGCCGGGGTTTCGACGAGCGCGCCCGGAAAAACCCCATGCTCAGAAAGTACGGCGACACCCCCCGCGCCGTCTCCCCCGGTCGCCACATGGCCATTTCCGGGGCGCTCAATGACTTCTCGCTGCATGTGGTGCCGCACATCGTGCAGAAGGAATACCTGGGGCGGTTGCTCTACGCCGGCGGTGACGATGTGCTGGCCATGCTGCCGGTGGCCGACCTGCTGCCCGCCGCTGCCCGGTTGCGCGATGCCTGGTCGGGGGTGAAACGCCATGGCGTTACCGGTGACGCGGATTCGTTCCGCAAACAACTGTTGCTGGACAACGGCTACGCCTGGCTCAACGGCAAGCTGTTCCGCCTGATGGGCGAGCACGCCACCGCCAGCGCCGGGCTGGCGGTGGCCCATCACCAGACCCCGCTCTCCCGGGTGCTGCGCGAAGTGCGGGCGGCGGAGAAAGCCGCAAAGGAGGAAGGCGGGCGCGATGCCGTGCACCTGCGCATTCTCAAACGCTCGGGCGGTGCCCTGTATCTCACCTT
>CAYOJM010000021.1:0-23919 GCA_964404295.1 uncultured Sedimenticola sp. | reverse complement strand
CGCGACAACGCGATCTCGGGATGGTGATAAAGCTTCTTCTGATCGTAACTGCGCCCCACGAACAAGCGGACCGTCCGGCCCTCTTTTTCATACAGCCGTTCCGTCCACTGATGGGCGCCGAACATGGCCTCGCCCCACCCTTCGCGCCGGTCGCTGGGCCGACCGTTCCAGCCGTCCAGGTTCATGGGCACCGCCGACACGTCGAGACCGTCGTCCTCTTCCAACCCCAAGTACTGGTGGATCACGGTGGGCACCAGTGCGATGGCCAGGAGCACCGCCAGCCAAGGCAGATAACGATGGGAGATCATGCCGGATTCTCCTTTTCCGGCGGCTCGTATCCGAGCCAGAAGATGAGCGGCAGGGCGACGGCGAAAGTGGCCATGCCCGACAGCTCGTGGGCCGAGGTGTTCAGCACGTCCAGGCCGAACCGGTCCACCAGGACCGCCAGCACCACCACCCGCACGATGTTCACCACGACGGCCAAGGGCACCGCCAGGATCAACACCAGGGCTTTGCGCCAACGGCTGCGCGCGGCATACGCGGTGAGCACGGCCACGGTGACGGTGGCATAGAGCGTGGAGAAGCCGCTGCAGGCGTCCGCCACCATGAGAGAGCCGTTCGGGGTCTCCAGGAGGGTTCCCGTGCTATAGACCGGAATGCCGATGTGGGGCAGGATCCAGGCCGAGGCCACGGTGGCCACCTTGCGTAGAAACAGGTGGATGGATTCGGTGAAGGCCAACGGAATGGGCAGCGTGAGAAAGAGCACCAACAAGGGAAAGAGAATGGCGCGGGTGCGTTCCGTCCCGAGCAGCACCAACGACAACCCCGGCAAACCCAAAACCAGCGAGAAGGCCGACAACAACTGGGAATGGATGCCGGTGTCGAGCATGTGCAACGCCAGGGCGGGCACCAGAAGGGCAAATCCCCAGGGATTGGGGTCCTCCACGGGGCGACCGCGGTATTTGGCCAGCTCCTCCCATACGAGCCAGGCCACAACGGCGGTGATGAGGATGCCATGACCGTTCTGCCAGATACTCAGAGTCCAGCGGTGCCACAACCAGGCCAAAGTGGGACCGTACACGCCGAGGTAGAGCAGCCCCACGAGCCAGGGAAGCAGGCGGCGCCCGCCACCGCGCACCGGGGTACCGAGGGTTGCCGTCGTCACCGTCCGCCTCCCGCCGCGGTCGCGGTCGCAGCCGGCACGGCTTCCATGGCTTGCTCGTAAACCTCGCGATAGCGTTCCACGCTGCGCGGCCAGTTGCGCTCCTCTTCGACGAAACGGCGGCCGTTGGCGCGCAGCCGTTCCCAGTCGTCCCGCGCCGCCACCATGGATTTCACCGCTTCGGCCAGCGCGGCGGCGTCACCCGCGCGGAACAGACGTCCATTGTGGCCGTCGCGAATGAGCTCGCGGTGTCCACCCACATCGGAGGCCAGCACCAATTTGCCCTGAGCCATGGCTTCCAAAGGCTTGAGAGGTGTGACCAGGTCGGTCAGTCGCATGGCGAGCCGCGGATAGACCAGAATGTCCACCAGCCGGTAATACTCGGCCACCTGATCATGGGGCACCCGCCCGGTGAAGATGACCCGAGTCTCCAACCCAAGCGCCTCCACCTGCGCCTTGAGCGCCGCCTCCTTAGGGCCGCCGCCCACCAGGAGCAACCGCACCTGGGGCAGCGCCTCCAGGATCCGTGGCAGGGCCTCGACCAGGAGCTCAAGGCCTTCATAAGCATAAAAGGAACCGAGAAAACCGAGCACCACTTTGTCCTGAAGGCTCAAGCGGGTCTGAAGCTCGGGGTCCGGCGCCCCTGCGAGCGAAAACCGAGCCAGATCCACGGCGTTGGGCACGACGGTGACCTTTTCTTCGGGGATGCCCCGTGCCACGATGTCGCCCTTGAGCCCTTCGCAAATGGTGGTCACGGCGTCGGCTTCTCGAAAGACCCTGGTCTCTAACGCCCGGGTGAGGCGGTAACGCAAGCCCCACTCGCGACTGGTGCCATGATCCACCGCCGCGTCTTCCCAGAAAGCGCGGCATTCATACACCACCGGCAGGCCGTGGCGGCGGCCCGCGCGCAACGCCGCCAATCCGTTGAGTGCCGGGGAATGGGCGTGCAGGACATCCGGCCGCTCACGTCGAATCACTTCGTCCAAGCGCCGCTCGAGACGGCGCACCACCTGCCACTGGTTGACGACCGGCAACCGCTCCATCAGACCGCCGTCGGGGGGAGTGCGATAGAAATGGAGCCCGTCCACCGTCTCCTCCGGCTCCGACGGCGCGCTGTGCTTGCTCGATGTCAGATGCGCCGTCTCCCACCCCAGGGCATGTTGCTGCTCCAGGATGGCCCGGGTGCGGAAAGTGTAGCCGCTGTGCAGCGGAATGGAGTGGTCCAGGATGTGCAAGATCTTCATGCGCGGGCCTCCTCGTTGCGCAAGAAGGATTCGAACATGAGCAGGGTCCAGAGTGAAGCACTATAGTCACGCAGGCCGGACTGATGTTGATCCACGAGGTGCCGAAGGTAGCCGGTATCGAACAACCCGGAATCGGCCATGCGCCCGCCGAGCACCGCCTCGCGCACCCGCTCTTTGAGCGGCCCCCGGAACCAGCTCGCCAAAGGCACCGCGAACCCCATCTTGGGCCGATAGAGGATTTCATGCGGCAGCACCGGCTCCAGCGCTTTCTTGAATAGATACTTCCCTTCCCGACCGCGCAACTTGAGCTCCGGCGGAAGGGAGGAGATCCACTCCACCAGATGGTGGTCCAGAATGGGCACCCGAACCTCGAGCGCGTGGGCCATGCTGGCCCGGTCCACCTTGGTGAGTATGTCACCCGGAAGGTAGGTCTTCATGTCGAGATATTGCACCAGCGACAGGGGATGATCCGTCGGCGCCTCGGCCGCATGGCGTTTGAACACTTCCACCGCCCGGTAGCCCTGCAGTTCCCGCTTGAGGCGGTCGCTGAACAGGCGGCCGCGCATTTCGTCGGAAAGGATGGAGACGCTGTGTAGATAGCCCTCCAGCGCATCACGGGCCATGGCTTGGAAGGTGCTCTTGGCGCGCAGGAACCTGGGGGCCCAATCCAGCTTGGGGTAGACACGCCCGAGCAGGCCGAACAAGGGGCGCCTGAGGGAATCCGGAAGCAATCGCCGCATCCGCTCTTCGTAGGTGTGCCAGCGGTAGCGGCGGTAGCCGGCCAGGTTTTCGTCGCCGCCGTCGCCCGAAAGCACCACCGTCACTTGCCGTTTCGCCAGCTCACAGACGCGATAGGTGGGCAGCGCCGAACTGTCCGCGTAAGGCTCGTCGTACAGCCCCGCCAGCCGGTCCACCAGATCGAAATCGTCGGGGTCCACCTGTTCCACACGATGGGCGGTGTGAAACCGCTCGGCCACCATGGCGGCATAACGCGCCTCGTTGAAACGGGGGTCTCCGAAAGAGATGGAACAGGTGTTCACCGGCTCTTCCGACAACCCCGCCATGGCCGCCACCACGGCGCTGGAATCGACACCGCCGGAGAGAAAGGCGCCCAAGGGCACCTCCGCGACCAGGCGAATGCGCACCGCTTCCTCTAGACGTTCGAGCAGTTCCTCTCCGGCGGCGCGTTCGTCTTCGATCGGTTGTACGCTGAATGGCACGTCCCAATACCTTTCCGCGGCCGGAAGAGGCGCGCCCCTCGTGACCGTCAGACGATGGCCCGGCGGCATCTTGTACACTCCCTGATAGATGGTGCGCGGTTCGGGCACGTATCCGAAAGCGAAATACTCCTCCACCGCCTGCGGGTCGATTCGGCGGGACAGCCCGGGATGGCGCTGGAGCGCCTTGAGCTCGGAAGCAAAGATCAGGGTGCCGTCCGTGAGCGGCGCATAGTAGAGGGGTTTGATGCCGAGGCGATCCCGGGCAAGAAACAACTGCCGTTTATTGCGGTCCCAGAGGGCGAAAGCGAACATGCCACGGAACCGCTCCACACAGGCCGGCCCCCAACTCTCCCAGGCATGGACGATGACTTCCGTGTCGCAATGGGTACGAAAACGGTGACCCAGCGCCTTGAGCTCCTCGGTCAGCTCTGGAAAGTTGTAGATCTCACCGTTGTAGCTGACCACCACGCTGCGGTCCTCGTTGAACAAAGGCTGCTGGCCGCTGGACAAATCGATGATGGAGAGCCGGCGATGAGCCAGCCCCACTCCGGGTTCGACGTGGATGCCGCCTTCATCCGGCCCACGGTGAACCTGGGTTTCGTTCATGGCCGAGAGCAGCCGTGAATCCACCGTCCGTGTCCCCTGGAGATCGAAAATGCCGGTGATGCCACACATATCAATGCCTCTGTGCTCCGCTGGAACCCGCATCGCGATCAAGGCCCAGCAGTTCGTCGTACACCGCCAGATACCGCGCCACCGTCCGTTCCCAATGAAAATCGGCCCGTACTCTGGACAGCGCCGCCCGACCCATCTCGCGCGCCGTTTCGGGTCGGCTCAAAATCCCGGCCATGGCGTCGGCCAATGCCTCGGGATCGCCCGGGGGCACCAACTGCCCGGTCACTCCGGGCTCCACCAGCTCGGGATTGCCGCCGACCTTGGTGGCCACCACGGGAAGGCCGGTGGCCATGGCCTCGAGGATGGTATTGGAGATGCCCTCCCCCAATGACGGCAACACGAACAGATCCATGAGCTGCAACATGCGAGGCACATCGTTCCGTTCGCCCGTGATCCAGAGCCGGTTCCCTATTTCCAGAGCATCGGCCAGCGTTTCCAGGCGCGCCCGCTCGGGGCCGTCACCCACCAGCAGTAGGCGCAAACGGGCGCCGAGCCCGTCCGTTTCCTGGAGACGGGCGAAGGCCCGCAGCAAGGTGGCTTGGTCTTTCACCGCCGCCAGCCGACCCACGGTGCCCACCACCAGGCTGTCCGCCGACAGAAATCCCTCCGGAGCCGACACCGCCGGACGGCGGTCCACCGGTTGGAATCGCGTCTGGTCCACGCCGTTGTAAATCTGCACCACTCGTTGCGGCGGCACCTTCACCACCTCGATGAGCCAACGGCGCAGATCCTGGCTCACGGTGATGTATTTTCCCACGAGCGGACGCACCGCTTTGCGCAACAGGTTGTATTTCCAGTTCTTGCCTTCGAGATCGAAAACGTCCCTGCCATGCTCCCCATGAACCCGTTTCACCCCGGGGAGAAAAAAGGCCGGCACCTGCACCTCGAGTGCGGAGAGATTGCGGGTATGGACGATGTCGGGACGCAACCGGCTAAGCACACGCCACACGTCCAGATAATCCCCGAAACGGTGACCGGGCTTCTGATGCAAAGAGATCACCGGGACCGTGGGATCCTCCAACCGCTGCTGGAAACTGCCCGATTCGGTGAGACAGACGATGGCGTGACGATACCGGTCCGGCGGCGTCCGGTTGATGAGATTCACCAGGCCGTTCTCCAGCCCGCCGGCACCCAAGCTGTGGATCACGTGCGCCACCAGCGGAATCCGCCCTATCGCGCTCATGGCCCGTCTTCTCCAGGAAACCAACGGTCGAGCAGCGGCAAGCGTTGCTCCCAGGCGTACCCCTCGAGGACACGCCGACGGGCGGCCCGCCCCATGGCCTCGGCCCGCCCGGTGTCGCCAAGCAAGGCGTTCACCGCTTCGGCGAAAGCGTTCGCCGAGTCCGCCACACGCCATTCCCGGCCGTCCTCGGCGTCGATGCCTTCGGCTCCCATGGGCGTGACCACCACAGGGCGGGCCAACGCCATGGCTTCGAGCACCTTGTTCTGGATGCCGCGGGCGATGCGCATGGGGGCCACCACCACATCGGCATGGCGGATCCAAGGCCGAATGTCCGGGACCGCGCCGGTCACTTCCACGCCTTCCCGACCCGCGAGTGCCCGCACCGCTTCCGCGGGACGGGCGCCGACGATGTGAAAACGCGCTCGAGGGCGGGCCGCACGCACCTTCGGCCACACCTTCTCCACGAACCAGATCACCGCATCCACGTTGGGCCAGTAATCCATGGCACCGGTGAACACCAGATGGGAGCCCGGTTCTCCATAGGGCGAATTCAACTTGGCTTCGGGATCGAACCAGGCGACATCCACACCGTTGCTCAACGCATGAATCCGTTCCGACGATTCCGGCGCCAGGCGGCGGAACAGATCGGCCTCTTCGGGAGAAACCAGCAAGGTGGCCTCGAACCGCCGAGCCTGATCCCGTTCGAACGCCAACAGGCGCTTCGACTCACGCCGGTAGATCCAGCTCAAGGGCCATGGACGGGTGGCGGCGTACTGCCGCCATTTGTCCGAATCGACATCCACCAGATCGAGCACGGTCCGGCCCTGGGCGTGGTACGCCTCGGGCACGAACTGGGCCATGGCCGAAGAGTAGACCAGGATGCGACGGACCTTCTCACGCTCCAGGATCTCCCGCACCCAACGCTTCAAGCCACCATCGGCGTAATAAGGCAAGGTCAGGGGCCGTCCATCGAAAAGGCCCCTCAGGCTCAGAATACGAGCGCGCGCGGGCGAAAGCGGCCGAACGCAACGGGCGACACACCAACGGTCCAGCATCTCCACGTGGCTCCAGTCCGCCGGGTCGTCCACGAAGGTTCCGAGGAAAACCCGATGGCGCCGCGCCAAGTACTCAAGCAAATGGAAAGAGCGGATCTTGTCCCCTTTGTTGGGCGGATAGGGAATGCGGTGGCTGAGAAAAAGCAGTGCCGGCTTCACGACCTACCCCAGATGTTTCGCCAGCAGAGGCCCCAGGGTGTTGGCCACCGGAAGCGGCAGGCGCTTCCAGGCACGAATGAAACGCTGATACTTGGGGTTGTTGGGGTTGACCTCCGGCACCGATTGCGCCCGCACCAGGTGATATTGATAGTGGAGCGGCTCCGGCTCGAACCCCCAGTTCTTTTTGAAACTGTAGGCTCCGGTGTTCTTCTTGCTGCGTCCGAAATCGAAAAAGCGGATGCCCTCCCCGGCCGATCGGCGCATCAACTCCCAATACATGAAATCGTTCCCCTTGAGCCGACGCGCCGCCGGGCGGCTGCCACCGTAGTAGGGAAGCACCTGGTCGCGGAAATAGAAACTCATGACCCCGGCGATGTCTTCCTCGCCATGCCGCACCATGAGCACCCGACAATCGCGTCCGAAGGTCTCTTTCAGGATCCGAAAGTAACGCCTGGAAAAGACGGGCGTGCCCAGATTGCGCACGCTCTCCGAATAGACCCGATAGAACCGCGCCACCGCCGGATCCGGGTCCTCCTCGCTCTCGAGGCCGGCTTTGATCCCTTTGCGAACCATGGCCCGTTGTTTGCGGGGAATGGCCTTGAGGTTGGTCTCGACATCATCGGAGATGGTTTTCCGGAAGGTGGCATACAGATCCTTTTCCTCCCAATCGCCGGACAACGGCCGAAGGTTGCGCAACTCCAGATCTTCCACCCTCAGCGCCTCGGCACGCCGGCGCGCTTCATCCACCAGGGCGGCGGCCGCCTCCGCATCGACCGCCACCGGACCGCCGTAGACACAAAAGGGCGTGGACGAGAGATGGTGACCGAACAGCAGGCTCTTCACTTCAGCGAGCGGCAGCACACCGACCACGGCCCCGTCCCGTTCGGCATAGATGTAGTGGGTGCGATGACCGAAAGCCGACTCCAACACCGTTTTCCAGGCCGCCAGGTGAAAAAAGGTTCCGTCGGGATGGGACCGAACGAAAGCGTCCCAGGCCTGGCTCTGGTGGGTCAATTCCCGAATGCGAACACTCATGCCGCCTCCCCCGATGGCAGAAAGATGCGATCCATGCGGTCCCAGGCGAAATCGCCCAGCAAGCGGCGCAACCGGGATTCGGTTCGCGCCAGGTTGAGATAATGGCGGAAACGGGCCTTCAAGCCCGCGCCTTCCACCCGAGGCTGTTCCGGATCGATCTCCCAAGGATGGAAATAAAAGATACAGGGCTTTCCGTCCTGCTCGTTGACCCGGCGCAGAGCAGCACGGGTGACCGCATAGGGAAAGAGCCGGAACCAGCCGCCGCCGCCGAAATTGATCTTTCGGCCCGCCACGGACAGGGTGGTGACGGGAATCTCCAACAACGCCCCCTCCACCGCTTCGAACGCGAAACGCGGTGCCTCGGGCATCCCGTACAGGTCGTGGCGAATGGGCACCACCGAAGAGCTGTAACGGTATCCCGCCTCGGCCAGCACTTCCCAAGCCCACAGGTTGTCTCGGCCGATGGAATAGCTGGCCGCGCGATAGCCCAGCACAGGCACCCCGCCGAGATCTTCCAACAGCGCGCGGGTTCGGCTCACGTCCTCCCGAAAGGTTTCAGGCGTCTGCTCCGTGGCGCGCACATGGGACCAGCCGTGGCTGGCCAGTTCATGGCCTTGTGCCACGATGCGGCGGATCACCTCGGGGAACCTTTCAGCCACCCATCCCAAGGTGAAGAAAGTGGCCTTGACGTCCCGCTCGTCGAACAGAGCGAGGATACGGTCCACATTGGCCTCCACCCGGCAAGGCAGGCGATCCCAGTCGTCTCGATCGATATGGGGTTCGAACGCAGAGACCTGAAACCAGTCCTCCACGTCCACGGTCATGGCATTGGTGATCATGGTCCGCCGTCGGCAGGGGGCTCAGGCCGTCAGCCAGCGCCCGAGTACATCGGCGATGCGCTCGGCGGCCTTCCCGTCCCACAACTCGGGCACCTTTCCCCGTTTGCCTCCGGTATCGCGCATCTCTGTGTAAGCGTGTCGGATGCGGTCGGGGTCGGTCCCCGTGATGGTGTTGGTTCCTTCCTCCACGGTGATCGGTCGCTCCGTGTTCTCCCTTAAGGTGATGCAGGGCACGCCCAGCGCCGTTGTCTCCTCCTGAAGACCACCCGAGTCGGTGAACACCACGGACGCCTCTTTCACCAAACCCAGCATTTCGAGGTAACCCACAGGTTCGAGCAGGTGGATGCGGCCGCTTTCGATGAGACCCTGCAGCCGTGCCCGAGCCAGGGCCTGACGGGTTCTAGGGTGGACAGGAAAGATCAGCGGAAGCTCCCGCGAAATCTCCGCGAGCACCTCGATCAAGCGGTGCAACACCTCTGGATGGTCCACGTTGGAGGGCCGGTGGAGGGTGAGCACGCCGTAGCCCTCGTGAATGCCGAGCCGGTCGAGCAGGGTCTCCGCCGGCACCGCTCGATCCAGGTTGTAAAAGAGGGTATCGATCATCACGTTCCCCACGAAATGGATCTTTTCCGGGTCGATCCCTTCGCGCAGCAGGTTCTCCGTTCCGGATCGTTCAGTGACGAAAAGCTGTTCGGAGATCTGATCGGTGAGCAAGCGGTTGATCTCTTCCGGCATGCTGCGATCACCGCTGCGCAGCCCCGCCTCCACGTGGACCACGGGAATCCCCTTCTTCACCGCCACCAAGGCACAGGCGATGGTGGAGTTGCCGTCGCCCACCACCAGCACCGCAGCCGGCGGCCGCTCGTCCAGCACCGGTTCGAAGCGCTTCATGATTTCGGCCGTCTGCACAGCATGAGTGCCAGAGCCCACGCCGAGGTCGATGTCCGGCTCGGGAATGGCGAGCTGCTGGAAAAAGGCGTGTTTCATCGCCTCGTCATAATGCTGGCCCGTGTGCAAAAGTCGCGCCGAGAGCGGACTTTCAGGCGATCGGAGCGCGCGCATGACCGGCGCGATCTTCATGAAATTCGGCCGTGCCCCCACGACGCAGAGCACTTGGGGAGCGGGTTCAGAAACCGGCATGTTGAGCCAACCCCACCATCGAGGTGGTCAGTACCAGGGCGAAACGATTCTCGATGTAATCGTCGTTCGGGCGATTCGAGTCTCGCTGGGAATAGGTGTAACTGAAGCGAAGATGGGTATCGTTTCCCAGTTGGCGGGTGACGCCGAAACCAAAATCCCAAGTGTCCGCCATGAAGTCGATGTCATCCTCGGTCCGTTCCCATCGGGTTCGAACATCCGCGGACAACCGCCGGCCCAACTGTCGCCCCAAGTGCATTCCGATCGACCACTCCAGAAGGTCGGGAATGTTGTCGGCATACATCTTGTCCGAATACCGCACGTCCACGCCGAAGCTGGTCCGTTTCCCTGAAAGGAGGTAGGCGGCCGAGAAGCGCTTGTCCACGTATGCTCCGGTTTGATAGACATTGTCGAGCCCGGAAGCCGAGACGACCGCACCCGGCCCTCCCGCGAACGGATCGGTAGGACTGCCGGCAAGATCGGTGGTGGCCAAGATGCCCTGCTGATCCAAGGGCTCGTAACCCGACTCGATGTCTTCCGTATAACTCAGCCGCAGCGTGCTCCTACGGTGACGATAAGTGAGGTTCACATGGGGGTAGTAGCCGAAGAACCGATAGCCATACCCAACATCGAGATTGATCCTCGGGTTCGGCGCCCAGAACGTACCCACCATCCATTTGTTTCCGCCTTTCTTGCGACGGCTGCTTTCGTAGGTATTCCATTCCCGTCCGAAGCTCACATAAGGCGTCAGTGATCGAGTCAAAGCATAACTGAGGCGGGCATCCAAGGATTTGAAGGTGGTGTTCGAGCGTTCATCCTCTTTATAGCTGGTACGCTCGTAGCTCCCGTGCAGGCTCCAACCGAAAATCGAAAACCTACGGCCACTGTTCAATGTGAAATAAAAGTCATTGAAGTATCGATCACCCGGTTCGTCGTCGCCGCCGCTGAAAAACTCGTATCGATACTCGTAGTCCAATCGGAGGTCCGCGAAATCTCCGAAATGTTCGAGCCAATAGGGATTGATGCCGATCGTATAAGTCGTGGTGAGGTTACCCGTGCGGTTGATGGGGCTGCCGGCGGGCCGGAGCGGATCTATGCTCCGCTGATCTGCAGAGACGAAAGCGTCGACGAAAAACCGCCTTTCCAACAGCTCACTGCTCAGGTTGCCGCGCAACCTGGGATAGAAATTGTCGTCCGTATTGGTCACGAACTGCAATGTCGCCGCCAATTCCACGGACATGCGCCGCCCTTTTCCGGACAGCAGGAAGTTGGGGCTGATGATGGTGGCCCACGACCCCTCCGTGTCCTCCTCGGTGAGGTAGACGTTGTCGGTGTAAGCCTCGCTCAGGGTGATGCTCTCGGAGAAGCTCCATTCGGCGGCGATGCCCTGAGAACTCCAGCTCGCCAGCAGCAGGCCCCCGAGGATCGCCCCCCGCCTTGCGCACCCCCCTCGATACATGAACCTACAGAGCCTCCGTGGGTTCGACCCTCGAGTTACCGTAGCCGTATCCATAGCCATATCCATAGCCGTACCTGGAGGAGACGCGCCGCCGGCTCTTGTTGAGCACCATGCCGATGATCTTTTCCCCTTTGAGCAGATGGACCGCTTCGGTGACCGCATCCTGACTGGTCTGCTCCGCCGCAACCACGAACACCACCTGCCCCATCAGATTGGCCAACACCACCGCCTCGGTGCTCTGTAAGAGCGGCGGGGAGTCGAAAACGATGACCCGGTCGGGGTAACGGCGGGAAAGGTCGTCCATGAGCCTCTGCATGGCCTCGCTGGCCAACAACTCGGTGGCCCGATCATGTAACCGCCCGGCGGTAAGAATGCGCAGATTGGGTACATTGGTGTGCAACATCACGTCCCGCATCTCGATGGTGGGATCCTCCAGAAGATCGATGAGCCCCACCCGCTTGCTGGAGATGCCCAGCAAAGTGGCCGCCGTCGCTTTGGAAACGTCGGCATCCACGAACAACACCGTCTTGTCCTGCTCCATGGCGATGCTCATGGCTAGGTTGACAGCGGTGAAGGTCTTGCCTTCCCCGGCCAGGGAGCTGGTCACCATGATGAGGTTGATCTTGTCCACCAGGGAAGCGCCCTGGTCCACGATGTTGAGCAGCAAAGGCCGCTTGATGATGCGGAACTCCTCGGCGATCTGGCTGCGCGGCTTGTCCGGCGTGATCATGCCCATCTGGGCCAGACGCTCGAGCGGCAGCTCCACCCGTTCCGGTCCACCACCCGGCGTGACCGGCGCCGACGAGGCGTCGACGGCCGTCTGCTCAGGTCCAGGTTGAGCCGGTGCCGCTGCTGCCGCACCTTGCTCGACGGCGTTCGGCGGCGGCGCATCCAAACTCTTGTCACCCGCCTCCTTGCCCAGTTTGTCGACCGCTTTTTCGATGATGCTCATCTTCTCAAGCTCCTCCCGACAGCATGGCCCGGATGGTTGCAGTATCCACACCCTGAATCAGATTCACTCCCACGAAAGCCCCGATCCAGGCCAGGAAGACGAGAGCGAACAACAGCTTTCCAACCCGTTCCCTACGCCGCCGTTTCGGGTTTTCCAAGAGGGAGATCACCCCCAGCACCGGCAGTCCCGTGACCCGCGCCAGAGTGCGTGGATCGACGAACACCGGGCGGAAGAGCGCCAGAAGGAATGCGATGCCGCCACCGGCCGCCAGAGCGCCCGCAAACACACCGGCATTGAGGAGCAACTTGTTCGGCTCCGTGGGTTCGAGGGGAACATAGGGGGGGTCGATGACCCGGAACTTCACGTTTTGCGACTGTTTCTCCACCTCGCCGGAGATGTAGACCGACTCCCGCCGCTCGATGAGTTTGCGGTAGCGTTCGGCCAACACGTGGTAGTCGCGGTTGAGCTGTTTGAGCTGGGCCTGGACACGAGGAATGCTCTCGAGCTTGCCTTCGAGCAATTTCACCTGTTTGGCATAGGCTTCATCCCGAATCTTGAGTTCAGCGATACGCGCCTCCGTCTCCGCCAACATGGCCCGCACCTGCTGATAGACCGGGTTGTCCGCCAGCTCCGCCGACGGGCCCTTCTGTTGGGCCAGCCG
Organism: uncultured Sedimenticola sp.; assembly: GCA_964404295.1. Classification (GTDB taxonomy): domain Bacteria; phylum Pseudomonadota; class Gammaproteobacteria; order Chromatiales; family Chromatiaceae; genus Thiolapillus. The sequence continues at coordinate 11,138 of CAYOJM010000021.1, read as the reverse complement.
TTTGAGCTCCGCCGCCCGCTGGGCGCGCAGCTCCTTGAGCATGGCTTTGAGCTGCACCACCTCAGGATGTTTCTCCGTATATTTGAGCAGCAGATTGTCCAACTTGGACTGCAGCGCCTCGATACGGGGATCTACGCTGGTGGTGAGTTCGGGAGTGGCCACATCTCCCTCGCCGATGATCTCCGCCAGCAGCGACTCCGAATCACCCTCCTCGTCCTCGAGCTGGCGCTCCAACTCCTTGCGCCGATTCTCCAACTCCTGCAGCTGAAGCTGGACCATCTTGGCCTGGGCCTTGGCTTGTTGCAGCCGTTCGTAGTAGTCCTCCACGTCGCCGGTGAGGTCGTCCAGGTGTTTCTGGCGGAACTCCACCAAACGCGCCTCCGCTTCGGTCAGGCGGCGCTCATAGTCGGTGATCTGCTGCTCCAGGAATTCCTGGGCCACCACGGTGTCCTCGCGCTTCTCGCCCAGAGTCCCTTCCACGAAGATCGAGAGCAACGACTGCACCATCAGCTTGGCCGTCTTGCGATCCGGATGCTGAAAAGAGATGGTGTACAGCGAGGAGTTGCGGCGGTCCGCAGAAATGCGAATGTTTTCGCGTAGCTCCGAGAGCAGCTCTTCCTTCTCCACCGGAGTGGTCACATTCAGGTCCAGATCCGTCATCCGCATCAGCTTCTCCAGGTTCGGACGGCTGAGCATGGTGCGGGTGAGGACGGCAATCCGTTGCTTGGTGTTGGGATCCACGGCCAACCCTCGAAGCAAGGGCTTGAGCACCTGGTTGGTGTCCACATAGACCCGAGCGCTGGCCAGATACTCCTCCGGCATCTGGGCCACCCAGATCCAGCCGGCGATGGAGAATATCCATGCAGACCCCAGCGCCACCCAGCGGTGGCGCCATATCCCCAAGGCATATTCCGTGATCTGGGCCAGGATCTCCTGCATGAGTCAACTCACTCCGTTGGGCGCGCCGAACCCTCAGAACCAGGATTCGGGGATGATGATGATGTCGCCGGGCCACAGGGCGATGTTGGCGCTGATGTCGCCACCACGGAGCAGGTCGTCCAGACGCACCGTGAACAGCTGTTGTTTGCCCTCGAAGTTGCGGATGAGCACGGCGTTGTTGCCGTCGGCGTAGTCCGTCAGCCCGCCCACCTCGATCATGAGATCGAGAAGCGTCATGTGTTTGCGGAAGGGGATGCTCAAGGGCTTGGCCGCTTCACCCACCACACGCACCTGCTGATAGGGTACGCCGACGAAACGGTTGACGATGACACTGACGACGGCATTCTTGACGTATTCGGAATAGGCTTTTTCGATATCACGCGCCAGCTGGGCAGGGGTCTTGCCGCTGGCCTCGATGCCTTCCACCAAGCGAGTGGTGATCTTGCCGTCGGGCCGCACCGGAACGGTGACGGTCAGCTCTGGGTTGCTCCAGACGAAAATCTCGACCGAGTCACCGGGTCCCACCAGATAGTCGTACTCCTGTTGCGGACTGATTTGATCCTGGGCCACCGGCGGACGGGCGCCGGAATAGGACGAACATCCTTGCAAAAACAAAAGCCCCATAGCGATGAAGGCCAGCCACATCCTGTTGAAACGCAACCACGACATCTTCACGAGAGATCCTCCCTCAAGAACTTTCTGGACGGCCGCCCGGTCTCCCGGGCTGCAAATCGGCCGGAAACGGCCCCACGGCTCCGTATTCCAGCCCCCTTGGCTCATTTCAAGAAGTGTAGCATGGGGCCGTATGGGGCTCCATCATACGCCGTAAGCGCGATCGAGAATGTTGCTCAGTTCTCAAGCAGGCGAGGAAGGATCTCCACCAGGTTGCACGGACGGGTCCGGGCGTCCAGTTGGTGGGTGAGGATGCCGCTCCAGGCATCACGGCAGGCGCCGGTGGATCCCGGCAGACAGAAGACGAAGGTGCCGTTGGCCACCCCACCCAGGGCCCGTGACTGCATGGTGGAGGTGCCGATGCCCTGATAAGAGAGGGAACGAAACAGCTCGCCGAAACCGTCCATCACCTTGTCCAGCAAGGGCTGCACCGCTTCGGGCGTGCCGTCTCTGCCGGTGAAGCCGGTGCCCCCGGTGGTGAGCACCACTTGCACATCGGGGTCGGCGATCCAAGCGGAGACCACGGCACGGATTCGATAGATGTCGTCGGGCACGATGCGGCGGTCGGCCAACCGGTGACCGTCGGCCTCGAGCAAGGCCACCAGGGTGTCGCCGGAACGGTCGTTCTCCAGCGTGCGGGTGTCGGACACGGTGAGCACGGCGATGTTCAAAGGCACGAACTCGGTGTTCTTGGCGTGCATGGCTCCGTCTCCTGGAACGCGGGGTGGAAAGGTCAGATCACTCTGGAAAAACGCTGTTCCCTGGCTCGCCCGAGGTAGGCATCGAACACCATGCAGATGTTGCGGATGAGCATGCGTCCGACGGGCAACACGCGGATGCCGTCCTCGTTCAGCTCCAGCAAGCCGTCGTCGGCCATCTCTTCCAGCCGACGCAACTCCTCTTGGAAATGGGCCTTGAAATCGATGCCCCAGCGCGCCTCCACCGAGGCGTAGTCGAGCACGAAATTGCAGATGAGCCGGGTGATGACGTCACGCCGCAACTGGTCTTCCGGGGTCAGCTCCAGGCCGCGGAATACGGCCAGCTCCCCGGCATCGATGCGGGCGTAGTAACGATCCAGATCCTTGAGGTTCTGGGCGTAACAGTTGCCCACCATGCCGATGGAGGTGATGCCCAGGCCGACGAGATCACAGTCGGCATGGGTCGAATAGCCCTGAAAGTTGCGGTAGAGGGTCCCTTCGCGTTGGGCCACCGCCAGCTCATCGTCGGGCTTGGCGAAGTGGTCCATGCCGATGTAGACGTAGCCGGCGTCGGCCAGCTTCCGAGCCGTCATGTGAAGGATCTCCAGCTTCACTTCCGGGGGCGGCAGATCGGCCGCGTCGATGCGGCGTTGCGGCTTGAACAGTTGGGGCAGATGAGCGTAGTTGAAGACCGAAACCCGGTCCGGGCCGATTTCGATGATGCGGTCCAAAGTGCGCTCGAATCGTTCCCGGGTCTGGTGCGGCAGCCCGTAGATGAGGTCGATGCTCACCGAGCGGAACCCTTCCGCCCGGGCCGCCTCCAGCACCGCGAGGGTTTCGGCCTCACTCTGGATCCGGTTCACCGCACGCTGCACCTCGGGATCGAAGTCCTGCACCCCCAGACTCATGCGGTTGAAACCGATCTCCCTGAGCAGCGCCACCGTCTCGGGCGTGGCTTCGCGCGGATCGATCTCGATGGAGTATTCCCCCTGGTCGTCCGGCAGGAGCCGGAAATGCTCGCCGGTGACCCGCATCAGCGCCCGCATCTCGTCGTGGCTGATGAAGGTGGGGGTGCCGCCTCCCCAGTGGAGCTGGGCCACCGGTCGGTCGTCGTCGAACAGCGCGGCTTGCAATTCGATCTCCCGGAACAGGCGGCGCAAGTATTCGCCGCCTTTGCTCCGATCCTTGGTGGCCACTTTGTTGCAGGCGCAATAGAAGCAGATGGTGTCGCAGAACGGAATGTGGAAATAGAGCGAAAGAGGCCGTCCGCTGGCATTGCTTTCCCTGGCGATGCGCGTGTAGTCGGCATTGCCGAACCCTTCGTGAAACTGCACCGCGGTGGGGTAGGAGGTGTAACGGGGACCGCTTTGGTCGTACTTGGCGATGAGCGCATCGTCCAGGATCAGCTGCTGTTGCATGAGAATCACTCCTCCTCGTCCACATCGAGCCCCTTGCGATGGGTCTCGTTGATCTGCTTCAGCAGCGTGTGAAAAGGAATCTGATCCCCATGGCGGTGGACGATCTCCATGAAGGGCAGGTCCTCGCGCCCGAAACGGTAACGTCCCTCGGCCATCTGGTTGTATAGATCCTTGATGAACTCTTCGAGGGGATCGAGCCACACGGGATAACGGGTCAGATCCTCCATCTCCAACTCGTAGTCGTAACAGTCGCGCAGGTCGTCCACCTCGAATACGGCGTTCTTCACCCATTCGATGTACTCTTCGGCGCTTTTTGCACGGCGCAGACTCATCTTCGATCACTCCTCGGAAAACCGGTTCTGGTACTGCTGCAACTGTTCGGCGGTGAGCAGGAAGACGCCATGGCCGCCGCGCGCAAACTCCAACCAAAGGAAAGGGACGTCCGGGTGGCGGCGCTCCAGGGCATCCCGGCTGTCACCCACTTCGACCACCATGATACCACCGGGTTCGAGCCATCCGGCCCCTTCCGCCAGTATGCGCCGAACCAACTCCAAGCCGTCCTCCCCCCCTTCTAGGCCCAGGGCCGGCTCATGGCCATACTCCTCGGGCAAGGCCGTCATTTCACTCCGGCTCACATAGGGTGGATTGCTCACGATGAGGTCGTAGCGTGCCGGTGGAAGCCGGTCGAACAGGTCGGAATGGTGGAGCCGCACCCGGTCCTGGAGATGGTGGCGATCCACGTTCACCCGAGCCACTTCCAGGGCCGAGGGAGAGATGTCGGAGGCATCCACCTGCGATCGAGGCAGGTGGTGCGCGCAGGCGATGGCGATACAACCGCTGCCGGTGCACAAGTCCAGCACGCGGGGCGCCTCCGTCTCCAGCCAAGGCTCGAATCCTCGTTCGATGAGTTCGGCGATGGGGGAGCGTGGAATCAGCACGTTCTCGTTCACGTAGAAAGAGAGCCCGGCGAACCAGGCTTCATGGGTGATATAGGGGGCCGGCAGCCGCTCTTCGATGCGGCGCATGAAATAGCCCAACACCCGCTTCTTCTCGTCGAGCGTGAGGCGGGCATCCAGGAAATCCGCCGCCCTTTCGTGTTCCAGGTGGAGCGCATGGAGCACCAACACCCAGGCTTCGTCATAAGCGTTGTCCGTGCCGTGGCCGAAAAAGAGGCCGGCTTCCCGGAAACGGCTGGCGCCCCAGCGAACCCAATCGCGCAGGGTATGGAGTTCGTCACACGGGGAGAGGTTCAAGGCGATATCCGCGAAGGAGGGTCGATGGTGGTGATTTTAACGTCCGGCGAGCGGAAAGTGCGGCCCCAATCCCCCGCCCGTCGTGCCCTTTCGCTAGGCGGCTTGCGATCGCGCCTCTTTCCGGGGACGACGGCGGGGCCACGCCTGGATCACGGCGTTCACCAAGGTGGCCAGGGGAATGGCGAAAAAGACGCCCCAGAACCCCCACAGGCCGCCGAACACCAGAATGGCGACGATGATGGCGATGGGATGCAGGCTCACCACCTCGGAAAAGAGCAAGGGCACCAACACATTGCCGTCCAACGCCTGGATCACGAAATAGGCCAGGGTCAGCCATCCAAACTCGGCCGACCACCCCCACTGGAACCACGCCACGGCCACCACCGGCAGGGTGACCACGGTGGCGCCGATGTAGGGAATGATCACCGAAAGCCCCACCAGCACCGCCAGCAGCATGGCGTATTGGAGCCCGAAGAGCGTGAAAGTCACGTAACTGGCCGACCAGACCACCAAGATCTCGACAAACTTGCCGCGGACGTAGTTGGAGATCTGCCGGTCCACTTCCCGCCAGACATTGACGGCGATGGTGCGATCCTCCGGTAAAAGGTGGGAGAGCCAGTCGATGATCAACCGCTTGTCCTTGAGAAAGAAGAAGACCAGCAGCGGCATGAGCACCAGATAGACCAGCAGCGTGATGAATCCCACCACCGAGGCCAGAGACCAGGAGAGCACCATCTGACCGATGTTTCCCACTTCGCCGCCCAGCGCGGCGATCACCTCCTGAACCTGCTCGGCTGTGATCAGTTCCGGATATTTCTCCGGCAGCATCATGAGCACCTGTTGTCCCTTGGCCAACATGCTGGGCAGTTGCTGCACCAACTGACTCACCTGACGCGAGAGCAACGGCATGAGGCCGAACAGCACCAGCCCCAGAGCGATGAGAAAGAGCACGAAGACGATGACCACCGCCACCAGCCGCGGCAACCCCAACCGTTCCAGGGGTTGCACCAGCCCTTCCAGAAGATAGGCGATGACGATGCTGGCCAACACCGGGGCCAGCATGTCCCCCATGGTGAGCACCACCACGAAGCCGAACACCAGCAAGGTGAGCAACACCACCAACTGGGGATCGGAGAAGGTGCGGCGGAACCACTGGATGAACAGCTGCACTCAGGAGCCTCCCAGCGCGCGGAAATGGCGCTCGAAGAGCGCCTCGAGCTCATCGATGACCTCCTCCGCCGGCCGACCGCCCAGCAGGTGAGCGCTCATCAGACCGGCCGCCTCGTCCAGTAGGCGGTCGGGATCCACCATGGGGTAGGTCCGGCGCAGTCGCTTCATGGCCGCCGCCACCGACTCTTTCGCCGGCCTGGGGATGTCGAGAGGCGCCTTGGGCACCGCCGCCTCGGCCTCTACGGAAGGCGCTCCGGCTTCGAGGCGACCGGCGAGGAATTCGGCGAAGTCGAGCAGGCTGCGGCGGCTCTGCGGATCGAGCCGGGCGAAAAAACCCAGCAACCTGCGCTCGTCCGCCGACAGGACCAGCCCTGGAAGCGTCAACTCACCCCTCCTGGTCGCAATAGTTGCGGGCAAACTCCAGCAGCTTGTCCATCACCCGCACCCGGAATTTCTGCTTCTGGTGCACGAATGAGAAGGGCCGCTCCATGGGCGGATCCAGCTCCACCTTGGCGAGCGTGCCCAGCTTCAGCTCTTTTTCGATGGTGGCTTCGGAGACGATGGAGATCCCCATGCCGGCCTCCACCGCACCTTTGACCGCCTCGGGGCTGCCCAGCTCCATGGCGATCTTGAGCCCCTCCTTGCAGCCATCGGCGTGACAAATGTAATCCTCGATCACCTCTCGGGTGCCGGACCCCTCCTCCCGGCAGATGAACGGGTACTTCATGATCTCGGGCAGGGTGACGGATCGCTTCTTCGCCAATGGATGGTTGACCGGGACGATGGCCACCAGTTTGTCCATGAGGCAGGTCTCCACCACCAGATTCTTGTTGCTCACCGGTGCCTCCACCACCCCCAGATCAATGACATTGTTCTCCACCATGGAGACGATGCCCTCGGTGTTGGAGACCTTGAGGTGGATCACCACCTCCTCGTACTTCTTGCGGAAGTCGCCCAGCAGCGAGGGGAGCATGTACTCGGCGATGGTGGTGCTGGCGCCGATGGTGATGGATCCTCCCACTTCTCCCGTCATCTCCTTCACCACGTTCTCCATCTCGGTGTAGAGCTCGAAGATGCGGGCAGCGTATTCGTACACCTTCTGTCCGGCCTCGGTGAGGCTGATGCGGTTGTGGGTGCGGTCGAACAGGCGGGTGTTGAAATACTCTTCCAACTGGCGCACCTGAAAGGTGACCGCAGGCTGGGTCATGTGCAGCTCCTCCGCCGCCTTGGTGAAGCTGAGCAGGCGTGCCACCGTGAAGAAAACTTGTAACCTGCGATCGGCCATGGCGCACCGGAGGAATGGCTGGATAAAACAATTTTATATTATAACTTGCTGAAACAGAAACCGAAACGCCCAACGCAAAACGCCCCGGCACATCGCCGGGGCGCTGCGGGCGGATCCGATCCGCCGCCGGATCAGCCCTTGGAGAAGGTGAGTCCGTCGCCGGCCACGTCCACATGGATGGTGTCGCCGGGGGCGAACTCGCCGGCCAGGATCTTCTGCGCCAGCGGGTTCTCCAGCTCGTGCTGGATGGCCCGCTTGAGCGGCCGGGCGCCGTAGACCGGGTCGAAACCGGCTTCGCCCAACTTGTCCAGGGCCGCTTCCGTGATCTCCAGCTTCAGATCCCGCTCCTCCAGCCGCTTGCGCAGATAACCGATCTGGATGTCGGTGATCTTGCGGATCTGCTCCTTGCCCAGCGGATGGAAGACCACGGTCTCGTCCAGCCGGTTGATGAATTCCGGCCGGAAATGCTGGCCCACCACCTCCATCACGGCGGTCTTCATCGCCTCGTAGTCGCCGGTGCGCGCCATCTCCTGGATGAGCTGCGAACCCAGGTTGGAGGTCATGACGATCACCGTGTTGCGAAAGTCCACGGTGCGTCCCTGGCCGTCCGTCAACCGGCCGTCGTCCAGCACCTGCAGCAGCACGTTGAAAACATCCGGGTGCGCCTTTTCCACCTCGTCCAGCAGGATCACCGAATAGGGTTTGCGCCGCACCGCCTCGGTGAGGTAGCCGCCTTCTTCATAACCCACATATCCGGGCGGCGCGCCGATGAGCCGCGCCACCGAGTGCTTCTCCATGAACTCCGACATGTCGATGCGGACCATGGCCTCTTCGGTATCGAAGAGAAACTCGGCCAGCGCCTTGCACAGCTCGGTCTTGCCCACCCCGGTGGGGCCGAGGAAGAGGAAGCTGCCGTTCGGCCGGTTGGGATCGGAGAGCCCCGCGCGCGCCCGACGGATGGCGTCCGAAACCGCTTTGACCGCCTCGTCCTGGCCTACCACCCGCTTGCGCAGGGCGTCTTCCATGTGCAGCAGCTTTTCCCTCTCTCCCTCGAGCATCTTGCTCACCGGGATACCGGTCCACTTGGAGACCACCTCGGCGATCTCCTCCTCGGTGACCTTGTTGCGCAACAGCTTGAACTCCTGCTTTTCGGCCTCGGCGGCCGCCTTGAGCTGCTGCTCGAGCTGGGGGATGACGCCGTACTGGATCTCCGACATGCGCTGCAGGTCACCCGCGCGGCGGGCCGTCTCCAGCTCGATCCGGGCCCGCTCCAGCTCCTCCTTGATGTGGGTGGTGCCCTGCACCGCCGCCTTCTCCGCCTTCCAGATCTCTTCCAGGTCGGAGAACTTCTTCTCCAGCTCTGAAATCTCTTCTTCCAGCGCCTGCAAGCGTTTGCGTGCCGCCTCATCGGTCTCTTTCTTCAGCGCCTCACGCTCGATCTTGAGCTGAATGAGGCGGCGATCGAGCTTGTCCATCTCCTCGGGCATGGAGTCGATCTCCATGCGGATGCGAGACGCCGCCTCATCGATGAGGTCGATGGCCTTGTCCGGCAGCTTGCGGTCGGTGATATAACGATGCGACAAGGTGGCCGCCGCCACGATGGCGCTGTCGGTGATCTCCACACCGTGGTGCACCTCGTAGCGCTCCTTCAGGCCGCGCAGGATGGCGATGGTGTCCTCTACCGTGGGCTCGTCTACCAGCACCTTCTGGAAACGGCGCTCGAGCGCGGCGTCCTTTTCGATGTACTGGCGGTACTCGTCCAGGGTGGTGGCGCCGATGCAGTGGAGCTCGCCACGGGCCAAGGCGGGCTTGAGCATGTTACCGGCGTCCATGGCGCCCTCGGCCTTGCCGGCGCCCACCATGGTATGGATTTCGTCGATGAAAAGGATGATCTGACCTTCCGCCTTGGCGATGTCGTTGAGTACCGCCTTGAGCCGCTCCTCGAACTCGCCGCGGAATTTGGCGCCGGCGATGAGCGCCGCCATGTCCAGCGACAGCAGCCGCTTGTGCTTGAGCCCCTCGGGCACCTCGCCGTTGACGATCCGCTGGGCCAGCCCCTCGACGATGGCGGTCTTGCCCACGCCGGGCTCGCCGATGAGCACCGGGTTGTTCTTGGTGCGCCGTTGCAACACCTGGATGGTGCGTCGGATCTCGGCGTCCCGGCCGATGACGGGATCCAGCTTGCCCTGCTCGGCCTTCTCGGTGAGGTCGATGGTGTACTTCTCCAGCGCCTGGCGCTGCTCCTCGGCGTTGGGATCGTTCACGTTCTGCCCTCCGCGCATCTTTTCGATGGCTTGCTCCAGTACCCCCTTGGTGACGCCGGCCTTGCGCAGGAGCTCACCCAGCTGGCCCTTGTCCTCCACCGCCGCCAGCAGGAACAGCTCCGAAGAGATGTACTGGTCCCCCTTTTGCTGCGCCAACTTGTCGGTGAGGTTGAGCAGCCGGTTGAGGTCGTTGGAAACGTGGACTTCCCCTTCCGCCCCCTGCACTTTGGGCAGACGATCCATGGCCTCGCCCAGGCTGGAGCGCAACTGGTCCACGTTCACGCCCGCCTGGGTCAACAGATGGCGGATGCTGCCCCCCTCCTGGTCGAGCATGGCCACCAGCAGATGCACCGGCTCGATGAACTGGTGGTCCCTGCCCACGGCCAGGCTCTGGGCGTCAGCCAGCGCCATCTGGAATTTGGTTGTCAGTTTGTCCATCCGCATGATCGTTCAGGCTCCCGAAATTTTTTCAGACGAGAAGGCAGATGGGGGCGTGGCACCCGAATTCAAGCGGATCGGCGACAATCACCCATTCCAAACATTGAAGCGGTCACCCGCTACGAGGATGCGGTGGTCGTCGACCGAAACTCAGGGAAGCGGAATCAGCTTTCCCAGCTTCCTGTCGATGAGATAGAGCGTGAGCTGGTCCGGCAAGCCCGTCTGGCGCGCGCCCACCTCTTTCTGGAAAGCAAGCAGCGCATCCCGGGTGGCCGGCCCATAGGTTCCATCCGGTTCGCCTTGGTAATGACCGGCCTCCTTCAACCTGGCCTGCACTGCCTTCAAAACACTTCGGTAGAGGTGGGTGCGATGGCCGTCGTGTTCTGCGACCACCAGCTCGGACGAGGTACGTAGCCGCTGTTTGGCAAGATTTTCCAGCAACCTGCCTACCGCCACATAAAAACGATCACCGGGATGCTTCTTACAATAACTTTCCACCAAGGTGGCCAGATAGACCGTGTTCCCCCAAGGCACCCGATCGAAGGTGTCGGGTGAAAACTGGTTTGCCGCCGAGACATAGCCATCAATCCAACCCAGGTAGAGGTTGAGTTTGGGGGTGTTTTGCCTTTTCTCCTCCACGAACACCCGGCATTCCATCATGCCCGCGCCCCGCACTGCAAACCGGCCCTCGGCATCGGCAGCCGAGGCCGGATAGGACACCGTCCACTGCAATCCCACAAAAAAAAGGAACAGAACGATTCTCATGGTGTTTCCTCCAGAAAAAACGCCACACTACAAGTGTGGCGTTTCGAATCGCCCCGCCCGCAAAGGACTCCACGAGCCTTGCCGACAGGAACTGGATCAGCGATTTTTTCTGCGCATCCGCCAGCCGCCAAATCCTATCACGCCGGCTCCAAGCAACCACAGGGAGGAAGGCTCGGGCACCGTGGTGGTGATGGGCGTCTGAGTGACGTTGAAGGTGCCTCCCGACGTGAAGGTGA